>JAYUUV010000048.1:0-21437 GCA_043754695.1 Planctomycetota bacterium
AAAAGGTCGGCTGGTTGGGTGTCTGACACCGGTCACACCTCGTCCAACCGCTTGCCGGTCAGGGCCGACTTGGCGACGTTGTCCATCATCACGGCGGCCAGCGGCAGGGTCGCGCGCTCGAAGATGTCGCGCGCCTTCTGCAGCACGTTGACGTCGGCCTGTTCGCCGGCGGCGCGCACGGACTTCATCGAGTCCTCGAGATCGCGCACCGTTTCCTTGTCGAGCGCGAAACGGTACTCGCGCAGGCCGCGCTCGGTCGCGCGCAACATGGTCCCGATCTCGACCTTCAAATTTGCGAGCCGCGACTCGTCGAAGTCGGCGCGCGCGTTGTCGTAAGAAGCCTTGAGCATGCCTTCGACTTCCGCATCGGAGAGCCCATTCATCGGCGCGACTTCGATGCGCGCGGAAACCCCCGTGGATTCTTCCTTGGCGCTGACCGTCAACATACCGTTGGCGTCGATGTGGAATTTTACCGCGATGCGCGCCATGCCGGCGGGCATAGGCGGAATGCCGCTCAACTTGAAACGGCCGAGCGTGCGGCAGTCGCGCGCGAGTTCGCGCTCGCCCTGCACGACGTGGAAGTCGATGCCGGTCTGATTGTCCGCGTAGGTCGTAAAACCCTCGGTCGCCGAACACGGGATCGTCGAGTTGCGAAGGATGATCTTTGCCACTGCGCCGCCGAGCGTTTCAAGCCCGAGCGAGAGCGGCGTGACGTCCATCAACAGGATGTCGCGCGTACCGCCGGTGAGCACGTGGGCCTGCACCGCGGCGCCGAGCGCCACGACTTCGTCGGGATTGAGTTCGGTGTGCGGCTTGCGATGGAAAAACGCTTCGACGCGCCGGCGCACCAAGGGGATGCGCGTGGCGCCCCCGACCAGCACGACTTCGTCGATGGCGGATGTTTCGAGCTTCGCATCCGCGAGCGCCTTGCGGCAGGCGTCGATCGTGCGTTCGATCAACGGCGCCGCCAAGACTTCGAATTCGTCGCGCGAGAAGCGCCGCCGCCAGTGCAGTCCAGTCTCGGGCAGGTGCACGTGCATTTCCGCTTCGGGAGAACTCGAGAGTTCGATCTTGCACTTCTCCGCCGCCAGCCGCAGCAGTTGTTGAAAACCGCCGTCGCGCAGCGTGCTCGCCGAAATCGTGCGCGCGAGATCTTCCATCGCCGCCTGGACCAACACGCGGTCGAGATCGTCGCCGCCAAGGTGCGTGTCGCCATGGGTCGAGAGCACGCGAAAGACGCCCTCCTCGATCGAGAGCAACGAAACGTCGAAGGTCCCGCCGCCGAGGTCGAAGACCGCAACCGTGCCTTGTTTCTTGCGGTCGAGTCCGTAGGCCAGGCTCGCGGCCGTGGGTTCGTTGACGATGCGCAGCACCTCGAGCCCGGCCAGCCGGGCGGCGTCGCGCGTGGCTTGGCGCTGTGCGTCGTCGAAGTAGGCCGGCACCGTGATCACGACGTTGATCGTCTCCTGTCCGCCCAGCGCGCGGCAGGCCATGTCGTGCACCTTGAGCAGGATCAGGGCCGAGAGTTCCTGCGGCGTGTACTTGCGCCCGCGCATTTCGAACTCGATCACGCCGTTCGCACTCTCGCCGATCTTGCAGGGCACGCTAGCCGCGTCCTGGACAACGTCCTTCAGACCACGGCCCATGAAACGCTTGATGCTGAACAGCGTGTGCTCGGGATCGATCAAGGCGCGGTCGCGCGCCTCCCGACCGACGATGATGCGGCCGTCCTCGGTGAAGTGCAGCGCGCTCGGCACGTAGCCGTTTTCGCCCTCGGGGTGCAGCACGATCGGCCGGCCGTCCTTCCACATCGCGCCCAGCGAATTGGTGGTGCCAAGGTCGATGCCGATGGCCGTCTGGCGCGCGGCGTTGTTGAGCACGGTGAGTTCGATGAAGGCCATGGGGATTACTGCGAGAGCGTCTGGCTCACGCGCAGGGCGCCGATCTGTGCGATCGTCTTGTCGAGGTAGCGCGCTGCATTGAGTTGCTTGCGCAGCGCGGCCAGTTTCAGGCTGCCGTGTGTCGGCAGCGGGTCGAGCCCGCGCGCGATCGATTCGAAAATCTCGCGACGGCGCGCTTCTAGTTGCGCGCCGAGTTTTTGAATCGCGCTGCGCTCTGCCGAGCCTGACGCAGCGCCGCGCGCGTTTTCGAGTGTCTCGTTCCAGTCGAGCACTTCCAGCAGGAATTCCTGGGGCATCGAGCGCTCCGACTGTTCGTCGGGACCGCCGAGCCTTCGCACCAGCCAATCGGCGCGTGCCGCGTCGTCCGCGAGCAGTTCGTGGGCCGCATTCAACGCCGCGCTGGCGCTTTCCGCCAGTGAGCGTTGCTCGACTCCCGCGGTCGCAAAAAAATCGGGGTGGACCAGCCGCGAGAAGCGCAACAGCCGCCGGCGAAGCATTTCCTTGTCGAGCGCGAAGCCAGGTTCGAGGCCGAAGATCGCGAACGGATCGCGCACGCCGAGCGTGGCATCTGCGAGCAGTGCTCCGCAGGCGGAACACGCCAGCGGAGTTTCCAGTTTCGCCTGGCAGCGCGGACAGACGTTCACGCCGGGATCAGACGCTGAACGACTCGCCGCAACCGCAGGTCTTCGAGGCGTTCGGATTGCCGAACTTGAAGCCGCGCCCCATCAAGTTGTCCTCGAAGTCGACTTCGGTGCCGCTCAGGTACAGGAAGCTCTTCGGGTCGCAGACGATGCGCACACCGGCGACCTCTTCGACCTGATCGGTTTCCGCGACCTGGTCGTCGAAGCCCAGCGTGTATGAGAATCCCGAGCAGCCGCCGCCCTTGACGCCGACGCGCAGCGCCGTCTGGGGCGGCAGATTCTGTTCGGTGATGATGCGCTTGACTTCCTTCTGCGCGCGTTCAGTGATGCCGATCATGTTTCGTGCCTACTTCTGTTGCTTCGACTTGTAGTCGGCGATCGCCGACTTGATCGCGTCTTCCGCCAGCACGCTGCAGTGGATTTTCACCGGCGGCAGCGAGAGCTCTTCGACGATCTGTGTGTTGGAAATCTTCAAGGCTTCGTCGAGTGTCTTGCCCTTGATCCACTCGGTGGCGAGCGAGGAACTCGCGATCGCCGAGCCGCAGCCGAAGGTCTTGAACTTGGCGTCGACGATGCGGTCGCCTTCGACTTCGATCTGCAGTTTCATGACGTCGCCGCACTCCGGCGCGCCGACGACGCCCGTGCCGACAGAGAGCGCGGCCTTGTCGAGCGAGCCCACGTTGCGCGGGTTGTTGTAGTGATCCAGGACTTTGTTGCTGTAGGCCATATCAGTGGGTTGGTTCGCGGGCAGTGGTTCAGTGAGCGGCTTGCCACTTCACGGTCGAGAGGTCGACGCCCTCTTTGACCATTTCGTAGAGCGGTGAGAGTTCGCGCAAGCGGCGCACGTTTTCGATGACTTGGGCCGCGGCGAACTCGATGTCCTCGCGGGTCGTGAAGCGGCCGATGCCGAAGCGGATCGAGCTGTGGGCGAGTTCGTCGCCGACCGCCATCGCGCGCAGCACGTGGCTCGGTTCGAGGCTCGCCGACGTGCAAGCCGATCCGGAGGAAACGGCCAGCTTGTGGATGCCCATGATCAAGGATTCGCCCTCGACGTAGGGGAAGGACAGGTTCAGGCAGTTCGGCAGGCGGTGTTCGCGGTTGCCGTTCAGGAAGACGAAGTCGAGTTGGGCCGTGATCAGCTTCTCGAGCAAATCGCGCAGTTCGCTGGTGCGGCGCGCTTCCGCGTCCATCTCCATACGCGCGAGCTCGCAGGCCTTACCGAGTCCGACGATGCCCGGCACGTTGAGCGTGCCCGAGCGCATGCCGCGTTCGTGGCCGCCACCGTCCATCTGCGCGACGAGGCGCACGCGCGGATTCTTGCGGCGCACGTACAGGCAGCCGACGCCCTTGGGGCCGTAGATCTTGTGGCCGGAGAGGCACAAAAGGTCGACGTGATCGGCTTCGACGTCGACGGGAATCTTGCCCGCGGCCTGGGTCGCGTCGCTGAAAAACAGCACACCCTTGGCGTGGCAGAGTTCGCCAATTTCGCGCACCGGATTGAGCGTGCCGACTTCGTTGTTGGCCCACATCAGCGCGACCAGGATCGTGTCGGGCCGCAGCGCCGCCGCGACCTGCTCGACGCTGACGCGGCCGCTCTTGTCGGGCGCGAGGTAGGTGACTTCCGCGCCGGCCTGCTCGAGGTGCTTGCAGGTGTCGAGCACGGCCTTGTGCTCGGCGCTGCTGGTGATCACGTGCTTGCCCTTCTCGGCGTACATCTCCGCCACGCCCTTGAGCGCCAGGTTGATCGCTTCGGTGGAACCGGAGGTGAAAACGATTTCCTTGGGCGACGCGCCGATCAACTCGGCGATCTGGCCGCGCGCGGTTTCGACGGCCTGCTCCGCCGTCCAGCCGAAGGAGTGGCTGCGGCTCGCCGCGTTGCCGAAGGCCTGCGTGAAAAACGGCAGCATCGTTTCGACGACGCGCGGATCGCAGGGCGTGGTGGCTTGATAGTCGAGGTAGATCGGGAAGTTCATGGAACCTTGCAGTGCATCTAATGGGGGGTGCCGGCCGCCAGACTTTCGCGCAGTCGTTGGATGACCTGAGCGTGGCCGGCCTGCGCGGTCGGAACGAGCGAGCGCAGCGAGGTGGCTTCGAACAGGCGCCAGATGTGCTCGCGGATGCGTTCGATCGGAGAACGGATAGGGCAGGTCGGGTGAACCTCGCAGCCGCCGTCGCGCAGGTGCGCGATCGAATCGCAATTCGTCAGCGCAGGGGCGCCTTCGATCGTGCCGAGGATCTTGCCCAGCGTGATGCGCTCGGGCGGAAGTGCCAGCGAGTAGCCGCCCTGCGAGCCGCGATGGGAAACCACCAGCCCGGCGTGCGCGAGATCTTTCAGGACTTCGGCCACCAGGCGCTTGGGCAGCGGGTAGCGTTCGCACAGTTCGCGCACGCTGGTGACCTCGTCGCCACGGTCCACCATGTGGACCAGGGCGATCAGGGCATATTCAGAACGTTTCGTGAGCTGGAGCATCGGGGGCGAGTCTTGGTCGACCAATATAGCACTGAAACAGTGCTATTTGAATGCGCGGTGGAGCGAGCCCCAAAAATTGTGGTCGCGGGTCGCCGCCGGACCCCTGCAGCCTGCTTCCTCGGCCTTTGACCGGCTTGCCGCGGAGCCCTGAAAATTCTTCCATGAGTGGCGCGGGGCCGATCGAGCGGCGACTCGTCGCCGTCGCCGCCAGGAACCGGCCGGCGGGGGGGCGCGACCAGATCAGGGTGGGCCGCTCGACTCAAGAAGCAGCCCAGGAACGCCGATCCGAAGCGCCATGTCCGCCCCTCGACCTTCGCTCTGTATCACTTGCGGCCTCGACGCCGGTCCCGTGCTTTCACTCAACCGCACGGAGGATGGACGCGCGTGTCCGAGTTGTGCCGAGCGCTTGCTCGATCTCTTGCCTCCGCCCTTCCCCGGCTTCGGCCACATGATTGAGGTGGAGAACCCCCGGGCGCGTGGTCGCGGCACGAAGGCCGGGCCGAAATCGCTCGACGCCGAGGCCAAGCGGTCCCGCCGCGGGCGCAAGCAGGGTCCGGAGTAGCCCGACCTAGGCCTCAAACCCGAGCCTGAGCGAGTCGGGCATCAGGCAGGGCCGTCGCTCCGCGGTGCGCAAGTCGATGCAGGCCAGTTCCGTCTCGCCTTCGCACAGCAGGGTTTCATCCGCTGCTCTCAGGATTGCGTAAGTGAAATTCACAGAGGCGCCGCGGACACGGTCAATCCGCGTGCGCACCAAGAGTTCTTCGTCGTAGAGCGCCGGCGCCCGGAAACGCATGGAGGCGCGACGTACCGCCAGGCCATAGCCGCTGCGCTCCAGGTCCGCATAGGAACAGCCACGGGCGTGCATCAGCCGGGTGCGGCCCTCTTCCATATAGGCGAGGTAATTGGCGTGGTAGACCACGCCCATCTGATCGGTCTCGCCGTAGCGAACGCGCAGCCGATGTTCGTGTTCGATCATGGGGCGAAGGGCGGGTCGGAGCGTTCCAGCCGAGGATTGGTCGAAGCCCGCGGCACGCGCCGAGGCTCCGGCAACGTATCATCTCGCCGCCTTGGAATCCGAGCCGAGCCAGAAGCCGAAGCCCGCCTCAGCGCCCGCGCCAGGAGCGTCGACGCCCGTCTTCATCGACAGCGGCGGCGCGCGGCCCGCGATTGCGCCGCCGAGCCCCGTTCCGCAGCGCGTCGCGTCGAGCAAGGGCAGCGGCGACCCGACCGTCGCCGGACTGCTCTCCTGGCTGATCCCGGGCGCGGGCCACCTCTATCTTGGACAGGCTGGGATCGGACTCTTGTGCTTCGTCGTGATCCAGGGCATCTACCTGCTCGGCTTGAAGCTCAGCGACGGGATGGGCTTTGAGTACCTCGATCTAGAGCTGCGCAGCCTTTTCGCTCCGGCGCTTTCGCCCGAAGTCGGAAACCTCGGCGCCTTCGTCTATCAGATGCAGCACTATGGCTTCGGGCCGGGCTTTGCGCGGCCCTATCCGGAGTGGCTGCGACTCGGTGCGACGCTGACAGCGCTGAGCGGCGTACTGAACATCGGAGTGATCGTTCACGCGCATTGGTGCGCGCGCACTTCGATTCGCGCGGCAGTCGGCGTGCCCGCTCCGTACCTCGCTGTACTCGCGACGCTGGCCGTGCCAGGACTTGGACACTGGATGCAGGGTCGGCGCCAGCGCGCCGTGGTCGTGTTCGCCTTGCTGGTCGGACTTTTCGTATTCGGCAGCGTGCTCGCCGAAGGAACGAATCTCAGCCGCGAGCGCCACTTCTATTATTGGTCGGGGCAATTTTTGGTCGGACTGCCGGCGCTGCTCGCCGAAGCCGTGTGGGGCACGGCCTCGGTGCGCCGCGACATTCCGTATGTCGATGCGGGCCTTGTTTTCGCCTGCATCGCGGGGATGCTCAATACGTTGGCGATGATCGACGTGTACGGCTACAGCGAATCGAAGCTGCTCGGACTCCCGCTGCGGACGAGTCACGCCACCGCGAAGGCTAGCGCATGAGCGGGGTGATCATCCACATCTTGCTGTTCATGGTCGCGGCGCTGGCGATCGTCGGCCTGGGCACCTGTTACGGAGATGCGGAGGACGGGCCGGCTCTGCGCAGTTTTCCGCGCCGCCTCCTGATGTTCCTTGGCGGCTGTGCGTTGCTCGCCGCGATCATGATCGTGCTCGAGCAGACGATCGCCTCGGTGCACTAGCCTCCGCGGCCGCGCGGACGGACGCGCCTATAGAGCCCTCCGGGAGAGCGCGCCACCGAGCCGCCCAGTTCCAGCTCGGCCAATTGCGAAAGCGTTTCCGACGGCGCCGCGTGAACCCGCGCGATCACTTCATCCAAGGAAAGTGTTTCGCCGACGAGCGCGCTGAGGATCGCGCGCGCGAGCGAGTTCGTCTCGAGCTCCTCGGGCTCGAGCGCATCGCGCACGGGTCCGGCACCACTCTCGGCAAGTCCCAACTCGATGACGAGTTCCTCCGGAGCCTCGATCAGCGCCGCACCCTCGCGCAGCAATCGATGGCAGCCGCGCGCCATCGGGTGGTCGACTCGGCCAGGCAAGGCGTAGACATCGCGGCCCTGGTCGACGGCCCAGCGCGCTGTGATCAGCGAGCCCGAGGCGTGTGCGGCCTCGATGACGACTACGGCGCGCGACAGTCCGGCGATGATTCGATTGCGCAGCGGAAAGTGGTGTCGCCGCGGGCCCTCGCCCGGCGCGAACTCCGAGAGCAAAAGCCCTTCGACGGCCATGCGTCGGGCCAGCTCCCCGTCCGGCCAGGGCCTGTCGACACCGCTGCCCAGGACGGCGATCGTGGCGCCGCCGACCTCGAGGGCACCGCGGTGCGCGGCCTCGTCGATGCCGCGAGCCAGTCCGCTGACGATCACCGCGCCGGCACCGGCGAGCACGCGCGCGAAGTGCCGCGCCTGGGCTTCGCCGTAGGGCGTCGGCGCGCGCGTGCCGACGATCGCAATGCGCGGCGCGCGCGCCAAGAGCTCGAGTCGTCCTCGTACGAAGATCTCCTCGGGCGGGGAGGGCACGGAACGCAGTTCCGCCGGAAAGGAGGCGGAGCCGGGTTCGAGCTGGAGCGGGCGGTCGATGGCCACAAGACAACGACTCGCCGGCGCGGCGCCAAGGGCCGAAAATCTCGGATTTTTTTGCGGCCTCGAGCCGGAATCGCTGCGTATCGATCCCGTCGGAACCCCGTCGGCCCACGGCTCGCGGCCGGGGAGTCACTAAGATCTTGCCGACGATGATCCGCCAGCTCCTCACGCTCCTCCTTTTCGTTTTGCATTCGGATCCGGCGCCGCAATCCCAGCAAGTGGGCAGCCCGCTCAAGGCGCGCAGCGAGCCGGTGCTGCGCATCGATGGCGAGGAGATCAGCTCCGACGAATACACGCGCTGGCTGATCGACAACTTCGGTGCGCGCCTGGCGACGACTTTCGCAGGCGATCATTTGATCGAGAAGGAAGCGCAGCGCCGCGGCATCGAACTCTCCGCGCCGGAAGTTCAATCGGAACTCGAGAAGGAACTGGCCACGCGCATCGACGGCGCGTTCCTCGGGTCCAAGGACGCCTGGCTGGCGGAACTGGCGCGCACGCAGCGCTCCGAAGTGGGCATTCGCTTCCAGCGCACGGAGGAAATCGGCACGGACCTCTTGACGCGCAAAGTCGTCGCGCTGGATCGCGTCGTGCCCGAGAACAAGATCGTGCGCGAGTGGGAACTCTCCTACGGCCGCGGCGGACGCGCCTATGACTTGTCGATGCTGCTGGTGCGCTGCGAATTTTTGACGCCGGAGGGCGAGGCGCCCAAAGACGTCAAGGACAAGCTGCGCCAGGGGGAAATCGACACGAAGAAACAGCGCGCGCTCGAGCTTCGCGAGCGCATCGTCAAGGGCGGCGACTTCGCCAAGCTCGCGCGCGAGGCGAGCGACGACGAGGTTTCGCGCGCAAATGGCGGCAAACCGCCGCAGGGATTTCGGCACTACGGCTGGCCCAAGAGTTTCCTCGACGCGCTCGACGCCCTGGCGAAGGACGAAATCTCGCAGCCGATCTACGCCAAGGGCGGCTGGTGGATCGTGCGCGTCGACGGTTTGCGCACGACTGCGCTCGAATCGGTGCGCGGCGAACTCGTCAAGCGTCTCGTCGAGCGCGGTCCGGAGCAGGACGAGACCGGCACGTTTCGCAACACGCTCGTCGAAGCGGCGCGCATCGAAGTCTTGCCGACGCTTTTCGTCGATTCCAGCATAGACGTCGAACGCGCGGCGCTGCTGCCTGGACTTTCGATCGACGGCGAACCGGTTTCGCGAGCAACGTATGGGCGCTGGATCCTGCGCACCCGCGGCGAGGCCAGCTGGCCGAACTTCGTCGAACACCGCGTTGCGATCAACGAGGCGCGCCGGCGTGGCGTCGAGGTCAGCGCCGAAGAAGTTCGCGCGCGCACCCAGGACTATGTCGAGCGCATGATCAAGCTGAGCCACGAAGGCAGCCGCGAAGCTTGGGTCGCCCATCTGAAAATGTCGGGTCGCGAAGAAGCGAGCTTCCTGCACGACCTCGACATCCGCATGCGCATCGAGCTTCTATGCGAGAAGCTGATCGTGCAGGGTCGCAAGATCACGCCGGAAGCGGTTCGCGCGCGCTTCGATGACCTCTACGGCAAGGACGGCCAATCGGCGAAGGTACGCCTGATCCTGCTGCACGTCCCGTACGCCGCCGGTCCGGCGGACGAGACCCGCGAGCAGTTGGACGAAAGGCTCGCAACTACGAAGAAATTGGTCCGCGATCGCGCCAACGCAATCGCGCAGATCGCGCGCGACGGCGGGGATTTCGCCTCGCTCGCGCGCCAATACTCGCAGGACCCGCCCAGCGCGGCCAACGGCGGAATGCTCGATTCGCGTTTCCGGCCCGAGCTGTGGCCGGATCCGGTCGCCAAGAGCGTGAGCCAGCTCGCTGTCAACGGCGTGACCGATGGCATGGAATTCGGCGTCGACTTCGTCGTGCTACAGGTGGTCTCGCGCGAGAGCATCGCCTTCGAAACCGTCAGGCAAGAACTCGAAGAGCAGATGCGCAGCGAGCCTCCGCCGCGCGCCGACCTGAGTGTCTATCGCAACGTACTGATGAAACGCGCCAAGGTCGAAGTCCTCGAAGGCATGAACCACTAGCCGCGCGCCTGGCCTCGCATAGCAAAACGAACGCCCGGCAAGCCGGGCGTTCGTTGTGCTTGTCAACATGGCTCGCGACGAGCAGTCGCGTCAGGCTTCAGGGCGTGGCGCCGATCGGCTCCGTGGGTTTCGCCTCGGGCGCTTCGGTAATCGTGGTGAAGGTCAGATCCTCGGCGCCTTCGACCGCGGTGACCTTGACCACCAGACCCTTGCGGCCTTCCGCGCGCAGCAACTGTTCCGCGAGCGGATCTTCGACGAAGCGCTCGATCGCGCGCCGCAACGGGCGTGCGCCGAAGTCGTCGGTAAAACCCTTCTTGATCAGGAAGTCGCTGGCGGCCTGATCCATCGTCAGGTTCACGCCGCGTTCCTTGAGGCGCGTGAGCACCTCGGCCAGCTGCAGGTCGATGATGCGGCGCAGATCTTCGGCCGAGAGCGAGTTGAAGATGATCAGCTCGTCGACGCGATTGAGGAATTCCGGGCGGAAGTGCCGCTCGACCTCGATCATCACGTCGCCCTTCATTTTCTTCTTCTTGTCGTCCCCGGTCTGCGCCTGATCGTGCTTGCCGAAACCGAGGCCGGCGCCCGCCTTCAAGGCGTGCGAGCCCAGGTTCGAGGTCATGATCAGGATCACGTTGCGGAAATCGACGTGGCGGCCGAACGAGTCGGTCAGGCGGCCTTCCTCCATGATCTGCAGCAACATGTTGAAGACGTCCGGGTGGGCCTTCTCGATTTCATCGAGCAGCACCACCGAGTACGGACGGCGGCGCACCTTTTCCGTGAGCTGCCCGCCCTCTTCGTAGCCGACGTAGCCCGGAGGCGCACCGACGAGTCTGGAGGCGTTGTGTTTCTCCATGTACTCGCTCATGTCCATGGTGATCACGGCGTCTTCCGAGCCGAACATGAACTTGGCGAGTTGCTTGCACAGGTACGTTTTCCCGACGCCCGAGGGCCCCAGGAAAATGAACGAACCCATCGGCCGGCGCGGATCCTTGAGCCCCGAGCGCGAACGGCGCACGGCGCGCGCGATGGCCTTGATCGCGTCGTCCTGGTGGATGACTACGCGGCTCATCTCGGCTTCCATGGCGAGCAAGCGTTCCGCTTCGGCCTTCTCCAGGCGCGTCAGCGGGATGCCGGTCATCTTCGAAACCGTCTCGGCGATGATTTCCGCATCGACGATGCCGATCTCTTCGCGCGTGGCTTGTTCGGTGCGCCATTCCTTCTGCAGCTCTTCCTTCTTCTTGCGCAGCTGGTAGGCCTGATCGCGCAGTTGCGCGGCCTTCTCGAAGTCCTGGGCCGTCACGGCCTCGTCCTTCGAGCGGTCGAGGCGGTCGATTTCCCCGGAGATTTCCTTCAAGTTGGGCGGCGGCACCATCGACTTGATGCGCACGCGCGCTCCGGCTTCGTCCATCACGTCGATGGCCTTGTCCGGGTGGAAGCGGTTGTTGATGTAGCGCGTCGAGAGTTCGACGGCCGTTTCCAGTGCTTCGTCGGTGAACTTGACGCGGTGGTGGGCCTCGTAGCGATCGCGCAAGCCCTTGAGGATCGCGACGGTCTCGGTCGGCGAGGGCGGTTCGACGTTGACGGCCTGGAAGCGGCGCTCGAGCGCGCCGTCCTTCTCGATGTGCTTGCGGTATTCATCGAGCGTGGTCGCGCCGATGCACTGGATCTCGCCGCGCGACAACGCCGGCTTGAGCACGTTGGAAGCGTCGATGGCGCCCTCGGCGCCGCCGGCGCCCACCAGCGTGTGCAGCTCGTCGATGAACAACACGACGTCGCGCACGCGGCGCACTTCGGTCATCACGGCCTTGATGCGTTCCTCGAACTGGCCGCGATACTTCGTGCCGGCCACCATCAAAGCCAGGTCGAGCACGACCATGCGCTTGTTGCGCAAGATCTCGGGCACTTCGTTGTCGATGATGCGCTGGGCAAGGCCCTCGACGATGGCCGTCTTGCCGACGCCCGGTTCGCCGAGCAGCACCGGATTGTTCTTGGTGCGGCGCGAGAGGATCTGCACCACGCGCTCGATTTCGTTGGCGCGGCCGATCACCACGTCGAGCTTGCCTTGACGGGCGAGTTCGGTCAGGTCGCGGCCGAACGCATCGAGCGCCGGAGTCTTCGACTTGCCGCCGGAGCCACCGCCACCGCCGCCGCCACCGCCGCCGCTCTTGCCTTCAGGCGCGCCGCCCGGGGGCGCCTCGCCGCTGGCGCCCTCTTCCTCTTCTTCCTCGCCCGATTCAGCGCCCAGGAATTCGAGCACTTCCTCGCGCACGTCTTCGAGCTTGACGCCGAGGTTGAGCAGCACCTGTGCGGCGATGCCTTCGTTCTCCTTGATGAGGCCGAGCAGCAAGTGCTCCGTGCCGATGTAGTTGTGCCCCAGGTTCGAGGCTTCTTCCATCGAGAGCTCGAGCACCTTCTTCGCCCGCGGCGTGAAGGGCAGTTGGCCCATCGTCACCATGGTCGGACCGGTCTTCACGATTTTCTCGACCTCGGCGCGGATCTTGTTCAGATCGATCGCCATGTTCTTGAGCACATTGGCCGCGACGCCTGATCCTTCTTGAACCAGGCCGAGCAGGATGTGCTCAGTGCCGAGGTACTCGTGGTTGAACCTCTGGGCCTCTTGGCGGGCGAGATTCATCACCTTTTTGGCGCGGTCTGTGAAGCGGTCGAACATGGCGGTTCCTTGAGTTGCGTTCGCCGGCCGAGTTCCGCGAGCTGCGGTTCCCGACCAGGGGGAGTGAGATGGCTCTCTGAGGTCTGGCTTTTCGTCCTTCAAGGCCCCCGAGGTTGATCGAGGCCGTTCCGACGAGCGCCGATAGGATGGTAGTTGACCTGTGGGTCGCGGTCCAAAGCCCCCTGGCGGGTCTGGATGCGGCCATCAGGCCCGCTGTGCGGCGATCCGAGCGATTGCAGCCGCGCGGCGGGCGCCTCGCCAATCGGACCCTGAAAAATCTCGCTTCAGGACGACTGCAGCAACTTGAGTTCGTCGCGCAGTCGCGCGGCCTGCTCGTACGCCTCTTGGCGAATGGCGGCTTCGAGTTCCTTCTGCAGTTCGCTCATGCGACGCGCGCGTTCGACCATGGCTGCGTCCTGTCCCGGCAGGCGGCCGACGTGCTGGGTCGCGCCATGAATTCGCTCCAAAAGCTCGCGCGTGTGCGATCCGAAGACCTCGTAATCCTTGGAACAGCCCATGCGGCCCTTTTGGCGGAACTCGGCCAGCGTCATGCCGCAATCCGGGCACTGGATCACCGGTTCGCGTCGCACGCGCAGCGTCGAGGCGTGCAACAACTTGAGGATGTCCTGGGGCGTCTTCGGCACCGGATTGTGCGGCAGCTTCTGACCCTGAGCGCAGGCCTCGCAGAGGTGTTGCTCGCGAACCTGCGGCGCGCTCGCCTGATCCGTACCGTGAACGATCTCGGTCACGAGCACCGTCGCCTGGGCCTGCTGGCAGCTGGAGCAAACGTTCATGGATTATGTGGCGGGTCGCTGGACCGGCGTTCCTGTAAGCCGAGTGGCCCGTTCCAGCGGCATCCTTCTTAGCATCCTTCTCGGCAAACCTCACTCAATCTGAGCAGGACACTTGCCCGCATCCAGTCGGAACGAGGCGGAAGGGCCGTCCAGTGGACGTGCAGGCCCTTTCGGGCAGGTCGCGTCGGGCGGGGGAATCGTGCCGCGCGAGTCAGGCACAACCACGCGGGGCAGTTCCCAAGCCGAGCCCGTGTTTCAGGATTGTCCGGCGAGCAGCGCTGCATCGCAGGGCGGCAGGGCCGCGCGGAAGGCCAAGGCTCGATCGCGGAAATTGCGGTACTGGTCGAAACTTGCGCAGGCCGGCGAAAACAGGATCTCATCGCCGTCACGCGCCCGCGCATAGGCCTCGCGGACTGCATCTTCGACTGTGCCTACCGCGCAGGCCGAGAGCCCTGCCTTCGCATAGGCAGCGCGGAAAGTCTCGCCCGCGGCGCCGAAGCCGATCATGCAGCGCAACCCAGCCGCGGACTCGGCCACCAGTTCGTCCAACGTCAGGCCCAGTTTGGCCTGTCCTCCGCACAGGAGTACGAATGGGGAGCGGAGCGAGCGCAGCGCGGCAATCGTCGAGTCGGGTGTGGTCGAGACGCCGTTGTCCCAGACACGATGGCCGCCGTGCAGACCCAAATCCTGCAGTCGGTGCTCCAAACCGGTCAGCGTGGGAAGCGCACGGCGCAGTCGCGCGGAATCGGCGCCCAGCGCTCGCACCAGTGCCAGAGCCGCCAGCGTGTTGTCGCGCTGGAATTCACCGGGCAGCGCGAGGTCGCGGACAAGCCCAAGGGGCTCGCCGTCCATGCGGAACTCCCCGTCGCGGATGGCGGCGCGCGCGCCGGGCTTGCCGACGCTGGAGAAAAAAAGTGCCTGCCCGCGGCTCAACTGCCACCGCGCGGTCCGGGGATCATCGGCGGAGAGCACCACCGTGGTCGAGGCCCGCGCAAGTTCCAGGATGCGCGCCTTGGCACGCTCGTAACCCTCGACCGTTCCATGCCGCTCCAGGTGATCGGCGAGTACGTTGGTACAGCACACCGCCGCCACTCGTTTCGCGAAGGCATGTTCGCCAGCGCGCCCAGGCGGGGGCAGCGCCTCCAATTGATAGGAGGAGATTTCCAGCACCACCCAGTCGTCGCCGTTCAGCGCATCGAGGGCGCACAAGAGCGAGCGTCCGATGTTCCCGCCGAGCTGAGAGGAAAAGCCCGCCGCGCGCAGGAAGTGGTCGATGGCGTGGCTGGTCGAACTCTTGCCCTGGGTTCCCGTGACCAGGACGATTCGCGCCGGGCAGGCCTCTAGGAACAGCGCCATTTCCGAAGTGACCGGCACGCCCGCGGCGCGGGCACAGGCGAGAAATGGGTTTTTCGGAGCGACAGCGGGATTCGCAACGACCAGGTCCGTGTCTTCGAAATCGACTTCGCGATGGGCTCCGAGGATGTACGTGATCGGCAGGCCTTCGAGGTCGCGGATGGACTCGGCCAGCGTCTGTGCCGAGCGCAAATCTGTGACCGTGACGTGCATGCCCAGATCCACGAGGTAGCGCGCGGTCTCGACGCCGCCACCGAACAGTCCAAGCCCCATGACCGTGGCGCGCCGCCCGCGCCAGTGGGCGTGGGCCGCGTTCACACTCCGCCTCCCGAACTCGCCGGCTTGGGCGTCGGTACGGAAGCTGCGGGCTGCCCCTGGCCCGTGGTTTCCCTGGGCAGTTGGGGCGGAGCCTTGAGCTCACGCTCGGGACCCTCGGGGCCGGCCTTGCGCAACAACTCGGCGCGCAGCAGGACTTTTTCCAGGTCAGGCGCGGCAATCAGCGTGTCACCGCGCACCAGTTTCACGCGCAGTTTGTGTCGGTCGTGCCAGCCGACCGGGAGCACGATCTCGCTGAGCAGATCGATTGGAAACCGTGCGTACCAAGGCGCTCTGACGTCGAACGCTTCGGAATACCTCATATATCCCTCGTGGTAGAGCGAGATCCTGCGCACACCGTAGTCCTTGAAGGGCACGTGGGCCGGCGTCTTCTCCGCGATCAGTTTTCCGTCGAGCCGGATCTCCGCGCCAGGAGGTTCGCTCGTGATCACGAGTTCGCGTTGCGCGCGACAGGAAAGCGAGGCCAAGCCCAGCGTGGCGATGAACAGGGCGTGTTGAATCGGAATGCGGTGCATTTGCGTGAAGCGGCGCACGGAGGGCGCTGGACGAGAATCGCTCTATTAGGGGTAGCGATCAAGGGGGCCGTATGCGGCGGATCACGGGATGCGTGCTGGTAGGAGTTACCGGCGTAGACGGCGACCGTTGCCAGTACGGTGCCAGGCAGCTCTCCAAACTGTTGCCTCCAACCCAAGGCGCTGTGGGCTCAACGGCCGCGTCGAGCTGCGCCGGCAACGGCGCTTTGAGGTGCCGGGCGGCAACAGTTCGGAGATGTGCCTGGCACCAATACCCGGAATGGCGGAGTGGGCGGGATTCGAACCCGCGGTCCCCAATAAAGGAGACACCAGATTAGCAATCTAGCGCATTCGGCCACTCTGCCACCACTCCGCAGGGGTCCGTGAGGGGCGACGAGCTTACGAGGGCGATCCTGCGGGCACAAGCGAACAAGGCTCGCAGTCGGACGAAACCTGCGGATGTGTAGTTCTGCCGCGCTCGCGGGCCGCAGAACAGAATCGCTACCATGGCCGATCCATGGCGGCCACTTCGTCCTTGCCGGCGCATTCGACCTCCGGCCGCGGACCAGCGCAGCGGCCTGGGCGTTTGCAGGCGATGTTGTTCGTCGGCCTCGCGAATCTGGCTTTGGCTTGTTTCCTTGGGCGCTCCTATCTCGACGCGCTCCCGGAACATCCGGGCGCGCGGCTTTGGTGGTTCGCACACGCGGGGCTTTTGACCTCGCTGCTCACCTTGGTGCTGTTGCCGGCCTCCTTCCTGGCGCTGGCGGCGATCTCGAAGCTCGGCGATCGCACGTTTCTCGTGATTCAGACGCTGACGTGGTCGCTGTTCCACGTGACCCTGGAAATCGACACGCGCGTGTTCGGTCTCTACCACTATCACCTGAACGGAGCCGCCTGGAATCTGCTGACGACGCGCGGCTCCCAGGACTCCTACCATCTCGGGCCGCGAATCTGGGCGCTCGGCACGGCCATGTTCTCGTTGCTGGCGTTCGGGCAGTGGTTGTTCTGGAAGCTCGCCTGGTTGCGAATCGAACGCACCAGCGAGCAGCGTCGGCTGCGCACCACTCTCGCGTGGATCTTCCTGTTCGCAGCGTTGATCGGTGTCGAGAAAACGATCTACGCCGACGCCGACATTTCGCGCGATCGGCAAGTCGTCGCATTGAGCCAGCTCTTCCCGATTTATCCGCGCCTCAGCGTTTCGGAACTCTTGCCTGAGGTCGCGGCCGCGGGCGAAGCGCCTGCGCTGGACCTCGAAGTCCGTCACGACGGCGCCCGGCTTGCGCGCCCAGCGCAGGCCGTCTGCCTGCCGCCCGGCGGTCCGCGCCCGAACATCCTGATCCTGGTCGTCGATTCGTGGCGCCAGGACATGTTGAACGCCGAAGTGACGCCGAAGCTTTGGGAATTCGCCCAGGAAGCGAGGCGCTTCGACGACCACCTTTCCGGCGGGAATGCGACGCGCTTTGGGTTGTTCACGTTGTTGTACGGATTGCACGGCTCGTATTGGTGGCCGGTGCTCGAAGGAAAACGATCGCCGCTGCTGGTCGACGCGCTCAGCGAGGCCGGCTACCGCTCGCGCGTGTTTTCGAGCGCGTCGATGGAATTTCCGGAGTTCCGCGAGACCGCTTGGGTTTCCATCGCCGGCGATGTCGAGGACCATTTCCCTTCGGCGCGGCGCGCCGAACGCGATCAATTGCTCGGTCAGCGCTTCGCCGAGTGGTTGCCCGGCGCGCTCGCGGAGGGTGCGCCGTTCTTCGCCTTTGCGCTGCTCGACTCGGCGCACCAGACCTACGACTTCCCGGCCGATCAAGCCTTGTTCCAACCCTACGCGGAGGAGCTCGACTACCTCGAGATGGCGCGCACGCACGATGGTTTGCTGCGCGAGCAGGTGCGCAATCGCTACAAGAACGCACTGCACTACGTGGACAGTATCGCGGGCGAGATGCTCGCCACGCTGCGACAAAGCGGAGCACTCGACAACACGATCGTCGTGATCACGGGCGACCACGGCGAAGAATTCGCCGAGCACGGCCACTGGGGGCACACCTCGAACTTCACGACCGAGCAGGGCTGCGTGCCGATGATCTTGCGCGGGCCTGGAATTACGCCGGGCGTCGAACGACGGCCGACTTCGCACATCGACGTCCCAGCCACGCTGCTCGAGGCTTGCGGACTCTCGGCCGGGGCGCGCAAGTCCTGGACGCTCGGCCTGAATCTGCTCGAGCCGCAGGCCGTGCGCGATCGCGTCATCGCGGGCTGGGGCGAACTAGGCCTGTGGACCGCGGACGGGATCTTCCGCGTTCCGCTGGACATCGGCCGGCCGCTGGAGCTTGCGGCCTACGACCAGAACTGGAATCTGCTTCCCGATCAGGAGCGGGTCATCGCCAAGCAGACCGCGGCGCTGCACGCGTTGTCGAAGGAATGCACTGAATTCCTTGACCTTTCCAGCCTGGAAAGCGCGCCGGGATCCCAGTGAGCGAAACTCCGACGCTCGCTCGGCGCTCGCGGCTTTTGGCGAGTTACTGGACCTGGATCGCCAACATCGTGCTGGGCGCGATCGTCGGTCAACGCTGGCTCGCGCACACTGCCGCGAGCAGCGAGTTGGCTGCGAATGTCTTCATGCAGGGAGCGCTGATTTCGACCGTGGCCATGCTCGCCGCGTTGATCTTCTTGCCGCTCTTGTTGGTCGACTGCTTCGTGAAATCCGCGCGTGCGCTGGTCGTCGTGCACGCGTTCCTGTGGACGCTTTTTCTCGTGTTGCTCTACGCCGACACCGTGATCTACGGCATGTTCCGTTATCACTTCAACGGCTTGGTCTGGCACGAGCTGACCACCAGCGGCTCGGAAGATTCGATTCACCTCGATGCGACCTTGTGGTTGGAAGTCGGCCTGTGCGCGCTGATCTGCGCTGTCGCCCAAGGCTGGTTGTGGATCTGGACCGCGCGGCGGATTTCGAACGCACCGGCCTCGACGCGGCGTTGGTTCGCTCAGCCGGCGTGGATCGTCGGCATGCTGCTGTTCGCGGCGATCCTCGGCGAAAAGAGCACCTACGCCGTTGCCGACATGACGCGCAATCGCGAAGTGATGGCGCGCAGCCGCCTTTTCCCGCTCTACCAGCCGCTCACGCTCAAGAAATTGATCGGGAAGAAACTCGGTTACGACTTGTCGAAACGCGCCAAGGTCGACTTCGCGCCGGAAGGCGTCTTGATCCAGTATCCGCTCGCGCGGCCCAAACTCGCCGCTATTCACGCGAAACCGAACATCCTCGTGGTCGTGATCGATTCGCTGCGCAACGACATGCTCACGGCGGAAGTCATGCCCAAGCTCGCGCACTGGGCAGCGGGCGGACGTCGGTTCCGCCAGCATCTTTCCGGCGGTAACGCGACGCGCTTTGGGATCTTCTCGCTGGTCTACGGCCTGCACGGTTCCTACTGGGCTTCGATCCTGAACGAGCAGGCTCCGCCGGTGCTCGTCACGACGCTGGTCGAAGGCGGATACGAACCGCGCGTGATCTCCGCGGCGTCGATGAACTCGCCCGAGTTCCGTTCGACCTGCTGGGTCTCGATCGAGGATTCCGTGCACAACCAGTTCGAGGGCGCCGAGAAGTACGAACGCGATCGCAACGTCGCCAAGGACTTCAAGGACTGGCTCGCCGTGCGCGACGGCGCGCGGCCGTTTTTCGCTTTCGCGCTGATCGATTCGCCGCACCAGACTTATTCCGTCGATCCCGCGCTGACGCCGTATCTGCCGTACGAGGAGCGCATCGACTACTTGAAGCTCGGCGGCGAACCTGACGACGGCCTGATTCTGCGCGTGAAGAATCGCTACAAGAATTCCTGCGCCGCGGCCGATGTCGCGGTCGGCGGGATGCTCGCCGAACTCGAGGCGCGCGGACTGGCCGACAACACGATCGTGGTGGTCACCGGCGATCACGGCGAGGAGTTTTACGAGCATGGCCACTTCGGCCACACTTCGAACTTCACGCCCGAGCAGACCTGGGTCAGCTTCGTGATGCGCGGCCCGGGCATCGAGCCCGGCGACGAACAGCGGCCGACCAGCCACATCGATCTGGCTCCGACGCTCTTGGAGATGCTCGGGGTCGACGCCGAACTGCGCGGCAAATATTCGGTTGGTTCCAATCTGCTCGCTCCGCCAAACACGCGACTGCGCGTGATCGCCGGATGGCAAGAGCTCGGTCTGTGGCTCGACGGCGGAATCCTCTACATACCGATGGAGGGTCATAAGGGTCTGGTCGAGGCCTACGGATACGACTGGAAGCCGCTCGGCGACGAAGCTGCGCTGATCAGCGCAGGCAAGGCGTCGCTGGCCCAATTGTCCGAGGAATGCCGGCGTTTCCTGAGATGAGTTGTGGCGTGCAAAGCTCAATGCCGAGCGGCCAGCGATGAGCCAACCCTCCAAGACATTCTTCTTCGTCACCTGCGCGCCCGGCCTCGAAGTGTTGCTGCACGCCGAGGCGCGCGAACTGAAGCTCGGCAAAGTCGAGCGTCAGGTGGGCGGCATTCAATTCGAAGGCACGCTTCAAGACGCGATGCGCGCCAATCTGTGGATGCGCACGGCCGTGCGTGTCTTGATGCGCATCGCGCGTTTCGAAGCCAAGGACGACGCCGCGCTCTACGCCGGTGCAAGCGAAGTCGACTGGGCCCAATTCATCGCCGGCGAGCGGACTTTCGCCATCGTCGCGCACACCAATGCTTCGGCGCTCGACCACACGCTGTTCATCGAGCAGCGCGTCAAGGACGCGATCGTCGACAAGTTGCGCACGGCGCAGGGCGAGCGGCCCGACGTAGACAAGCAGGATCCGGACGTTTCGATCCACGTGCACTTGGTCAAGGATCGCTGCACGTTGCTGGCCGACACGTCTGGTGAATCGCTGCACAAGCGCGGCTGGCGGCGCTATCAAGGTCGCGCGCCGCTCTCGGAAACGCTCGCCGCCGCCCTGGTCATGTTCTCGGGCTGGGATCGCCGCGCGCCGTTGGTCGATCCGTTCTGCGGAGGAGCGACGATCCTGATCGAAGCCGCGCTCATGGCGCGCAACGTGGCGCCTGGCTTGCGGCGCAAGCAGTTTGGCTTTCAACGCTGGCCGGGTTACGACGCGGACGCGTGGAAGCGGCTGCTCGAACAAGCAGAGCGCGCCGCGAATCCCAAGGCCCGCCTGGTGCTGCAGGGCCGCGACTGGGATCCGGCGACGATCGAAGGCGCCAAGGAAAACCTTGCTGGCGCCGGTTTGGAGGGCGCCATCGACCTCGACCTTGGCGAAGCCACCGAGTGGGAGCCGACCAAGGGTTGGAACGCGTGGATCGTCACCAATCCGCCCTACGGCGAACGTGTCGGCGTCGAGCGCGGTCTCGATGAAAGCTATCGGCGCTTCGGCCGTTTCGTCGCCGCGCACTGCAGCGGATACACGCTCGCGTTGTTGACCGCGAATCCCAGGCTCGCCGAAGCGCTCGCCTTGCCCGGACTTCAGCGTCGCGCGCTGCTCAACGGCCCGCTCGAATGCATGCTGCTCAGCGGCCGAGTGCCGTAGCCGTCGTTGCGGCATACGGTACCAGGTTCGACTTCGCGATCCTGATCATCAGCGCGCG
>JAYUUV010000049.1:0-7372 GCA_043754695.1 Planctomycetota bacterium
GAATCCAGCGTCGGCGCTCAACAGTTGTCCGACGAAGAGTTGCACGCCATCGTCGACGAAGCTTCGCGCCATGGCGTCAAGGTCTGCGCCCACGCCCACGGCACGGCAGGCATCCTCGCCGCGGTCAAAGCAGGCGTCGCATCGATCGAACACGGCAGCATGATCGACGCCGAGTGCATCGCGGAGATGAAAAAGCGCGGCACCTACCTCGTGCCGACCAGTTACCTCGCGACCGCCATCGACTTGGACAACTTGCCGCCGCAGATTCGCGCCAAGGCCGAGAGCATCCTGCCGCAGGCGCGCAAGAACCTGAAGACCGCGATCGCGGCCGGCGTGAAGATCGCTTTCGGCACCGACGCGGCCGTGATTCCGCACGGCGACAACGCGCGCGAGTTCGCGGTCTATGTCGAATGCGGCATGAGCCCACTCGAGGCAATCCGAACTGCGACGCTCAATGCCGCCGACCTGCTCGGTGTCAGCGATCGCGGCGAAATCGCGACGGGCAAGCTCGCCGACATGATCGCCGTAACCGGAAATCCACTTGATGACATCACGGCGCTTGAGCGCGTGACCTTCGTCATGCACGCTGGAACGCGCGTGCGCTGAACCCAACTCGTCCCTCTCTCCCCTTAGATTCCCGAAGCACGATGACCCAAGAGACTCCCCTCGAACGGCTGCGCCGCATGCGCGAACTGACCTTGCTCGGCGGCGGCCCGGAGCGCATCGCCCAGCAGCACAAGAAGGGCAAGCTGACGGCGCGCGAGCGGCTCGACCTCTTGCTCGACGAAGGCTCGTTCATCGAGCTCGACCGCTTCGTCACGCACCGCTGCACGGATTTCGGCATGCAAGAGCAGCAGATCCTCGGCGACGGCGTGGTCACCGGGCACGGCTTGATCGAAGGCCGGCCGGTCTACGTCTACAGTCAGGACTTCACCGTCTTCGGCGGGTCGCTGTCGGAAACGCAGTCCGAAAAAATCTGCAAGATCATGGATCAGGCGCTGAAGGTCGGCGTGCCCGTGATCGGCCTCAACGACTCCGGTGGCGCGCGCATCCAAGAGGGCGTCAGCTCGCTCGGTGGTTACGCCGAGATTTTTTGGCGCAACACGCGCGCCTCGGGTGTCATCCCGCAGATCAGCGCGATCATGGGGCCCTGCGCGGGTGGCGCGGTCTACAGCCCGGCGATCACCGACTTCATTTGCATGGTCGACCAGACGTCGTACATGCACATCACCGGGCCCGACGTGGTCAAGACGGTGACGCACGAAGAAGTCACCAGCGAAGAGCTTGGCGGCAGCGAAGTGCACGCCGCGCGCTCGGGCTGCGCGCACTTCCGCAGCTCCGACGGCAAGAGCTCGATGGCCTTGATCCGCAAGTTGTTCAGCTACTTGCCGCTCAACAACGCCGAGGACGCGCCGTTCATTCCGACCGAGGATCCGCACGATCGCTGCGATCCCGAATTGGAAACGATCGTGCCGCTCGATTCGGGCAAGCCCTACGACATGAATCTGGTGATCGGCCGCGTGATCGACGCCGGTTCGTGGCTCGAGGTGCAATCCGACTGGGCTCGCAACATGTTGATCGGCTTCGCACGACTGGGCGGCCGTGTCGTCGGCGTGGTCGCGAATCAGCCCGCCGTGCTCGCGGGTTGCCTCGACATCGACGCTTCGATCAAGGCCGCGCGCTTCATCCGTTTCTGCGACGCGTTCAACATTCCGATCGTGACCTTCGAAGACGTGCCGGGATTTTTGCCGGGCACCGCGCAGGAATACGGCGGCATCATTCGCCACGGCGCGAAGTTGCTCTATGCCTACGCCGAAGCGACCGTGCCGAAGCTGACCGTGATCACGCGCAAGGCCTACGGCGGCGCCTACGACGTCATGGGCTCCAAGCACTTGCGCGCCGACCTCAACCTGGCCTGGCCGGGAGCGATGATCGCTGTCATGGGGGCCGCGGGCGCGGCGAAAATCATCCACCGCCGCGAGATCGACAAGGCCGCCGATCCCAAGGCGATGGAAGCGCAGAAGGCCGCCGAGTACGAGACGACGTTCAACAATCCCTACAAGGCTGCCGCGCGCGGCTTCGTCGACGATGTGATCGAAGCCTCGCGCACGCGGCCGCTATTGATCCGCGCGCTCGAACTCTTGAAGACCAAGCACGAGGAACGGCCGGTGCGCAAGCACGGGAACATTCCGCTTTGAAGATCAGTGCTCGGAGAACTGGGCGTTGATGAACTTCTCGATCGTGATGTCGACACCCAGGTAGTGCCCGTCGCCGACCCAGTAACTGAAAGTGTGCGCGCGCGCGTCCTGGGCGCCGCGCAGCAAGGTCAACGTATTGAGCGGTACGTCGGTGACGTTCCTTGGATCGTCGCACAGGTCGAAGGCGCCGGCTTGGATGAGTTCCTGTTGCAGCGTTTTCGCGATCTCGGGCGTGGTCTGGCCCAGCAGACACTCACCGGCGCCCGTCGCCGAAGCCGCGGAAAGTTTCAGCGCGCCGTCGGCATAGACGGTCAAGGTGCGATCGACGGGGCCAAGCAAAGTGGCGCCGCTGATTTCGTAGAGCACGATCGGTTCGTGCAGCAGCAGGTTGGGGCACTGCTCCGCCACAGCGGGCGCGCTGGCGGGTTGAACAGTGGCGAGCGCGGGAAGCAGGGATGCAAAAAGCACGCCGGACACGAAAGCGGTTTTCATGGGGTTTCTCCGTAAAAACAGGTCGTTCTGGAAGTTCCGACCGCGGCGGTCAACGAGGGAGATAGAACCGTTCGGAAGCTTTGGCTACAGCCGAGTGCGGCGCGAGCCCGTACGCGGACAATCCGGATTCAGGTTCAGATCTGGGGCGCATCCGTGCTCGGCGATCCGGCATCCGTCCCCGAAGTTCGCGAGCTCCGTTCTTCGCAGCTGATACGGCTCGCTGCTCAGGGAAACTCGAAGCGCGTCGTGGCGGCGGTCTCGAGACGAAGTGTGCGCCTCAGCAGTTCCTGGCCCGCGGAATCGCACACGCGCACAGCGACGCTTCCGCCAGGCAACTGTGGCCCGACCCAGGCCCCCGGGGGCAGTTCGACCGATTCGATCATGCCGTCATCGACGCTGTACTCGATCCGGATCCGTGCGCTGCTTTGATTGCGCAGTTCGAGCGTTGCCGCGGGCGCGAGCACGACGGTCAGGTCGCGCGTTTCGCCTCTCGCGAGCTGCACGCTGCACGCCGCGAGAGTCGTGTCATTGCCCTGTCTGCGTCGTACGAGCAGGTCGTAGCGCCCCGCGCGCAGCGACGGCACTTCATAACGCGATTCGTTCCAGCGTACGGCCCACAGACTGTCCTCGATCGAAATCGACTGCGCGTGAGGCTTCAGCTCGACTTGCACGTCGGTGTGCGCCACGCCGTCCGCGTCATTCACGCGCAGGCGCAAGCGAGCGCCGCGAGTGACGCGGATGACGAGCTCGCGCATTCCAGCCTGCACGCGCAGCGGGTCCGAGCTGGTCCAGTCGACATTGTCCCCCGCATTGAGCTCGTATTCGCCCGCTGCCAGCGGGCCGAAAACGAACGTACCGTCGGACCAGCTCAGTTCGCCTTGCGCAAGCTCGCCCGGCTTACGGCGCAAGCTCAGCGAAGCCATGGCCACGGGGCGGTCCTGCTCGTCGAGCACACGCCCCGCGACGTAGAGCTCGCGCCAAATGGGCACGCGCACGGCGTCGTTCGTTCCCCCCGCCGTGACCTTCACGCGCGTCCCGATCGGAGCCGCCGCATGGGCGTCAAAGCACACCGCGTCGATGCGTCGATAGGGCGGACCGATCAGCCATTCACCTTCGCACACCTTTTCGAACGCGAAGGACCCGTCCGCGCCCGTGATCGTGCTGGCCACGGGTCGGTTCGGATTGTCGAAGCGATCGCCCTGACAGCCGCGCGGATCGACCAGCCACAGCTCCTGATGAGCGGCACTCGCGCCTTGCGGCGTGATCGCGCGGCCGCTGACGCGCGACAGTGGCGCGACAACGAAGGACAGGTTGCTCGCCGACTGAGTCCCAAAATTCGGCCCGGCCCATTCCCGATGCAGCCGGTGACCGCCGAGCGACAGCTCGATCCCGATCATGCCGCTGCTCAAGTGGGCCGGCAGCGGACAATTCCCCGCTGCGTCCGTTCGTCCATGGAATGCCATGTCGTCTTCAACGACAGGTGGCAGCGCGGGATCGAACGGAAAGAAGGCCCGATTTTCGTGCGAAGTGACGCACACATCGACGCCTGACTGCGGCCTTCCAGCGTTGTCGACTACGCGCAGCTCCGTCGTTCTGGCCGGTCGCAGGGAAACGTCGAGCTGCAGCTCGGGGGCGGGCGTGTCTGACATCGGCTCTGGCCAGGACAGATACCGAAGCCGTTCGTCGCGCGGCGGCAGAATCAGCGTTTGTGCGGGTGCGTGGCCTGCCGCGAGGATCGACAGTCGCGTGGCGAACGAGGAGCTTACCCGCAACACGTATTGGCCATTCGCGTCCGTCTTCACGCTGTCGCCGAAGTGCCGCTCGAGCGGCGTATCGAAGCCGGGCCTGGCGGACAGGTCCGCGAAAACGCGCAGTTGTGCGTCGGCGATCGGAGCGTGATCCGCGATGCTGATCACGCGCCCGCGCACCACGCGATTGGACTGCACGGGTATCGCGATGCGCAGCTCCTCGTGCTTGCCCAATTCGAATGGGCCGACCGTGCGATAGAAGTCGCCGAACGGCGGATCGCGCAGACTTCCATGCAGCGAATACTCGCGCTGCGTGCGAACCTCGAAGTGCGCCTGGCCGCGCTCGTCGGTCGTCCGCGACGCGTGTTCGGGCAACAGCTTCACCTGTAGCGCGCGATCGATGTCCTCCGCCTGAATGCGCTGCACCTCGAATTCCACAGCCACGCCGGCGAGCGGCGCCCCGCTCTCCTGCGCGACGAGCAAGACAGTCAAGCGCGCGACATCGCTTTCCACGCTCGGCATGGCAGTCGCGCGCTGCGGCGAATGACAGGACAGCAGCGAGCCGACAACGGCGATGGCGCCGGCCGACGCGAGGCAGGCCAGCTGCCTAATCTGGAGGGTGGTCATTCGTGGCTGCGTTTGCTGAGCGCTGCGTTTCGCAATCGAGTCGGGGGAAGCATCAATGTCCATCGCGACCAGGCTCGCCGCCGAGCAGGTACGGTGCCAGGCCAAGATACGGATCGGCGAGGTCGACACCGAGGATATCGAGGTAGACGCGTTGAGTCAGATCCGCGGGTTTCGCAAGCGGCGATTGCGCGAGCAGGCGATCGGCCTTGGGAAAGCGAATGCGCTGGTTGAACGCAGTATCGACGGGCAGTGCGGATGCGTCCGGAAGCGAGGCTTGCGGGAGCGCGGCGAGCAGGCTCGACTTGAGCGGCATTTCCACGGCCACCTTGCTGATGTCGGCCGGGTTGAAGCCGGCAGGCTGGCTGAAATCAGGGTCCTGTTGCGCGATTCCAGCGACGCCGAGCGCATCCTTGATCCCGTGCTCCACACGAACTTTGCTGCGGTCCGGGACTGTCGAAGATGGGGCGGCGGGATTCATCGCAATTCGCCGCAGGTGAACCTGCGCGACAAGTTGTCGCCGAGTCGCCGGCTCGATCGCCGCGCCGAGTTGCGCCCCGAGCGCAGTGGCCTCGCGGCAACGCGACAAAAACGTCGGCGCATCGACGAGGCCCGGTACGAGATCGAAGGCCTCGCCCTTCGGGCTCACGAACCAGAACGCGATGTTCCCATTCAACGTGCGATCAAGCGTGTGTCCATTGCCGAAATCGATGTGGACCTTCGGCACAGGCCGCAGACTTTCCCACGCGCACTCGTAGTTCGCATTGATGTACAGGGCGACCGCCCCGTTCGCGAAGAGCACACTCTTCGCGATGCGCGCGTTCGTTCAACACAAGGCGTCGTCGAGCTTGCCCAGGAGTTGAAAGAGCAGCACGGGCTTGCCGCTGACGCGCGAGGCGCTCAGCGCCTCGTCGTACGACGCATGCCAGGCGACCGGCACGGCGACGTCCTGGTCGGGGATCAATACGCTTGCGCCGAGCGCAGTGGGCGTGGGGGCAGGAGCTTGCGGCGCAGGGACTTGAGCGGCAAGAGCAAGCAGGGCGGCCTGAAAAACGATCGCGAAGCGCAACATGGAAACCTCCGTGGTTGCCGAGTGCAGCGCAACTCACATGCCGAGCGAAGGCCGTCGGCGCGCGCGGTTCAACATTGCTGATTTCCGGCCCGAAAATGCGGCGCATTCGCTGTCTGTCGCCGGCTAAACACCCGTGCTGTATCCGATCAGATACGCGCGCGTATCCATCTTGACGGTCAAAGCTCGTACTTGCGGATCAGTCGCGCGAGGTAGCTGCGCTGCAGTCCGAGCGCGCGCGCCGCCTGGGTCTGACTGCCGCCGTGCTGCGCCAGGGCGTCGCGAATAACCGTCGCGCGAAAAGATTCGACGCGCGAGTGGAACGCCGCAGGCCGCTGCGCCTCGCCGCCGAGGGCGATCTCCGGAGGGAAATCCTCGAGCGCAATTTCATCGCCCTCCGACATCACGCAGGCGCGCTCGACGGCATTCTTGAGCTCGCGCACGTTGCCGGGCCAGGACCACGATTCGAGGGCAGCCAGCGCGTCGGGAGCGATCTTCGACGCACCGCGTCCGGCTTGGCGCGCGAATCGTTCGGCGAAGACCTGGGCGAGCGGCGCGATGTCCGCGACGCGCTCGCGCAGCGGCGGCACCTCGAGGGCGATCACGTTCAAGCGAAAGAAAAGGTCCTCGCGGAATCTTCCGGCCGCGACTTCCGCGCGCAGATTGCGATGCGTCGCCGCGATCACGCGCAGATCGACAGCGATCTCAGCCGACGAACCCACGCGCGTGAACACGCGCTCCTGCAGCACGCGCAGCATGCGCACCTGGAAGGCCGCGGAAGTGTCGCCGATTTCGTCAAGAAAAAGCGTGCTGCCGTGGGCCGCTTCGATACGGCCGACGCGCCGTGCCAGCGCGCCCGTGAACGCGCCCTTTTCGTGCCCGAAGATTTCCGATTCGAGCAGACTCTCGTTGAGCGCCGCGCAGTTGAGCGCCACGAAGGGCCCGCGCGCGCGCGGACTGGCTCGGTGAATCTCGCGCGCCAAAATTTCCTTGCCTGTTCCGCTCTCGCCGGAGAGCAGGACCGTCTTGTCGCTGGCGGCAGCCTTCAGCGCCGTGGCCATGAGTTCCTGCATCGACGCGGAAACGTGGATAGGAGCGTCAGCCTCGAGAGCCGAAGTCTGCGCGGCTGCGAATCGTCGCAGCCCGGCGCGTTCCACCGCGCGTTTGACGGCCTCTTCGACCAGCGCCGCGGCGAACGGTTTTTGCAGGAAATCGTAGGCGCCCAGGCGCATCGCTTCGAC
>JAYUUV010000050.1:0-4447 GCA_043754695.1 Planctomycetota bacterium
CGCCGTCCTCGATCGACCAGACGTCGCTCATTTTCGAGCCGGGTTGATCGAGGTAGAAGGTCCAGCCCGAAAAATCCTTGCCGTTGAAGAGCGCGAGCGGCGCGCCGAGCTTGCGCGGCACTTCGCGGTCGGCCAGCAGGAAGGCGAGGACATCGGCAAGCTCCTGCGGCGAAAGCGCCGCGCCGGCATTGTCGGGCATCGCCGAGACCTTGGCCTTGCGGCGCGAGACAATCTCCTTGGCTTCGAGCATCGTGCGCAGACCCGACGTGTCCTTGACGATGACTTTTTCGCCATCGGCCAGCAGGAAACCGGAGACGACGCGCTCGTCGTCGGTCTCGAACATCCAGGTGTCGAAGCCGAAGGAAATGCCCGCACTCGGATTCAGGATCGAGTCGAAGACTTGCGCGGGCGCGTACTTTTTGCGCAGTTGACTCAGATCGGGGCCGATGTCGCCGCCGCGCGCGGCGAAGGTGTGGCACTTCGAGCAATTCGCCGCGGCTCCGAAGAAGACGCGCTCGCCGTTTTTCTCGTCGCCGTGCAATTTTTCGAGCTCGGCGATCGACGGCTTGGTGTTCGAAACGCGCTTGAATTGTTCGCCTGCGAGCGCGCCCACGGCGAGATCGGGATTGAGGAAGATGACTTCGGACAACAGCGCCTTCGTCTCGTCGTCGTACCCGCCCTTGTTGGCGGCCGAGAGCACGAACAGTCCGCCGTCGCGCGTCGAACACAATTCCTTCGCCGCGCTCTTGCGCTCCTCGGCCGACAACTTCTTGTCGAGCAATCGCGCCTCGATCTTCGTGAAGCGCGCCGGATCCGGCGGAACCTCGGCAAAGATGCGGAAGCGGATCGAGGTGCCGCCCTTTTGGTTCACGCCCTGCTGATCGGGGCCGACGACGACCTTGAGCCGATCGATCTTGCCCGGCGGCAACGTGTAGCTGATTTCCGAATTGGCATGTGTGCCGATGCCTTGCTCAAAGGTCTTGCCCGCGACGACCAGCGGACCGTTGTTGCAGTTCTTATTCTTGTGCACTTGGCCCCAGCCCGCTTGGGCATCGCTCCAGGCGAGATCGCCGAGCGCCAGATCGCCGCCGGGACCTGAGAATTTTCCGTCGACCCAATCGGCCCAGTCGCAGCTGTTGCCATTGCCGCTGTCGTCGACGCTCAGGTAGAGACGCGTGGCGCCGCGCAAATCGATGTCGATATTTGCGCTGCCTTCGCGCAGAAGTGGCGATTCGAAAAGCAGTTTCGCGTTGGCGCGATCGCCGCTTTCGATCTGCGTCGCGAGCTGCCAGGCGCTCCAGTCGTTGCTGTCGCGGAAGCGGATCCACCACTTGGCGTATTCACGTGTGTCTTCCGGCCCGGCGAGCGCGATGTCGAGCATCGCTTCGCCGGCGGTGCGATCCATGGTGAAGGCGAGCGTGTCGATTGCTTGTTTGCGCTCCTCGATCGTCAGTAAATTCGCGAGTGCGCGCGTCTTTGCCGCCGCGACCGAACTCGCCGGATGCAGCCGCCACGCGAGACTCGCCATGCCCACGTTCCATTTCAACGGGTCGCCGGCACCGGCCGCGAGTTCGCCGTAAAGCTCGGCCTCACGCCCGCGCGCGGCGATGCCAAGGGCCTCTAGATACGTGCGGTCCTTGCCCGAGAACCTTTCGCAGAACGCGCGCAAGGACTGTACTGCCGCAGGTGATGCATCAGCCTCAAGCCGCAATATGGATGAGAGTTCGGCTCGTCGAGCAGGGGAAGGAGGACCGCCGCCTTCAAAGTTCGATTGAACCCATTGCATGCGCACGGCGGTCCTTGGCTCCTCCGCTTCCTTCCACAACGACTCTTCCCAGTGTGACTTGCCGTCGGCGATCATCGTGCGCGCTGCCCTTCCCCGGATATTGCACGCAGGCGAAGAGAGCGCCGCGAGGAGGCCTTCACGTGTACTCAGGTCGATGAGGGGCGCTTTCGTGCTCGCTCCCGTCTTCGCCACGCGCAGAATTCGTCCGTAGCCTTCCCTGTCGCCCATGGCGTGACCGCCGACACCCGGGTCGTACCAGTCCGCGACGTAGAGCGCGCCGTCGGTGCCCATGAGCACGTCGCTCGGACGGAACCAATGGGATTTTCCGCCGTCGCCCGCGTGTTCCTTGGCGCTGACGAACTTCGTCGTCTCGAGATCGATGCGCACGCCGTTCTCTTTCGGCGCGAGTCCGTAGACGACGCTCGCACCCGCATCCGCCGCGAGCATCCAGCCGTCGTACTGCTTGCCCAGGCTTGCGCCTTCGAGAACCGTGACTCCGGTCGGCCCACCGGCGCCCGTTATCGTCCCGAACGGAGCGACCCCGGGATCGTCCTGGTGCCAATGCGCGCGCTGCGTGTTCTGACCCGGGCGGCGATCGGCGTTCCAGTAGCGCGAACCGTCGCTTGAAAAGTATCCCGTGTTCGAACGCGGCAGCGCCCACATCGCGCGACAGCCCTGATTGCCGTCGTCGTCGTTGTCCGACGCGTACATGTCGCAATACGCGTCGACCGCGACTTCATAGATGTTGCGAAAGTTGTGCGCGCGCACGCTCAAGCCCCCGCCATCGGGGTTGAAGCGCAGGATCAAGCCGCCGGTCCACAGGCGGCCGTCGTCGCTCAACAATCCCGGCTTGTTGTCCGCGACGAACTCGCCACCGTCGTTGTACAGCGAGCCCGAGCGCAGCGTGAATCCATCGTGATCCTTGACGATGTGCGGCCCTGCATTGCCGACCGCGACGTAGTAATTTCCGTCGGCGCCGATGACGAACGAATGCAAACCATGGTCGTGATCGTGGCCGCCGAAGCCGGTCAAGAAGACTTCGCGCTTGTCGGCTTTGCCGTCGCCGTCCGTGTCGGTGTAGATGAACGCGTTCGGCGAGCAGGAAACGAGCGCGCGATTGTCGTCGATCACGCAGATGCCGAGCGGCGCGACCAGATCTTTGTCTTGCACGAAGACCGTCGACTTGTCCGCGGTTCCGTCGCCGTCGGTGTCCTCGAGCACCATGACGCGATCGCCCTCGGGATGGAGCATGCCCGGATTGCGACCGTTCCACTTGCGATAGTTGACCGCCTCCGTGACCCAGATGCGGCCGCGGCTGTCGACGTCCATCGCCGTCGGATTGAAGAACAGCGGCGCTTCCGCCCAGAGCGTGATCGAAAGACCTTCGGGCACGCTGAAGTCGGCCGCCAGATCCTTGGGACCCGCGCCGTTCTGGGCCGCGAACAACAGTGAAGCCAACGCCATGCAATGGGGGAGCATGGCGTGAGCGTACTCTCGCGCGCCCGTACGGTGCCAGGCACCGCTGGCGCTTCGACGATCGTTCAGCGAGTTGCCGGTGCCCGTACGGTGCCTGGCACCGTACAGGCGCTCAGCCGCGGAAGGCCTTGAGGAGTTCCGCTTCCTTCGCCAAGGACATACCCGCCTTCGGCTTCGCCTGCCGTTCGGGAGGCAGCGTGTGGAACCAAGCGAGTGTGTCCTTCGCCGTCAATGCGATCGGGCGGAAGGTCAGGCCGGCCTTGACCGCGGCGGCGTTGCTGGACATGTGATCGCCCTTGGACTTGCCCTCGTAGGGCGACCAGATCGGCAGATCGACGCCTTCTTGCTTGGCCAGGAAAGCGGAATCGACCCAGACCAGTTTCGTGTCGTTCGTGCTCGCCGCCTTGCAGGCCGCGAGCATCTCGCCCATGCCCAGTTTTTTCGCCGGTCCGCAGGCGTTGAAAACGCCGAAGGCGCGAGTTTCCGCGACGCGCACCATCCATTCGCCGAGGTCGCGCACGTCGATGACCTGGATCGGATCTGTGGGCGCGCCGGGTGCGAGCATTTCGCCGCCGTGCTCCATGCGCAACGGCCAGTAGGTGAAGCGATCGCTGAAATCGCCGGGGCCGACGATGTATCCGGGGCGAATGTTCGTGCAGCGGCCGGGGAAAGCGCGCTCTGCAGCCTGCTCGCAGAGGGCCTTCAGAGGCCCATAGTTCGCGTAGTCCTTGCCCATGTCCTCGACGGTCGGATCGTCCATGACGCCGACGGGCGCTTTTTCGTCGATGCCTTCTTTTTCCATCGACGCGTAGGCTGAGATGCTCGAGACGTAGACGTAGTGCGCGACGCGATCCTTCAAGAGCGTCGCCGACGCCGTGACGATGCGCGGCACGTAGCCGCAGTCGTCGAAGCACACATCCCATTCGCCCTTCTCGAGTGCCTTCAGACCTTCGTCGAGTTTCGGATCGCGGTTGCCCTTCAGGCGCGCGACTTCGGGGAAAAGATCCTTGTGGGTCTTGTCGCGATTGAACAGCGTCAGCTCGTGACCGCGTGCGAGCGCCGCGCGCACGATCGCCGGCCCGAGGAAGCCCGTGCCTCCGAGGATCAGGATGCGCAGCTTTTTCGGCGCGGCCGGCGACTGTGCGCCGCTGTTGAGCGAGAGACACGCCAGCGCGGAAGCCGCCG
>JAYUUV010000051.1:0-11139 GCA_043754695.1 Planctomycetota bacterium
CGCGCTGGTGCATCACGCAGGGCTTGGCGACGACGGATCCGTTCGCGATTGTCCAACCCGTCAACGCCCGGCTCGATCCTCAACTTCTGCGTCGAGCGCTCTCGAACGAGGAGCTCGCGAGGTTGATCGACACCACCGCGCACGCTGGGGGCCACCGACACATGAGCGGCCCGCTACGAGCAATCGTCTACCGATTGGCCGCAGAAACCGGACTTCGAGCCAATGAGATCCAAAACCTGCGTGCAGGCGACTTCGATCTGAACGCCGAGGCCCCGCAGGTCTCGTTGCCGGCGAGCGCGACGAAGAACCGCCAAGAAGCGCGCATTCCGCTGCGCGCCGACACGGCGGCCGACCTGGCCCCCTACCTGCAGGGCAAGCTGCCGCTCGCGCCCGCCCTACCGCTGCCGAAGAAGTTCAAGGATCACACGACGCGTTGGCTCGAGCACGACATGGAAGCCGCAGGGATCGCCTTCGTGGACGCCTCGGGCCGCCGCGCAGACTTCCACGCGCTTCGCGTCTCGATGATCTCGCGTCTATCCCGCTCGAACGTGCATCCGCGCCTCCTGCAGGCGCTCGCCCGCCACAGCGATCCGCGCCTGACCCTGGGGGTCTACGCGAAGCTTGAGCAGGGCGACGAGCGCAGGGCGATCGAGGCGTTGCCGTCGCTTGCACCATCCTCTCGTCAGCCTGCGGCAGAGCGCGCCACCGGCACCGGAGGCGGCGGGTCTGTCATGGTGCTGGGTATGTCGAAAGCAGGCAGAAAAGGGCAGATTTCGGCAGACGTTGGCAGACTGCCGATCGGCCTTGGCGGCCCCGAGGAGGGCAATCTGGCGTGTGGGAGTGGTGGAGGCGGCGGGAATCGAACCCGCGTGCCGGAATCCATCCGCAACAGGCATCTACGTGTGTAGCGTCGGTTTTGTTCTCGGCGTCCGAGCGCTCCAACGCTTGCTCGCGGACGACATGCCCCGGTACTTCTCGCTCGATCGCCCCAGGGTGGAGCTCTCGTGGCCAGCCCGCTGATGACGTCTCTGCACAGCCGCGGGCGTACCGCGCAGAGACGGCTACCTAGTTAATTAGGCAGCGAGAGCAAAATCATTGGCTGTTAAGGCCGTCCCGAGCTGGATTTTACGGGGAGGCTCGAGATCCCCGACACGCGACCTGGAGAAGCCAGAAACCGGTCGAGACCGGTGCGCCCCCACTTCGAGCGCACATCCTAGGTCAAGCGGGGCAGGGACGCAACGAGGCCGAACGCCGCACAGCGGGCTGCGAGGGAGCGCGGCAGTGCTCGCCCCCTACGCCCGGCTCGCCGGCTTCAACCCCCACTTGCAGCGACCGATCGATAGTTTACCATTTGGCTAACTATGGTCAGCAGTTCGATCGACAGCCTCACGCTCACCTTTTCCGCGCTGAGCGACCCGACGCGGCGCGCGATCCTGGCGCGACTTGCGCGCGGCGAAGCGACGGTGGGCGACCTCGCCGCCCCCCACGATCTCTCGTTGCCCGCGATTTCCAAGCACCTCGCCGTGCTCGAGCGCAGCGGATTGATCGAGCGCCGGCGCGAATCGCGCTTTCGGCCGTGCCGACTCAAGCCGGCGGCGCTGAAGGAAGCGACCGATTGGATCGAACGCTATCGACGGACCTGGGAAGAGAGCTTCGACAAGCTCGACGACTACCTCACCAAACTTCAAACCAAAAAGACCGACTCGAGTCAGACCCGACCACCCAGGCACTCGCGATGAAGAACTCCACAGCGGAACACTTCACCAGCGACCGCGAAATCTTGATCACGCGAGTCTTCGACGCGCCGCGCGAACTCGTATGGAAGGTCTGGACGACGCCGGAACACATCGCGCAATGGTGGGGCCCGAAGGGCTTCAGCACCACGATCGTCGAGTTCGAGTTGCGCGTCGGCGGCCGCTTCAAACACACGATGCACGGGCCGGACGGCAGCGACTATCCGAACCTGAGCGTGTTCCGCGAAATCGTGCCGCTCGAAAAGATCGTCTACTCGCACGGCGGCGGCAAGGAAGGAGGCGTCGGTGCGCACTTCGAAGCTACTTGGACCTTCGAGACCGTCGGCGAAAACCGCACGCGCGTGACCGGCCGCTCGATCTTCCCCACACAGAAGGATCGCGACCACGTCGTGCAGGAATACGGCGCAGTCGAAGGCGGCAAACAAACGCTCGCGCGCCTGGCCGAGCATGTGGCGCGCACGGCTTCCGGCGACGAAGAAGTCGTCATCGTCCGCGACATCGCCGTGCCGCGCAAGCGCGTGTTCGCGGCGTGGACCGAGGTCGAACATCTCGCCCACTGGTGGGGACCGAAGGGCTTCAGCGTTGTCTCGGCCAAACTCGACCTGCGCGCGGGAGGAACGTTTCACTACGGCCTGCGCGCGCCGAGCGGCGGCGAGATGTGGGGCAAGTTCGTCTTCCGCGAGATCAAGGCGCCGGAACGGATCGTGTGGGTGAATTCGTTTTCCGATCCGCAAGCGGGAACCTCGCGCCATCCCGGCCACACTTCGTGGCCGCTCGAAATGTTGGTCTCGGTCACGTTCCTCGAGAACGACGGCGGCACGACGCTTGCACTGCGCTCGCGCGCGATCAATGCGACGGAAGCCGAGCGCAAGGTCTTCCGCGAAGGTCACGACAGCATGCGCGGCGGATTCGGCGGGACGTTCGATCAACTTCAGAGTTACTTGGCGGAGAAGAGCGGGACATCAAGCTCATGAATGAACTCGTCTCGAAGAAAGCGCTGTGGACAGGCCGCGTGCTCAGCACCCTGGCCGCGGGTCTACTGGTCATGAGCGCGACTATGAAGCTCTTTCCGCCGGACGGATTCGCCGACGGCATGGCGCACATGGGCTGGCCGATGGAGAAGCGCATCGCGCTCGCGGTCATCGAACTCTCGTGTGTCGCCGTCTACTTGATCCCGCGCAGCGCCGTACTCGGTGCGATTCTGATCGCCGCCTACATGGGCGGCGCAACAGCGACGCACATGCGCATCGACGATCCGTTCTGGGCCCAGCCGTTCGTCGGCGTGGCGGCGTGGGCCGGATTGTGGCTGCGCGATCCGCGCGTGAAAGCGCTGATTCCGCTTCGAAAGTAGCGGCGTCCTCTGGCTGCGATCACCGCAGGGCCTCGACCAGCCTTGTTCCGTGGTGCGGAAGCGCTCAACTCAGTGTGCACTTTTGCACGCGTGAAGTTCGGCGCAAGAATCGCGCGGATTTCCGCGTTTGCATGCTGCTAGACTCGATCCCGCAGCGGGAAATACTACTCGCTTCCACGGATCGCCAGTCAGCGCGATTCGACGAGCATGCTGCGCTGTGGCGATGGAGTGAATGTCGATGTCAACCGCGACCGGAATCCAACTAGCGAGTTTCCTCCTGGCCGGCATGGCGAGCGCACAGACCTCCCTGGTCAGCGTGAGTTCGACAGGTATTCCTGGGGATAATTTTTCGATCGCAGAAGACGTCGATTCCTCGGGGCGGTTCGTGACGTTTGTCAGCTACGCGTCGAACCTCGTACCCGGGGACACGAACCACGCGACGGACGTGTTTGTTCGCGATTGCGTGACCGGATCGACCGAGCGAGTCAGCGTCAGCAGTGCCGGCAGCCAAGCCAACAGCAATAGCCTCAGTTCGTCGACTTCATGGGACGGGCGCTGGATCGTGTTCGACAGCGCTGCGACGAACTTGGATCCGGCCGCGACCAATGGCTTCCTGCACGTCTACTTGCGCGATCGTTCGAGCGCCACCACCACGCTGTTGGACATCGACGCGCAAGGATCGCAAGGCGACTTTGGCGCACATTTTCCCACAATATCCGCGGACGGACGCTGGATCGCCTTTTCGAGCGGATCCACGAATCTAGTGCCTGGGGACACCAACGGGCTCGGGGATATTTTCGTGCGAGACGTGCAGCTTGGAATCACCTCCCTGGCGAGCGTGGATTCGAGCGGGGTCCAGGCCAACGCCTATTCGATGGTCTCCGGCATCTCACCAGACGGGCGACACGTCGTCTTCGAGAGCGAAGCGACCAACCTCGTGACAGCGGACACGAACGGCAGCGCCGACGTTTTCATCCACGACTTGATCGGCGGCCTCACTGTGCGTGCAAGCGTCGACTCCAGCGGTGCGCAAGGGAACAATCATTCACTGCTGCTTGGGACCACTCACGGGGGAGTTTCAGATCAACCCCACCACCTCATTTCCTTCGATGGCAGATTCGTCGCCTTCACGAGCCTCGCGACCAATCTCGTCGCGAGCGACACCAATTCCAGGTCGGACGTATTCATGTTCGATCGTTTGACCGCGACGACGCGCCGGGTGAGTGTCGCCTCGAACGGCGATCAGGCCGTATTGGGAGGAACGAATTCAACGCTTTCGGCCAACGGCCGCTTCGTCGCATTCGAGAGCGAATCCGCGGACTTCGTCAGCGGTGATACCAACAACACCACGGACATCTACTGCCACGACACTTGGCTGGGGTACACGACCCGCATCAGCGTGGCCAGCTCGGGAGCACAAGGCCAGGGCTGGTCGAGCTCGCCTTGCATCGCCTACGACGGCCACCGGGTTGCGTTCACGACGCAGTATTCCCTCGGACAGCCCATCAACACTCCGATCAACGCCTACGTGCGGGATTTCATGTCCATCGACCCGACTCCGATCGCCTACTGCACAGCCAAGCTGAACAGCCTGGGCTGCCTGCCTGCGATCGCGGCGACTGGAATCTCGAATTCCTCCGCGACCAGTGGATTCGTGCTCAGCGCGTCGAACTTCCGCAACGGAATCCCAGGCGCTCTGATCTTCGGCCTCAACGGCGCGGCGGCGACTCCGTTCTATGGCGGAACTCTGTGTGTCGGCGGCCCCCTGATCTTCGTTGCCTTCGCATCCTCCGGCGGATCGATGCCGCCTGTACTCGACTGCTCCGGCAGCTACTCGATCGACATGAATGCGTACGCAGCAGGTTTGCTCGGCGGCAGCCCGCCAGCCGCGTTGCTCATTCCAGGCTCTGTCGTGCACTTGCAGTTCTGGAGTCGCGACGGCGGCTTCTCTCGTCCCGACAACGTCAGTCACTCCGCCGGACTCGAATACGTCGTCCGCAGCTGAGCGCGCGGCCCAGACTCAATCCCCGCCGCGCTTCGCCCGATGCGACATCGCGCGCGCGATGTCGCGCTTGTCGGTGCGCTCGCGTTGGGTCTCGCGCTTGTCGTGGACCTTCTTGCCCTTGGCGAGACCGAGCTTGACCTTGACGTGCGAGCCCTTGAAGTAGATCGACAGGGGCACGATCGTCACGCCGCGGTCCTTGACGCGTTTGTCCCAGGCGGCAAGTTCGCGCTTGTGCAGCAGCAGCTTGCGCTCGCGCGTCGGCGGATGATTGTGGATGTTCCCCTGGCGGTACTCGGGGATCGTGGCGTCCATCAGCCACAGCTCCCCATGGTGGAAATAGGCATAGGCCTCGCCTAGCGAGCACAGGCCCTGGCGCAGGCTCTTGACCTCGGTGCCGGTCAGGGCGATGCCGCACTCGAGCTCGTCGAGGATCTCGTACTCGTGGCGCGCCCTGCGGTTGGAGGCGATCGCCCGCAGTACGGGCTCAGAGTCCGGGGTGGCCATGCACGGGCGAGGATAGCCTGTCGGAGCGCGAATCCTGCTCGAAGGTTGACCGCGCGCGAGATCGGGCCTAACCTCCCGCCCCTGACAACTGGTGGCCCGGGTGGCGAAATTGGCAGACGCGCAAGGTTCAGGTCCTTGTTCCCCTTACCGGGAGTGGGGGTTCGACCCCCCCCTCGGGCACCAACTACTGCGGCCGCGAATGACTTCGCGGCCGCTGTCGTTTCAGAACGATCCGTCCTTCGGCCAGAACAGGATCGAGACCACGACCAGCACGACGATCGCAATCAGCGCGATCACGGCGATCCACGCGGTCACGCCCACGGCTCAGTTCCCCTGCCCGCCCGGCGCGCGATAGACCAGGATCGCGCGGGCGCCAAGATCGCCGGGAAGCTTGTGCTCCCAGACCGTGTCCAGGCGGAAACCCAGGCGCTCGGCTTCACGTTCCGCGGCGCGCACCTCGCGCGACCACGAAGCGCCCTTGAGCATCAACAGGTCCTTGTGCGAGTGCTTGACCTTGCGCAAGAGACGCACGTTTTCGCGCACGGAACTGACCGCGCGCAGGAGCAACATGTCGTAGCGATTGCGCGCCAGGTGATCTTCGGCGCGCTCCCAGGTGGCCGTGGCATTCTTGATCCCGAGCGCCGCCAGCGTCTCCTTGACGAAGTCGATGCGCTTCTTCGTGGAATCGAGCAAGACGACCGTCGCGTTGGGCTCCGCCAGCGCCACCGGAATACCGGGAAATCCTGCGCCGGTGCCCAGGTCGAGCACCTTGCGCCCCATCAGCGGCAAGAGCCGGGTCGCTCGCCAAGAATCGAGATAGTGCTTCGCGGCGACTTCGCGCGGCGCGACGATCGCCGTCAGGTTCATGCGCTGGTTGCCCGCGAGCACCAGGCGCGCGTGCTCGGCAAAGCGATCGAGCACCGCCGGGGTGATGTCTTCGTTCTCGAAGGCCCACTGCATCGCGGCGCGCAACTCGTCCAGACTCGGCACCGGCGTGTGCGCATGGGCCAGCACGGCATCGGGGTCGTCGCTGGGCGTCGGCAGGAGGCCGGCTTCGAGCTCGTCGCCGGCCTGCGGCGGCTTGCCCGGCTTGGCCGCGCCCGCGCCGGCTCCGGCATCCGGGGCGCGCGGGACGTCGCTGGGCTCGGGCTCGGGTTGACCTGCGGAAGGCCGCTTGGCTGCGCTCATGTTCGATGGGTTGGCAGGCCAGCAGGGATTCGAACCCTGAACCTACTGATTTGGAATCAGTCGCTCTAACCGTTGGAGCTACTGGCCTATCAGGCGCGGGAAGGTACTCGATGCACCGTGCGCCCACAAGTTGCGGCTTTGGCGCGAAGAATGGATCGGACGCGTTTTCGCGCGCGCTTTGCACACGCAGCGCGGGAGCGGATTCGCGGCGGGCCTGCGGCGGCGAGCGCGGGCTGCTAGAGTATGCGCTTGCACCGCCCCCCCAAGGATCGCTTGCCCCCGAGGGAAATGACGCGCGACGAGCCGACCGGCCACAGACTCGAGCCGACCTACTCTGCCCAATTGCGCGTCGTCCCTGCGAGCGATATCTCGCCGGCGACGCTCGACCAGGATGCACTGCGCGTGGTCTCGAGGTTGCAGCGTCAAGGTTATCAAGCGTATCTGGTCGGCGGCTGTGTGCGCGATCTCCTGCTCGGCCGCCGCCCCAAGGATTTCGACGTGGCGACGGCGGCCCATCCCAGGCAGGCCAAGCGCCTGTTCGGCAACGGACGCATCATCGGCCGACGCTTCCGGCTCGTGCACGTTTCCTATGGCATGCACATCATCGAGACGGCCACCTTCCGGCGCGCGCCCAGCGAACTCAAGGATTCCGGCGAAGACCTGCTGATCACAGAGGACAACGAGTTCGGCACTGCGGCCGAGGACGCCGTGCGGCGCGACTTCACGATCAACGCGCTGTTCCTCGATCCCGCGCGCCACGAGATCCTCGATTACGTCGACGGCCTCAGCGATCTGGAGCGCGGTTGCCTGCGCACGATCGGCGATCCCTTCGTGCGCCTGGCCGAAGATCCGGTGCGCATCCTACGCGCCGTGAAATTCGCCACACGCTTGGGCTTCCGCATCGACGACGCGACCTGGGATGCGATGTGCGAACTTTCGCCGGAGCTTTCGCGCTCGGCGAAACCGCGCGTTCTCGAGGAAATTTTGCGCTTGATGCGTTCGGGCACGGCGCTCGGCGCCTTCCGCATGTTGCGCGCCTGCGGTGCGCTGTCCGTGATTCTGCCCGAGGTCGACACTTACCTCGGCGACCGCGACAGCCCCGATCCCGCGGCCCACGATCGCGCCGATCAGTTCTGGCGACTGCTCGAAGCACTAGACGCCTTCGTGCACGCCGGCCACGTGCCGACCACGCCGCTGTGCATCGCCGTACTGTTCATGGGCGTGATCGAATTCGAAGCCAACCCGCTGACGCGTACGCTGCCCGGGCCGGCCCCCGAGGACATCTTCGAAGTCAGCGGCGAAGTGCTCGAACCCTTCTCGCTCTCCGCGCGTGTGCCGCGCCGGGATTGCGCCAACGCGCGCCGCCTGATCGCCGTGCAAAGAAGATTCACACAGGTTGCTTCCAAACGCTTCCGACCCAGCGCGTTCATGGCCAGCGAAGAATTCCCGGAGGCCCTCGATCTTTTCCGCTTGCGCTCGATGGCCTGGGGACAGGGCTGGGATGTGTATGAGGCCTGGGTGCAACGCTACCGCGCGGCCGAATCATCGCCGGATGGAGTCGATACGCCCGAGGACTCAAAGCCGCCCGAGGGCTTGGAAGGCGACCCGGTCAGGAAACGGCGCCGGCGCCGTCGTCGCCGCCGCGCGCCGGGCGCGGGTGGTGAGGCCGGGGCCGCGGACTCAGGTCCTGCGCCGGACGACCTTTGAGCGAGCGACGCCCCCCCATCCGCAACTTGCGCCCCAAGAAAAACACGCGCTGGTTGGCAGTCCCTGAGCTTGGGGTAGAGTTCACTTGTTCGAGATGCGCTGCGCTCTGGGATCGCCAGCGAACGTGACTGCGAGGGCCGGAAACTTCTACTCGGCCCCAACGTTCGGTCTTTCGGTATCCCGCGCGGGAGGGTGGCACGTCACAACTCAGGGGCAGGGCCGTTCCAAGCGGCCCTGCCTCGTGTTGTTCGAGGGCTCGGCGAACGCAGGTGACGGCGGCCGCGCGGCTGTGGCATCTTGGCGGGCATGAATCCGTCACGAGTCGCGCTCGCGCTGGCCTTGCTGTGTGCCACGTCGCTCGCCGGAGGCATTTCTCGCGCGCACACGCAGCAACTCCCGGGAGTCGAGCCGCCGGCACCGGTCGAGTGGAGCGACGAACAACTGCGCAAAGCCTGGAACTTTCTTCTGCCGGACGAGCAGCTCGATGCGGCGGCGTACCTGCGCGATGCGCTCAAACACTCCGAGAGCTTTCAGCAGAGCCTGATCGACTTCGCGTTGACCCTCGAGCCGCGCGATCACAGCCAGATTGCGGATGCGCCGCCCACGCCGTTCTACGCGCCCGACATTCACGCGCCGCGCCAGCCGATCGATCGCAAGCGGCTCGCGCCCGAGGATCCGCGCGCAGTCAAGCAGCAGAAGACGATGCTCGCCGCGCTGCCGAAAACCGGACTGGAGAGTGCCTGGCGCTATGACTGGGCGACCCGCGACGTACAGCGCACGGGCCGCGATCTCGATCCAACGCGCGTCTTTTTCAATGCGCTCGCCGGTTTTGGGCCCGATCTCGATCTCGGTCAAGCTCTGATCGAACGCGCGCTCGACAACGGCGCCGAACAGGCCGCGCTGACGGCTTTTGGCCACGCTTACACCGATCGCGCCGGCCTGGTCTATCCGGGCCTGACGCTCTACGACGCCTGGTGTTCGGCGACGGAAATGGAGATGCCCGACGTCGATGTGCTCGGCGTGATCCACGATCTCGCGAAGGATTGGAAAACCTGGATCGCGCCGGTGCCCGATACGCAGCACGACGAGCTGTACGCAAAAGTTTTCGGCTACTTCCAGGGCGCGAAACGCCAGCGCGCCCTGCGCACGGCGCTGGCGCAGACGTTTTTCAGCGGCAGCATCGGCCTGCGCGACGGCTACCTCGGCCATCGCGACCGACTGCACAGTTGGTGGGACGAATACTCGTCAACCCCGGCGGAGCTCGCGGCGCAATTGCCGAAGTCCGCGCAATGGGCATCGTTTCTGGAGCAGTGGTCGGCGCGCATCGATGCGGACACCGCGCTCACGCTGCGCGGACAGGTCCGCAGAGCGACCCTGGATGCGGACGCCCACGCCGTGCGCAAGACGGCCATCGCGATCCTCAAGGAATTGGGCGCCCTGGAACGCAAATCCAGACCGCCGCTCCCGCCGCAGGCGGCACCGTCCGACCCGAAAAGGCGCGAGCAGTGACCGCCCGCTATGATGCGCGCCTTCCCTCTGCTCTCCCCGCCTACCCTCCATTCGAATCATGAGCTTTCACAAGGAACTGGAAACCACCGTTCGCCTCCTGACCGCAAGCGGCAAGGGCATCCTCGCGGCTGACGAATCGACCGGCACGATCGCCAAGCGCTTCACGGCCAACGGCATCGAGAACGTCGAGGAGAACCGGCGCGCCTACCGTGAATTGCTTTTCACCACGCCCGGCATGGAGCAGGCGATCAGCGGTGTGATCTTTTTCGAGGAAACCCTCGGTCAGAAGGCCAAGGACGGCACCTCGTTCCCGGCGCTGCTGGCGAAGAAGGGCGTCGTGCCCGGTATCAAGGTCGACAAGGGCACCGTCGGCCTGCCCGGCGCGCCGGGCGAACTCGTCACCCAGGGATTGGACGGACTCGGCGAGAGCCTGAAGCAGCACAAGGCCCTGGGCGCCCGCTTCGCGAAGTGGCGCGCGGTGATCACGATCGGCGAGAGCATGCCTTCGACGTACTGCATCGATGCGAACGCGCACGCCCTGGCGCGTTATGCCGCGTTGTGCACCGAAGCCGGCATCGTGCCGATCGTCGAGCCCGAGGTGCTCATGGACGCCGACAACACGATCGAGCGTTGTTACGAGGTCACCTGCAAGACCCTGCAGGCCACCTTCCGCGAGCTTGATCGCCAGCGCGTCATGCTCGAACACATCCTGCTCAAGCCCAACATGGTCGTCTCGGGCAAAAAGTGCGCGACGCAGGCCGGCATCAGCCAAGTGGCCGAGCTGACCGTGCGCTGCTTCAGGAATCACGTGCCCGCGGCGGTGCCCGGGATCGTCTTCCTCTCGGGCGGTCAGAGCGATGAGGACGCCACTGCGCACCTTGACGCGATCGCGCGCCTGGGGCCGCATCCATGGACGGTCTCGTTCTCCTACGGCCGCGCGCTGCAAGCACCCGCGCTCAAAGCCTGGGCCGGCAAGACCGCGAATTGGAAAGCCGGTCAATCCGCCTTCGCCCACCGCGCGCGCCTGAACGGCGCCGCGCAACTGGGCAAGTACGCCGCCGCGATGGAACGCGAAACCGTCAAGGTATAGAGCGGCTGAAACCGACGGTACGGAGCCAGCC
>JAYUUV010000052.1:0-4687 GCA_043754695.1 Planctomycetota bacterium
GCGGCGCTCGGCTCGCTCTTCCAGGTGGTCGACGACATCCTCGACGTCGTCGGCGATGCGGCGGAACTCGGCAAGACGCCCGGCAAGGACGCACGGCACGCAAAACCGACGATCGTCGCCGTGCTCGGACTCGACGGAGCGTGGGCAGAAGCTTCTCGTTGCGCGGAAGAATCGCGGCGCGCCGCCACGCGCCTGGGGCTGGTGGAGTCGAGCCTAGGTTTCGAGCTGATCGATTGGCTGTTGCTGCGCCGGCGCTAGCAGCGGAACGCAGGAACTGCCATGAAGCAGGGGACGGCATGGCTACAATGTGCGGCCCGTCCCCCACAGGAGAAACCCATGCGCTCGCTGTTGTCGTTGCTGCTCGCGTTCCTTTTCACGACCGTGCAGTCTTTCGCGCAGGACGCCGCTGCCTATCAGAAGTCGTTCGACGCAGGGATCGCCGCGCTGACGGCCGGGCGTCTCGATGAGGGCATCGCGGCTTTCAAGAAGTGTCTCGAGCTCGAGCCCGGGGATCCGATCAGCGCCTACAACGTGGCCTGCGGCTACGCGAAGAAGGGCGAGCAGGATACGGTCTTCGAGTGGCTCGACAAGGCCGCAGGTTTTGGCTTCGGCAATCTGTACGACCCGAGCGGCGCCTCGAACATCGCCTACAGTCAATCCGACACGGACCTCGTGACGATGCACGACGATCCGCGCTGGGCGAAGTTCATCGAGAAGCTGACCTTGCTGCGCAAGCCGCTGGACGAATTCATGGCCACGCCCGCGGTCTACATACCCAAGGCGTTGGAAGGTGCGGCGGAGTTCCCGTTGCTCGTCGTGCTGCACGATATCGGCAAGTCGAAGAACAGTGTGATCGACGGCCGCTGGAAGCACATCGCCGACGAACTCGGCTGCGCGTTGCTCGCTCCCTCGGGTCGGATCCCGCAAAAGCCCATGGACCTCGCCGCGGGCATGAGTTGGTTCAGCTCGCCGCTCACGTATCCGAAGACCTTTCGCAACGACGAGCGGCCGGTGCTCGAGGCGCTCGAGAACTTCCAGAAGACCCACAAGCTCGTCGCCGAGCGCGTCTTCATCGCCGGTGACGGCATGGGAGCCACGGTTGCGTTCAACATCGCCACGGCCAAGTCGAGCCCCTACCGGGGCGTGCTGATGGTCGACGGGATCGTGATCAGTCAACTCGCGGGCTCGCGTGTCGCCGGCGCCTCGAAGGCCGGCCTGAGAGTCCATGCGATCTTCAACAAGGCGACCCTTACCCGGGTCCTCGCCGGCCGGGAGGCGCAACCCGTCATCGACAGCTTGTCCAGGAACCTGACCGCCTGGAAATTGAGCAACAAGGTCGAGAGCTTTGAGCCCGTGGATGGCCAGCCCGATCCGACCGAGGCCATGGCCCTGGCCGCGCTGCGCTCCTTCCAAGTTCCCTTGCCGGCACCCGCGGAGGCTGGTTCGGGGAAGTGAGACCGGGGCCCGATTTGAGGCTTCTTGCGCCGCCGGTCGACAGGGCCGTGCTTCCCTTGCCAAGGCGGCATAGGATTCGATCCAGGTCTGATCGTCGAGATCGCGCCCGTGGCGCCCGTACTCGACCCAGTCTCCCCTCGGCATGAACGACGCATCGAATCCCAAACCGGGTGTGCAGGCCGGCCGCCTGCTCGAGTCGGTCCAGACTCCCATGGACCTGCGGCGGCTCGCGCTCGCACAGCTGCCCCAGTTGTGCGCGGAGATGCGCGCCTTCCTGATGGAGACCGTGCCGATCACCGGCGGTCACCTGGGATCGAACCTGGGCGTGGTCGAACTGACCGTAGCGCTGCACACGGTCTTCGATCTGCGCCGCGACCGCTGCGTCTGGGACGTCAGTCACCAGGCCTATCCGCACAAGATGCTGACCGGGCGCCGCGCGCGTTTCGGCACGCTGCGCCAGACCGGCGGTCTGTGCGGCTTCACGCATCCCGATGAATCGGAGTACGACCTTTTTCACACCGGACATGCCGGCACGAGCATTTCACTCGCGCTGGGCATGGCGCACGGTCTGGGCTCCGATCGCGATTCGCCGCACGCGATCGCGGTGATCGGAGACGCGAGCCTTGGAGCCGGCGTGGCCTTCGAGGCGCTCAACAACGCGGGTGCCTCGAAGAAGCGTTTGCTCGTGATCCTGAACGACAACGAGTGGTCGATTTCGAAGTCGGTCGGCTCGCTGGCAAAATACCTTTCGCGCATCCGTTCCGCGCGCGTGATCCAGCGCGCGGGCCAGGAGATCCACGGCCTGCTCAGCGCGATCCCGGTGATCGGCCAGCGCGTCGATCGCGCGCTCGACGATCTTGGCGAAGTGATGCGCCACGCCGTCGTGCCCGGCCACGTCTTCGAAGAACTCGGCGTGACCTACGTCGGGCCGGTCAACGGCCACAACGTGATCGACCTGATCGAGCAGCTCGAGCGCGTCAAGGACCTCGAAGGTTGCGTGCTCCTGCACCTGCTCACAGAGAAGGGCAAAGGCCATCCCAGCGCCCCGACCCATCCCGAGCGCGTGCACGGCGTCAAGCCAAGCTCCGCGCCGCGAACCGCCGGAGCGGAGTCGACCAAGCTTCCGGCCCGCGACGCCGCCGCCATGAAAAAGCCGCAGGGTGTGGCGTTCACCACGGCCTTTGCGGACAACCTGCTGCGCATGGCCGAGAACGACGTGCGCGTCAACGTGATCACCGCGGGCATGCCCTCGGGCACTGGCCTCGAGACCTTCGCCGAGCGTCTGCCCGCGCGCTTCCACGACACCGGCATCACCGAGCAGCACGCTGTCGCTTTTGCCGCGGGCATGGCCAAGAGCGGTCTGCGGCCGGTGGCCGCGATCTACTCGACGTTCCTGCAGCGCGCCTACGACCAGGTTTTCCAGGAAGTCGCGCTGCAGAATCTGCCGGTGCTTTTCTGCATGGACCGCGCCGGACTCGTCGGTCAGGACGGGCCGACGCACAACGGCGTGTTCGACATCGCTTACCTGCGCACCTTGCCCAACTTCGTGCTCGCTTCGCCGCGCGACGCGACCGACATGCGGCGCATGCTCGAGATGGGCCTGCGACTCTCCGGGCCCTGCGCGCTGCGCTATCCGCGCGCGAACACGACCGGCAACGAACGCATTCACGCCAGCGAACGCAGCGAGATGCAACCGGGCCGCGCCGAAGTCCTGCATGAAGGCGACGGAAACGGCGTGGTCGTCTGGGCGCTAGGAGCGCTGGTCGACTGCGCGCTCGAGGCCGCCGAACGGCTCGCCGCGGACGGGATCCACATCGGTGTCGTCGATGCGCGTTTCGCCAAGCCGCTCGACAACGAGTTGCTCGCGCGGCACGCCACGCAGCGCCGCGCGCTGATCACTGTCGAAGAGCACCAGCGCGCCGGAGGTTTCGGCTCGGCCGTGCTCGAGAGTGTCAATCGCCTGCCCAACGTGCGCGCGTCGCTGCGTGTGCTCGCACTCCCTGACCGTTTTTGCGAGCACAAGACCACGCGTGAAGAACAACTCGAAGAAGGCGGCATCGACGCCGCGGCCATCGAGCGCGCCGTGCGCAGTGCGTTGAACGTTCAGCAGCCCGCCTGAGGAAGCACCACGTTGCCGCGCCACCATCCATCCCTGGAGCACATGCGCGCGCCGACCCGTGGTGCCGTCAAGCGCGTGCTGGTCTTCGCCGACCTCGACAAACAGGGCGTGCGCGAGTTCCGCAAGCAGTTCACCGATTGGCTCACCGCACGAGTCGATCGTGTCGAACTCGAAGGCGATTTGCGCGCGTTTTTGCGTCGACGCGAAACCGAAGCCGTCGATGCGGCCGAGAGCGAGCGTCCCGACCTCGTGGTCGTGCTCGGTGGCGACGGCGCGATCCTGGCCGCGGTGCGCGCTTTCGCGGATGCGCCGGTGCCGACGCTCGGAATCAACTTCGGACGCGTCGGCTTCTTGGCCTCGACGCCGGTCGGACATTGGGAAGAAGTGCTGGCGGGTGTGCTCGCCGGCGAGGGCGTGCTCGAGCCGCGCATGCGCTTGCGCGCGCGCATGCGCACGCACGACGGCGACCAGATCGAAGCGATCGCGCTCAACGACGTGGTGCTCTCGCGCGCGGTGACGCAGGGCATGTTGACGCTCGCGTTGCGTGTCGACGGCGAGTGGGTGACCGACTATCGCGCCGATGGACTGATTGTCGCGACCCCGAGTGGGTCAACGGCGCACTCGCTGTCCGCCGGCGGACCGATCCTGATTCCGTCGATGTTCGGATTGGTGATCACGCCGATCTGCCCGCAAGCGCTGGCGCACCGGCCGCTGGTCCTGCATTCCGACGCGAAGATCGAATTGGCGATCAGCTCGAGCGGGGGACTGACCACGCTCGTCGTCGACGGCCAGGGTTACGCGCCGATGCGCCAAGGCGACAGCGTGTTCGTCGAGCGCCATCCGGTGGCGTATCCGTTGCTCGGCTGGGCCAAACTCGATCCCTATCGCCGTTTGCGCGAACGCTTGGGTTGGAGCGGAACCGTGCCGCCGATCGCGAACGACACCAGCGCGGAGCCGCGCGGCATCGGCACCTCGCGCGCGGCGCCGCACGACGATCGCGGACTGTAGTCAGTCCTCGCCCGCGATGAGGATCAAGAGGTTCTTGGAGTGAGCATGGCAGGACAGTCTCAGTACGTGCTGTGCATCAAGAACCGCGGATACTCCGCGGCCCTC
>JAYUUV010000053.1:0-17429 GCA_043754695.1 Planctomycetota bacterium
CTATGCCAGCGCGGTTACCCGCTTGGTCGGCGAATTGAGCCGAGGGGCGAGTACGGTCGGGGCCAGGTAAAAGGTCGGCTGGTTGGGTGTCTGACACCGGTTCACTTCTTCGTCGAACAGCTGAAGCGGTAGGTCTTCTTGCCTTCGAACGAGCGACCCTGCGTCAACGTGAACGAGTGTCCGTCGAATTCGATCACGCGAACTTCGGAGGTGCTGGTCTTCTGATTCGAGTCGCAGGTCAGCGAGTAGAAGTGGCCGCCGGCGATGTCCCAAAGCAGTTCGCCTTCGAGTTCCGCCCCAAGTTCGGTGGTCTGCTTCACGCTCGGACCCTCTTTCTGTTCGACATCGTGCTCGGAGGTGCTTTCGAGCTTGCCCTCGAGTGCGATCACGCCGACCTTGACTCCGTCTTCGTCACGCGTGCCTTTGTAGGTCGCCTTGAGCTCGCCCTTCACGTTGTCGTGGAGTTCCTTCGAGGTCGAGTCGTCCTTGGGCTCGTCCGTCGAGCCCTTGGGGCGATAGCCCATCGACCCCGACGGCTCTTGAAGGTTGTTGTACTCGCTTGCGGGAATCGTCCAGGTGTCGCCCTCGTCGACCGACTTGCCGGGCAGCCAGGCGCGGAAGTCGGCGTCCTCGACCATCGGCTCGAGCAGCGCGTCGTCGCCCTTCTCTTCGGACCAGGTCGCCTCGAAGGCCTTGTCGTCGGCGTTCCAGGTGAACGTCACGCTCTTGCCCGCGAGTCCGGATTCGTTCTCGACCTTGTTGCCTTCTTCGTCCGACTCGCCGGCTTCGAAGACGACCGAGTTCTCGATGGTCGTGAAATCGCGCTTGAGTTGTTTGGGCTGCTCATCGCCCGCGGCGAGCGTCTCGTCGCTGAATTCGATCGTCTCGTCGTCGACGATCTTCAGCTCGGGCTTTTCGATCTCGGGCACTTCGGGGCTGTCGGGGCCCTCGACGGTGAACTTCATGTCGACGAGTTCCATCTCCGAGTGCTGCACGAAGCGCTTGTGCAGCGTGCGTTCGGCAACGGAGCGGTAAACGAGCTTGTCGCCGCTGTGCGCGACGTCAGGCTGCAGCGTCGTGGCGAGGGAACCGAGCGCAAGCAGGCTGGTCGAGACAAGCCACGACTGGGTGTGGATCAACTTCATGTGGATGTAGTGTCGGATCGCGCGCGGGCCGCGGTCTGAGGTGTCGGCAGGAACTTCTCGACCATAACTAGTTCGCAGGATAGGCGCGGAAACGGGGCATTCCTACTTCCTACTCCCACTCGATGGTTGCCGGGGGCTTCGAGGAGATGTCGAGGACGACACGATTGATGCCGCGCACCTCGTTGATGATGCGGTTGGAGATCCTGCCCAAAAGGTCGTAGGGCAAGTGCGCCCAGTCGGCGGTCATGCCGTCGCTGGATTCCACCGCGCGCAAAGCACAGGCATCTTCGTAGGTGCGCGCATCGCCCATGACGCCCACCGATTTGATCGGCAAGAGCACGGCGAAGTACTGCCAGAGTCCCTTGTGCTGATTCGCGGACTCGATTTCCTCGCGCACGATGCGGTCGGCGGCGCGCAGGATCTCGCAGCGCTCGAAAGTCACTTCGCCGAGGATGCGCACGCCCAGACCCGGGCCGGGGAAGGGCTGGCGGCCGACGATGCTCTCGTCGAGGCCGAGGTAGCGGCCGATGGCACGCACTTCGTCCTTGAACAATTCGCGCAGCGGCTCGACGAGTTGCATGTCGAGATCCTCGGGCAGGCCGCCGACGTTGTGGTGACTCTTGATCACGGCCGTGTTGCCGCCGAAAACGTTGACCGATTCGATCACGTCGGGATACAGCGTGCCCTGGCCGAGGAATTTCGCGCCGTTGAAGCGCACGGCTTCGCTCTTGAACACGTCGACGAAGTCGCGCCCGATCAGTTTGCGCTTGCGCTCGGGTTCGGTGATACCGGCCAGCGAGCGCAGGAAACGCTCGGAAGCGTCGACCACGGTCAGATCGATGTGGAAATGATCGCGGAACGTCGCCTCGACCGCGTCGCGCTCGCCGTGGCGCAAGAGGCCGTTGTCGACGAAGATGCAATGCAGGCGCGCGCCGATCGCACGCTGCACGATCAGCGCTGCGACGGAACTGTCGACGCCGCCGGAAAGACCGAGCACGACCTCGCCGCGCTCGCCGACGAGCGCCTTGATCTTGCGCACTTCACGCTCGACGATGCCCTCGGGCTTCCAGTCGCCGGGCATCTTGCAGACGTTCGTGACGAAGTTCTCGATCAGCTCGGCGCCGCGCAACGTGTGCGTGACCTCGGGGTGAAATTGCAGGCCGAAATATCCGCGCGCAGGATCGCCGGCCGCGGCGAAGGGACAGTTTTCGGTCTGGGCGTAGACCTGCCAACCCGCGGGCAGCCGATCGACGCTGTCCCCGTGGCTCATCCAGACGACGGTGTGGCCACCGATGCCTTCGAACAGGCCTTCGGCGCGGCTGACCGCGATCGACGCGCGGCCGAACTCGCGTTTGGATGCGGGCAGAACTTCGCCGCCGAGCACCTGGCACATCCACTGCATGCCGTAGCAGATCCCGAGCACCGGCACGCCCAGTTGCAGGATCGCTTCGGGCACGACCGGCGCATCCGCCGCGTAGACCGATGCCGGGCCGCCGGAAAGGATCACGCCGCCGAGGTCCATCGCCGCGGCGACTTCGAGCGCGCGTCGCGGAGCTGCAATTTCGCAGTAGCTGCCCGCCTCGCGCACGCGGCGCGCGATGAGCTGTGCGTACTGCGCACCGAGGTCGACGACCAATATCCCGCGCGGAACGCTTTTCATTCCTGATTGTGGAAGTAGTTCGAAGACTCTTTGGTGATCGTGACGTCGTGCGGATGGCTCTCGCGCACGCCGGCGCTGGTCACGCGCAGGAATTGCGCGCGTTCCCACAACTCGGGAATCGTTTTCGCTCCGACGTAACCCATGCCCGCGCGCACGCCGCCGACCATCTGATAGACGAATTGCGAAAGCTTGCCGCGATACGGCACCATGCCTTCGATGCCCTCCGGCACGAGTTTGTGGATGTCCTCGACGTTGCCCTGGCGATAGCGCTCCTTCGAGCCCTGCATCATCGCGCCGATCGAGCCCTTGCCGCGCACAACCTTGAACGAGCGGCCCTTGAACAGGATTGTTTCGCCGGGACTTTCCTCGAGGCCGGCGAACAACGAGCCGAGCATCACGCTGGAAGCTCCCGCCGCGAGCGCCTTGACCACGTCGCCGGAATAGCGAATGCCGCCGTCGGCGATCACAGGCACGCCGGAATCGCGCGCGGCAGACACGCTGTCCATGACCGCGGTGAGTTGCGGAACGCCGATGCCCGCGACGATGCGCGTGGTGCAGATCGAGCCCGGCCCGATGCCGACCTTGACGCCGTCGACGCCCGCCGCGACGAGTTCGCGCGTCGCCGCGGCGGTCGCCACATTGCCGGCGACCACGTCGACGGAGAGCTTGCGCTTCAATTCGCGCACGGTCTGAATCACGTTGGAGCTGTGGCCGTGGGCGGTGTCGACCACCAGGACATCGACTCCGGCGGCGACCAGGCGCTCGGCACGTTCGTAGTCCTGCACGCCGATGGCGGCGCCGACGCGCAGTCGCCCGCGCGCATCGCGCGCCGACTGAGGAAACTCGGACAGCTGCTTCAGGTCCTTCATCGTGATCAGGCCGTGCAAGCGCATCCCGCTATCGACGATCAGCAGTTTTTCGACCTTGCGCCGGTGCAAAAGATCGCGCGCTTCTTCGAGCGATGTTCCCGGCGGCGCGGTGACCAGATCGGTGCTGGTCATGACCTCGGCCACGGGCGTGTCGTGGGAGGTCTGGAACTTGCAGTCGCGGTTGGTCAGGATTCCGACCACGGTCGTGCCCTCGACGATCGGCAGGCCGGAGATGTTGTGGCGCGTCATGATCTCGCGCGCTTCGCCCACCTTCGCGGTCGGCGGCAGAGTCACCGGATCGAGGATCACGCCATTCGCCGAACGCTTGACTTTTTCGACCTCGCGCACCTGGCCTTCGATGGTCAGGTTGCGGTGGATCACGCCGATGCCACCTTCGCGGGCCAGCGCGACCGCCAGCGTCCACTCCGTGACCGTGTCCATTGCCGAGGACGAAAGCGGCACGTTGATCGGTACGTTGCGCGAAAAGCGCGTCGCGACCGAGACGTCGCGGGGCAGCACGTCAGAGTGCTGCGGTACGAGCAACACGTCGTCGAAAGTCAGCCCAATGGGGAAGTCGGCCGGCATGGCGTCCTGGCTCCTCGCTTCGAGTCCGCCGAGGAGAGCGGAGATGGCACACTTTCCGCTGGTGCCCCGGCGGAAGTGGATAGGTCCTCCGCCGCAGTTGGACGCCGCGGGTGGAAAGGGCCGAGGATAGCCCGCGGGGAGGCGGCCTGAAAGGGGCAAGGCGATCTGGCGGAGCGGCGGCAGTTTCCAGGCCGCTTGGGGAACTGGCGCCCATGGCTGTGCCGAAGGAGCGCTCGAACTGCCCGCCGCGACAGCTTGCAGGGCTCGTCGCTAGTCCCGCCGGATTCTGAAACCTCTCGCCCGTCCCTTCAGACCCCCGACTTCTGCCCGTCGGAGCATCGGTCTCCTATATTAAGGAAAAGGCCGGAAGGGGCCGAGCCGCCAGGGAGGCAGGGCCGTACCCGAACCTGCCGCCGCAACCCGTCGGTCGGCTGCCCATGGAATGACGCGGCTGTTCAGAGAAACATTCGCGCCCCACAGCTCGCGAGCGTGGTTTTCTGCTCGCGCGCAGGGCACTGTGCGGGCAACCTTTTCAGCCCTCAGGTCTCCGCAACCGATGGAGGGGACTCCCCGCCGTGTCCACTCCGCAAGCAACCCGCCCCATTCCTAGTTTGAACCTCAGTTCCTCGTCTCCCGTCGGGTCGGCCGGCGCGCCGATCACGGCTGCATCCAAAGCCACCCGTGTTGCGGGGCAGCCGATCGCAGTGGCGGTGGTCGGCACGGGATTCATCGCCGACTTCCATCTCGAGATCCTGGCCTCAACGCCTGGAATCATGGTGGTCGCCACCTGTGATGCGGACCTGCCCAAGGCGCAGAGCGCGGCGCGGCGCTTCGCTGTGCCGCATGCCGTGGCCTCGCTCGAAGAACTGCCGGCACTGGGAGTTCACATCGCCCACGTGCTGGTTCCGCCGGCCGCGCACCTCGCGGTCGCACGGCGACTCTTGGAGCTGGGCATCGGAGCCTTTGTCGAAAAACCCCTGGCCACTTCCAGTCGCGAAGCTCGCGAACTGCAATCGCTGGCCAAGACCCGCGGTCTGATTCTTGGCGTCAACCACAACGCGCTGTTCCACCCCGCGTTCCAGAACGTGCTCTCGCGTGTGCAAGCCGGCGAGATCGGCCGCGTCGAACACGTGCGCGTATGCCTCTCGGTCCCGCTGCGCCAGCTCGATGCCGGCGATTTCTCGCACTGGATGTTCCGCTCGCCGCGCAACATCATCTTCGAACAGGCGCCGCACCCGTTCGCGCAACTGTATGCGCTGATCGGCTGCGTGCAGAGCGCCAAGACCAGCGTGCTGCGCTCGCGCGAATTGCAGCCCGGCCAGGTTTTCCACGAGCGCTGGCTGATCGCGGCCGTGGGCGAGCGTGGCACGGCGGAAATCTATCTGGCTTTCGGCGAGCCCTTCACGCGCAGCACACTCGAGGTCCTGGGCAGCGACGGCTCGCTCGAAGCGGACCTCTTCCACAACCACCACAGCGGCGAGACGAAGACGCTGTGGTTGGACTTTTGGAACTCCTATCTCGCCGGCGCGCGCCGCGGCGGCGAGATCAAGTCCAGCGCGCGCCGCGTGCTCGCCGACTACTTGAAACTCACGCTCGGACTCGGCTCGCGCCAGGACGCGTTTTTCGTCGGCATGCGCGATTCGATTCGCGCGTTTTATGCGGCGCTGTGCGCGAACCAGGCGCCGCCCGTCGACGCCGAAGAGGGAGCGCGCGTGCTCGACTGGTGCGAAGCCGCGAGCGCGGGCATCGTCGGCGACGCGCCCGGTGCAGCAGAATTGCCGCCCACCGGTCCGGTGCGGCCCGGCGAAGTCGTCGTGCTGGGCGGCACGGGTTTCATCGGCAAACGCGTGGTCGAAGGATTGCTCGCACGCAAATTGCCGGTGACCGTGATCGTGCGCCGCGCGCACTCGCTGCCGGTAAAAATCCTCGAAGCCGCGCGCGACGGCCGCGTGCGCCTGGTGCGCGGCAGTCTCGAAGATGCAGAAGCGCTGCGCCGCGCGGTGGCGGGCGCAAGCTGCGTGATCCAGATCGCCACGGGCAACGGAGGCACCTGGGAAATCGTCGAACGCGCCATGGTCGGTGGATCGGTGGCGATCGCCGAGGCCTGCATCGAACACAAAGTCAAACGATTCATCTACGTCTCGTCGATCGCGGCGCTCTACTTGGGCGCGGATTCTGGCACGGATCCTGTTCGCGACGCCGTCGGCTGCGATCCCAAGCCAGGGGTACGCTCGCTCTACGCGCGCGGCAAGATCGCCGCCGAAGACGCGCTGATGAAACTTCACCGCGAGCAGGGCCTGCCGTTGGTGATCGCACGGCCGGGCGTCGTGCTCGGCCTGGGCACTGCGCTGCAGCACTCCGGGCTGGGCCTGTGGGTGCGCGACAATCACTGCGTCGGCTGGGGCCTGGGAGAAAATCCACTGCCGCTGATCCTGGCCGACGATGTAGCGGACGGATTGGTGCGCATCGCCGCCTACGACAAGGACGATCTGCACGGCAAGGCGCTCAACCTGGCCGCGAATCCGGGCCTGGGCGCGCGCGAGATGGTCGAGCAAATGCGCCTAGCCACGGGCCGCGATCTGCACTTCCATCCGCGCGGGCTGTGGCGCAGTCAATTGCTGGAAATCGGCAAGTGGATGGTGAAGATCGTCGGCCGCCGTCCGGGCACGACGTTTCCGTCCTACCGCGACATCAAGAGCCGCGCGCTCGTGCCGATCCTAGACTGCGACCTGGCCCGCGAGCGATTGGGCTGGAAACCGGAAGAACGGCGCGAGCAGTTCCTCGACGCGGCCGTGCGCGTGCACGCACCCAAGCGCGTCTGATTCGCCGCGCCTGGGGCGGGCAACTAGACTGCTGCGCTCGCATGGGCGAACCCAAACACCTGCTGCACGTGTTCTCGACCTTCGTGCCTGCGGGCCCGCAGGTGCGCACGGTGAACTTGATCGAGGCGCTCGGCGACGAGTTCCGCCACACGATTCTCGCCATGGACGGTCGCACGGATGCGCGCGAACTCTTGGCCGAGCCGGACAAGGTCCGTTTCCTGCCCGCGCCGCCCAAGGCCGGATCGCTGCGCAGCGCACTGCGGCTGCGCGATCTGTTGCGCGCGGAAAAGCCCGACCTGCTGCTGACCTACAACTTTGGCGCGATCGACGGCTTGATCGCCGCGTGGATGTGCGGCGGCTGGCCCGCGGTGCACCACGAGGACGGTTTCGGGCCCGATGAAGCGAAGGCGTTCAAGCGCCGGCGCATCTGGATGCGGCGCATTTGTCTCGGGCACGCGCACAAACTGGTCGTGATCAGCGAGACGCTGCGCAAGATCGCGCTCGAACATTGGAACGAGTCGCCGCTGCACCTGTGCTTCATTCCCAACGGCATCGACATCGATCGACACGCGCCGCGCGACGGGAATCCGGCCTTGCGGCGCGAATTGGGCTTGCAGGAGTCGGACATCGTCGTCGGAGCGGTCGGCCACCTGCGGCCGGAGAAGAACCTGCCGCGGCTCTTCGAAGTCGTGGCACGGGCGTCGCGCAGCGCGCCGGTGCACGCGCTGATCCTCGGCGAAGGGCCGATGCGCGAGGAACTCGAACGCATCGCGAAGACACCGCCGCTCGCCGGCCGCATTCACTTCGTCGGCTACCAAGGCGACCCGCGACCGTACTACCGCACGATGGATGTGTTCGCACTGACCAGCGACACCGAGCAGATGCCGATCGCGCTGCTCGAAGCGATGTCGACGCGCCTGCCCGCGATCGCGACGAACGTCGGCGATGTCGTCTCCATGCTGCCCGGCGAACAGGCGGCCTTCGTGACGCTGCCCGGCGGCGAGGGCTGCGTCGAAGCGCTGGCGGCTTCGCTCGTGCGCCTTTCGGCCGATCCAGACTTGCGCGCACGCATCGGCGGCAAGAACTTCGAGCGCGCCAAGAAGTTCTACAGCCAGCGCGCGATGATCGACGCGTATCGCGAGGTCTACACCAAGGCGATGAAGCCGTGACGGAAACGATTGCCAGCTGCCCGCAGTGCGGAGCGAAACCGCGCGATCGTTCGCGCAGCACTTGCGAATTCTGCGACTTCGAGTTTCCCGCCGCGGCCACTGCCGCCGCGACCGGTCCAGCGCAGGCTCAGATCGAGTCCCGACTGCGCGCAATCAAGGCAAGCGCGCAGTTCGCGAGCCTTGCCGACCACGACGCCCGGCAGCCGATTCCCACGGCCTCGGTCGTGATGCCGCTCCTCTTCCTGATCCCCTGGCTCGCGATCGGAGGTGTCGTGAGCTTTGTTTTCTACTCCTTCTACCCCGCGCTCGCGCTGCTCCCCCTGGCCATGGTCGCCTTCGGGACGATCGGGATCCTGCGCTCGTTGTCTCGTCTGTTTCGCGTCAACAGCTCCGCGCTCGCGCGACATGCCGCGATCGTGCTCGACAAACGCACGCAAATTTCCGGCGGAGAGCAGCCGGCCACGAGCTACTTCGTGACCCTGGTCCACGAGGCCGGCGAGCGCAAGGAATTCTCGGTCGATGGCAGACTCTATGGCACGCTGACCGGTGCGGACGCGGGCGTGGCCTTCACGCGCGCGGAATACCTGCTCGAATTCCAGCGCGTCGACGTCTGAGAGCGACTTGCGCACGCCCCGCGGGGCCCGAGGTACCTAATCAGCGATTGCGAGCTAGAATCTCGGGCTCGTAATCGATCCCTGGCCGCCATCGAACACCCATGACCCGTCCGACCGAGACCAGCGCGACGCCCCAGTCCGGCGATCGCAAAGCCCCGCTTGCCCCCCGCCCCCACCGCGACGCCCCCGGGGCCGCACTGGAGCTCATGCAACCCGAGCGCTCGATCGACCTTCCCCTGCTGACCAGCATCATCGAGCGCGCCTTCGCGCAGACGATGCACATGATCTTCGTCGCCAACACGCGCAAGGATAAGCGGCCCGGCGATCCCAAGGTGGGCGGTCACCCGGCCTCGTGCGCAAGTTCGATCCACATCCTCGCGGCCCTGCACCTGGTCGTGCGCGAGCCCCAGGACTTCGTCGCCTGCAAGCCGCACGCCTCGCCGGTCGACCACTCGTTGCACCATTTGCTGGAGCTCTTCCGGCGCGAGCCCAAGCTCGGAGAGCGCGGCGGTTGGGTCGACAGCGCCATGGCGAAGCTGGCCATGCACGGACTGCGTCAGTTCGCCACCAGCGAACATCCCGACGTGTTCCAGAGTTATCACGCGCGCTCGGACTTCGATTCCTTCCACTTCCTGCCCTCGGGCTCGGTCGGAATTCCGCCGGTGAACTCGGCCTACATGGCACTGGCCTGCCGCTACGCCGCCGACCACGGCTGGGAAGTTCCCGAGCAACCGCACTTCTGGTCGTTGATCGGCGACTCGGAGTTCCGCGAAGGCTCTTTGCTCGAAGTGATGCCCGAATGCGCCGAGCGCCAACTGGGCAACGTCTGTTGGATCGTCGACTACAATCGTCAGAACCTGGACGGCACGCGAACCTCGACGGCCAAGACCGAATACGGCGCGGATTGTGAGCGCATCGAAAAGACGGCGCTCGCCAACGGCTGGCGCGTCGTGCAACTGCGCCACGGTGCGTTCCGCGAAGAGCTGTTCAAGCGCGAGGGCGGTAGCGCGCTGCGCGAATTGTTCGAGCAAGCTTTCAGCGACTACGAGTATCAGATGTTGCTGCTCAAGAAGGACGCGGCGACGATCCGCGAGCGCGCCAAGGCGCGCAGCGCGCAGGCTTCGGCGCTGCTGTCCAAACTCAGCGACAGCGAAGTCGTTCAAGCGTTCGCCGATCTAGCTGGCCACGACCTGGCCAAACTCGTGCAAGCCCTCGACTACGCGCGCCAACCCTCCGATCAGCCCTGTTTGATCATCGCGCACACGGTCAAGGGTTGGAATCTGGAGTGCGCGGCGGATCCGTCGAACCACTCGGCTCTGCCCGACAAGAAAGAAGAAGAAGCGATCCTGGCGCGCGCCGGTCTCAGCTTCGACGATCCCTTCGCGCTCTTCGATGCGAAAACGGCCGAAGCAAAATTTCTCGCGCAGCGCCGCGACGTGTTCCGCGCCGGCATCGAAGAACACGATCTGCTGCGCGCGAAGAATCGCCGCCGCGTGCACGAAGCGATCGCCGCCGATGGCGGCGTGCCGCCTTCGCTGGACATCGACTTGTCGCTGTTCCCCTCGGCGCACACGCAATGGATGTGGGGCCAGCTGGCCGCGAAACTGGTGCGCATCGGCACCGCCGACGAAGGCGGACCGCACACGGGTTCGACGGAACTTTCGGCCAACGAATCGCGCTGGAAAACGGCCGCGGACTTCGTGCTCACGCTGTCGCCCGATGTTGGAACTTCGACGAATATCTCAGGCGCGATGGACAGCCGCATCTACGGTCCCGACGGCCTGAAGCCGCTCGACTCCGAGTTGCACATGAAGTTGCGCCACCCACAGCTCGTCACGCACTCCGAGCGCTGGACGCGCCATATCCGTTTCGAAATTGCCGAGGCGAACTGCATGTCCGCCGCGGGATCCTTCGGGAAGCTGGGCCACTACCTGGGCCTACCCTTCTTCCCGATCATGACCGTCTACGACTTCTTCATCAAACGCGCGCTCGACCAGCTGTACTACAACCTCTATTGGGGAGCTGAGTTCATCATCCTGGGCACGCCCTCGGGCACGACGTTGTCGAGCGAAGGCGCGCAGCACTCCTGGAAGAGCGACATCCAGATGCCCAACCTGGTGACCTGGGAACCGCTGTTCGCGATCGAGATGGACTGGATCCTCTCCGACGCGATCCGCCGCCAGATGGAAGACGACAACGCCGGACGGCGCGGCGTTCTCGTACGCGCCGTGACGCGCGCGCTCGCGCAGCGCACGCTGCTCGAGCACGTCAGGCAACAGGCCTCGTCGGCGGGTCTGGAGGACGCGCAACTGCTCGAGAAAGTGCGCGCCGATTGTCTCGCGGGCGCCTACTACCTGATCGACTGGCGCGGACAGGAAGGCTACGAGCCCGGCGACAACGTCGTGCACCTTTTCACGATGGGTTCGGTCGCGACCGAAGCCATCGAAGCGTCGAAGAAACTGCAAGAAAGAGGCATCTTCGCCAACGTGATCGTCGTCTCGTCGCCTGAGCTGTTGCTCGGCATCCTCGGCGAGAACTCCGGTTACAAGCATTTGTGCGAGACGCTCGGCGTCAACGGCGATCTGCATGCCGTCGAAGGCGCGGGATCGAGCGAGGCGGGCCTGGTTTCGATTGCGGGCCGGCGCGTGCCGATCGTTGCCAGCTGCGACGGCGAGGCGGGCCTGCTCGACAACATCGGTTCGATCATCGGCGTCAAGCAGAAGACCTTGGCCGTGCGCAAGTTCTCCAAGTGCGGCCGGCCCGACGAGGTTTACGCCTATCATCACCTCGACGCGGACTCGATCGTCGAAGCCGCGGGCGAAGTGCTCTCGCGCACCGCGCTCGAGAATCTCTCGGTGAGCCCGGAACTATTGGCGCGCTTCCAAGGCGCAGCACGCGCGCGCGGCGACTGGCGCGAGCTGTGGCCCGAGGCGGGCCCGAGCGCTCACTGATCCGTCCGTGGCCGAAGAAATTCCGCCGGAGCCCGCTCCCTTCGCGCCCTTCGTGCGCCTGAAGAGCGAGCAGATCTACGATTCGCGCTGGTGCGGCCTGCGCCGCGACACGCTGCGACTGCACAACGGCAGAGAGCAGGAATATCACGTCGTCGAGATCAGCGACTCGATCGCGGTCCTGCCCGTGCTCGCCAACGGGCACGTGATGCTGATCGGCCAGTACCGCTATCCCCACGGCAAAACGCACTGGGAAATTCCCGCCGGCCGCATCCATGCGAACGAGCCGCCACGCGCCGCGGCCGAGCGCGAGCTGATGGAGGAAGCCGGGCTCAAGCCTGCTCGCCTGGTTGATCTGCCCGGTTTCTACCCGACCAACGGCATCAGTGCTCACTATGCGCACGCCTTTGTCGCCGAGGGCTGCACGATCGAGCGCGAGCCGGAGCCTGAAGATTCCGAACAGCTCTTCCGCCGCGAATTCACGCCTGAACAAGTCGCGGCGCTGCTCGACGCCGGCCGCTTCGCCGACGCGTTCAGCGCGCTGTGCGTCGCCTACTGGCTGCGGCGCAGCGGAGCCTGACGACTCAGTCAGCCGTCGGCGCCTGTCGCGTTGCGACCAGCGATCCGATCACGCCGAGCACCAGCACGCCGATGATCACGGCCAGGGAGACTCCCGTGTCGATCTTGTAGCTTGTGTGCACCAGCATCATCTTCACGCCGACGAACAGCAGCACCACGATCAGCGCCGGCTTCAGGTACTTGAAGCGGTGGATCAGACTTGCGAGGCAGAAGTACAATGAGCGCAGCCCCAGGATCGCGAACACATTCGAGGTGAAGACCAAGAACGGGTCCGCGGTGATCGCGAAGATCGCCGGAATGGAATCGACGGCGAAGACCACGTCGGTGAATTCGACCATGACCAGCGCGAGCAAGAGCGGCGTGCCGAACAGCCGGCCACCCGGGCCCTGTGGGCGGGTGAAGAACTTGTCGCCGTCGTACTCGCGCGTGATGGGGAAGAGCTTGCGCACTCCCATCACGACCCAGTTCTTCTCCGGGTCGATGTTCGTGCCGGACATCCAGGCCATCTTCAGCGCAGTGACGATCAGGATTCCGCCGAAAACGTAGATGACCCAACTGAAGTTCTGGATCAGCGCCGCCCCCACCGCGATCATCGCGCCGCGCATCAGGAGCGCGCCGAGCACGCCCCAGAACAGCACGCGGTGCTGCAGGTTCAACGGCACTGCGAAGAAGCTGAACACGAGCGCGATCACGAACACGTTGTCGATCGAGAGCGATTTCTCGACCACGTAGCCGGTGAAGAACAATTCGGCGGCCTCGAGGCCGGAAACCAGCGACTTCACGCTGCCATCAACCTGCGGCACGTCGATGCCCAAACCGAGCCAATGGCGCTCGTACGCGAAGTAGATCAGGGCGTTGAAGCACAGCGCCGTCCCGACCCAGACCGCGGTCCAGATCGTCGCCTCCTTGATCTTGACCTCATGGGCCTCGCGATGGAACACGCCGAGGTCGAGGGCCAAGAAGCCGATCACGAGCAGCAGGAAGCCGGCGTAGGCCCAGACGAGTCCGCTGGACTCGTCCTGCAGCAGCACGGCAAACTGGGAAAGCGAGTTCATTGCGGCAACCGGGAAAGGGTCGAAATCGGGGTCTGGCGGCCCACTCCGTTCATGGGAGCGCCGGTTGTAGCCCGCCGGCACGCGCGCTCAAGCCAAAACCGCCGATTCGACTCGCGGACCGTTCGCGGCGATCCCCGCCCCAGATCAGGCCTTCCTGTAGTTGTCCCGGCCCAGCATGCGCGAGGCAAGCGCGTTGCGCGTGTCGATCACCAGCTTCGCGTGAACGGCGATCATGTCCCAGTCGAAGCGTCGGTGGTCGGTGGCGACCACCACGGCGTCGAATCCGGCCAGCACCGTGGGATCGAGATCGATCGAGGTGTGGTGGCGCAGATCGTGCTCGCGCATTTTCGGCGGAACGGGCACGTGCGGATCGCAGTAGCGCACGTTCGCGCCGAGTTCCTCGAAGAGTTCGATCAACTCGATCGCCGGCGATTCGCGCACGTCATCGACGTCGGGCTTGTAGGCAAGCCCGAGGATCAGCACCGACGCTCCGCGCACCGCCTTGCCGGCGTCGTTGAGCGCCAGCATCGTCTTCTCGACGACGTAGTGCGGCATGCGCGTGTTGATTTCCCCGGCAAGTTCGATGAACTTCGTCGCAACTCCGACGCGGCGCGCGACCCATGTCAAATAGAACGGATCGATCGGGATGCAGTGACCGCCGAGACCCGGGCCCGGCGTGAAGCGCATGAAACCGAAGGGCTTGGTCGAGGCGGCGTCGATGACTTCCCAGACGTCGATGTTCATCGCGTCGAGGATCACCTTGAGTTCGTTGACCAGCGCGATGTTGATCGAGCGGAAAATGTTCTCGAGCAGTTTCGCGCTCTCGGCGACTTCCGCCGAACTGACGCGGATCGCATGCTTCACCGCGGCGGCGTACAGCGCGTGGGCCGCGGCGCCGGAAGCCTCGCAGGTTCCGCCGACCAGCTTCGGGATCGTCTTCGTGTCGAAATCCTTGCGGCCGGGGTCCTCGCGCTCGGGCGAAAACGCGAGCAGGAAATCCTTGCCCATCACCAGTCCCGAACGCTCGAGGATCGGGCGCAGAAAATCGCGCGTTGTGCCGGGATAGGTCGTCGACTCGAGCACGATCAGCTGTCCCTTGCGCAGCGTCTTCGCGATCGCCTCGCCCGAACGCTCGATGAACGAGAGATCGGGCTCCTTGAATTCGCCAAGCGGCGTCGGCACGCAGATCAGGACCGCATCGGCTTCGCCCAGCCGGCCAAAATCGCAGGTGGCTTCGAAACGGCCGCTGGCCTTCATGCGCTCGGTCATCGCGGCGCCGAGGTGGCGCAGGTATTGCTCGCCGCGCGCGAGTTGTTCGATCTTGGTCGGATCGGTGTCGAAGCCGAGTACGGGAAATCCGGCCTCGACGAAGGCGCTCGCGAGCGGCAGGCCGACGTAACCGAGGCCGAGAACTCCGACGACGGCACGCCGGGATGCGATCTTGTCTTGCAGCATGGAGAGGGCCGTCTCTTCGGCGCGCAGCGTGGCGGATCGTGAGTACACTCGGCGAGACGGGCCGAAGAGCCTAACGAGCGCCGGGCGCCGTGTAGAGAGATCGCCGCGCAGCGGTCACAATCCAGCCATGGCCCCCACCGGCATCGTCAGCCATCCCGTCTGCCTGGAACATTTTCCCGGACCGGGACACCCCGAGCGGCCTGAGCGGCTGAGTTCGATTTTGCACGCGCTGCGCACGGCGCCCGAGTTGCAAGGCTGCGTCTGGCTCGACGCTCCGAGCGCGAGCGCCGAGCAGATCGAGAGTGTCCATCCACGCCGGCTGCGCGAGAGCGTGCTCGAAGCCTGCGAAAGCGGCCGCGCGATGATCGACGAGGGCGACACCTACGTGTCGAGCGAGTCCTACGAGGCGGCGCTGCGCGCGGCGGGTGCTGCGATAGCGGCGGCCGAGCGCGTGCTGCGCGGCGAGTGGTCGAACGCCTTCGTCGCGGTGCGGCCGCCTGGCCACCACGCCGAGGAAAACACCTCGATGGGCTTTTGCCTGTTCAACAACGTCGCAATTGCCGCGCGTTGGTTGCGCGCCCAGGGTCTCGCGCGCGTCGCGGTGATCGACTGGGACGTACACCATGGCAACGGCACGCAACACATCTTCGAACGCGATCGAAGCGTGTTCTACGCAAGCCTGCACCAGTACCCGCACTATCCCGGCACGGGTGCGGCGAGCGAACGCGGGCTCGGCGAAGGACTCGGAGCCACGTTGAACTGTCCGCTGGCGAGCGGCACGGGCGATCGTGAATGGATCGGCGCGTTCGAGAATCAGGTGCTGCGCGCGCTCGAAGAATTTGCTCCGGAATTCGTGCTGGTCTCGGCCGGATTCGACGCGCACAAGGACGATCCGCTTTCAGGCACGCGCGTCAGCAGCGCGGGTTTTCGCGCGCTGAGCGCGTCGCTCACGAGTTTTGCGAAGTCGGCCTGCCAGGGTCGCATCGTCAGTGTGCTCGAAGGCGGCTACAACCTCGAGGCACTCGCTTCGTCAACGCGCGTGCACGTCGATGAACTGCTGCGCGCCGCGCGACCGTCTTGAATCAGCGCGGCTTGCGCGCCGCGAGGTCGACGACCATCGGCGAGAAGAACATCGCGTCGGGATTTTTTTCGGCGGCGCTCCATTCGGCCAGGAAGCGCTCGCGTTCCTCCGCGCTCATGAATCCGCCGTCGACCAGCATCGCGGAGTAGTGCGGGAAAAAAGCAGCGGCCCAGCGGAATGCCGGCGAATCCGGTCCGCCGCAGAGCACGTTCGGCTGCACGTCGACGACGTCGAGTCCGGCCGCACGCATCCAGCCGGGCAGGCTTGCGGCTACGAAAGCGTCGCCGCCGCGGCTCTTGTACAGCGCGCGCGTGCCGCGGATCGCGGCCCGAAAGCCCTGACTCTCGGGGTAAAGCGAAATGCCTTCGTGTTGATAGTCCTGCACGGCGAGCACGCCGCCGGGCGCCAGCGCCGCCGCGAGCTGCTTCACGATCGCCGCGACGTTGGGCGGGAACGAAAGCACCCAGCGCGCATAGATTAGATCGAAGGCTGCCGGCGCGAGGCGCAGCTCCTCGATGCGCGCCTGGACGATCTCGAGCGCGGCCTCGCCCGCCTGCGGCTCGCGCTTGCGCAAGTGCTCGATCCACTTCGCGGACTCGTCCAACCCCACCACGCGGCCGAGCGGACCGGCGCGTCTCGCCAGGGAATCGAGCACGAAGCCCGGTCCGCAGCCGAGATCGAGGATGCGCGCGCCGGGAGCGACGCCGATGCGATCGAGGAAACTCTCGGTCAATCCGCCCCAAACCTCGTGCTGAAAGCGCAGCCGATAAAGTTCACGGTCGCCGGTTTCGAGGACGTAGGTGCTCATGGGGAGAACGCGCTAGTCTAGCGCAGTGACCGATTCGCTCAGCACGCAGGATCACGATCGCCGACGCGGCGGGAGGACTTATGTTTATCCCGTGGTCTCGCGCCGCGCGCGTGGGGTCTCGATCGGGGTCAACTTGAACCCGAACAACGCCTGCAACTGGCGCTGCGTCTATTGCCAGGTGCCGGGGCTGGTCTTTGGCAATGCGCCCGCGATCGATATCGCGCTGCTCGAGCGCGAGCTGCGCGAGCAACTTGTCGAAGTGCAGTCGCCGGGCTGGCTGGAAGCGCATGCGCCCGAGGGCTCGCGGCGCCTCAACGATGTCGCGCTGTCGGGAAATGGCGAACCGACCAGCTCGCGCCAACTGCCCGAGGTCCTCGAAGCGATCGCACGCACGTTGGAGGCGCTCGCGCTCCTGCACAAGATCAAGGTCGTGCTGATCACGAATGGCTCGCTGATCCAGCAAGAGCATGTGCAGAAATCCCTGCGCCGATTGGCGGAACTTTCAGGCGAGGTCTGGTTCAAACTAGATAGCGCGAGCGACGAGGGGCTTGCTTCGATCAACAATTTTGCCGGTGGTGCGGCGCGGCAGCGTCGCAACCTGGAGAGCTGCGCGCGGCTTTGCCCGACCTGGATCCAGAC
>JAYUUV010000054.1:0-20178 GCA_043754695.1 Planctomycetota bacterium
GACCTCGACGAACCGGCTTGGAAACCTCAGAGATTTCGGCGCGCGCTTCCGGGCGGGCCGCCCTGGTCCAGCCGCGCGCTGCTACCGTCGTTCAGCAAAGCCGCGTCTGGAGTTCGCTTGACCACGCACAGTAGCGAAGCGCACGTTGAACGAGACTCGGCAACAATGCAGCCGTAAGGCCGCGGACACAAACCCTGGAAGCGACGGAGGTAGCCGAGCTTCCACTTTGGCGATGGATCAGGAACCAATTCGTGCAGAGGATTCCGGACGATATCGCGTTATGCGAATTCGATTGCCACAGGCAGCAGTGCACACAAGCGGAGTGGGCGCAATGCGAACGGCGTCTGTGCGGAGCAGCCGGTGAATTGAAGCCTGAAAAGAGGCGCGCTCCTTCGGCACGCATGGCTGACGCTGACCTGACGACTTCGGGTGCACAGCCGTCCGCCCGTCGGTGATCCTCTGCGGGACGGGAGCCCCGGCGGGCGTTCCATCGATGCTGCGCAGGCCGTGGGTCAGGCCCGCCGGTTCGACGTCGGTCACATTGGCCTTGCCGGCCTGCCTGAATTGCGCCTCGACCATGGCGCATGAACACGCGGATCCGCGATGAGGTGAACACGTCGATCACGCGCTGATCGATGCTGTCGTGCGCCAGAGTTTGCGCGTGGCAAGGTGCCTCGCCCGCGCCAGCGCGAGTCGGACTCAGGCCATGCTTCTCGAATATCGAGGCGTGCGATGCTTGCGGGTCGAGCGATGTTCATGGGGTCGGACGCGCCGGGAGCAACGCTCTCGCAGTTCGAGGCCTGCAGCAAGAGCGATTCAGAGGTCGAGCGTGCCCCGCTCGCGCAAGCGCTGAAAACTGAGCCCGCGAGCAGGATCGTGCCTGGGGCCGCGCCGACTCCGAAGTGCTGCTTCCGTCGTTCCCTGGACACTGCGCACGACCGCGAAGGGGAAAACGGAAAGCGCTGTGACCGGCGACCTTCGCGCTGCTACCGGAGCGGTGGATGGGCGCGCGGCGCGCGGCCTCCGCCCGCCAATACCCAACAGGCGAAGCCCACACTTTACACTGGATTGCCATGCTCCTTTCACACAGCGCAGCGAGTCTCTTCACCCTGTCATGCCTGTCGATCCTGGCCGCGACGGCATCCGCGCAAGCGCCGGCGTACACATTGAGGAGCAGCAGTCCGCTCGACTTTTTCGGCTTCTCCGTCGGCGGCGGTGTCGACGTGAACGCCGATGGTTTCGACGATGTAATCGTCGGCAGCCCTGAGATGAACCAGCGCGACGGCGAGGTGCGCGTGCTCTCGGGTCGCGACGGATCCGTATTGCAGACGCACATCGGCAGCTCGCAGCAGGACCTCGGTGTGTCCGTCGCCGGGGTAGGCGACTTGAACGGAGACGGACACGGCGACTACATCGTCGGCGCCGGGCGCGACAGTTCGGTGCACGCCTTCGGCGGTCGCGCTTTCGTCTTTTCCGGAGCCAATGGCGTCACGCTCTTCACTTTCGCGGGCGACGCGCCTGGGCAGCAATTCGGAACCTCAGTTGCCCATGCCGGAGACGTGAACTCCGACGGCATCCCCGACCTGATCGTCGGCGCTCCTTACGCGGACGTGGGTCCGGTCCATGATGCAGGCATGGCGCGTGTCTTCTCAGGCGCCAACGGAGCCGTGCTCTACACCTTCCAGGGCCAGCTTGCGGGAGAGCTCCTGGGCAATTCGGTCAACGGGGCAGGCGACGTCAATGGCGATGGCCACGACGACCTGATCGTTGGCGAAGTCGGCGCGACGTACGTCGGTTTCCTGGCCGGGCGGGCGCTGGTTTTCTCGGGCCTGGATGGATCCACTTTGCTCACGCTGGATCCGGACTCAGGCGCCGACAGCTTCGGCAATTGGGTTTCTGGCGCGGGCGACGTCAACCACGACGGACACGACGACGTGATCGTCGGCGCGCCCACGGACGATCAAAACGGCAGCAGCGCGGGCGCGGCTTTCGTGCTTTCGGGTGCGAATGGTTCCGTGCTTCGCAAAATGCTTGGCTCCACCAACAGCAGCTTCGGCCGCGCCGTCGCCGGCGGCCGCGATTGGGATGGCGACGGCGTGCCCGATTTCGTCATCGGCGCAAGCAGCGATGCCATGGCCGGCAACAACGCCGGCAGCGTGCGCGTCGTCTCGGGCGCGAGCGGACTCACGCTGCACACCGCCTACGGTTCGGTTGCGCCCGCCGGAGCCGGCGATTGGCTCGGCTTCTCGGTCGCCTTCGCGGGCGATCTCAACCACGACGGCCGCGCGGATGTGGTCGCGGGCGCGCCGTTCGACAGCCATTCCCAAAGCTTTGGCGGAAGCGCGCGCGTCTTCCTCGGCGGCTGCCCCGCGCCGATCACGTACTGCGTCGCCAAGGTCAATTCCCTGGGCTGCACGCCTGCGATAGCTTCCACTGGAGCTCCGAGTGCGAGCGTCGCCGACGCCTTCACGCTGCGCGCGGCCAACGTGCGCAATCGACGTCCGGGCGTGTTGCTGTGGAGCTTCGGGCCGGATGCGCAACCCTTCTGCGGCGGAACGCTGTGCGTGAGCGGCTATGTCGGCATCGCGCGCTTGGGCTTGCAGGACGCGGGAGGCTCGCCGTCAGGCATCGCGGACTGCTCGGGCAACTACGCCGTGCACTTTTCGCAGGCCTACATGGCTGTCAAGCACTTGGTGCCCGGTGCGCGCATCTTCGCTCAGTTCTACAGCCGCGATCCGGGCTTCAGCGCCCCCAACGACGTCGGCTTCACGAACGCAGTGAACTTCGAGATCTGCCCCTGAGCTCGGCGTTCGCGCTGAGCAGGAGAACGCCGCTCACGCAGGTGCGCGGCTTTGCAGCGTCGGCCGTGCGGCGGCCGCGCGCGCCCGATCAAGTCTCGCGGCTTCGGTTTGACCGGCGCGATCGCGGATCGCAGCGCGCAGCAGCAGCGTCGGCCAATGCGCGCCAAGGGCGAGTGCCTGCTCGCAAGCGTTGAGCGCCGCGGACAATTCTTCGTTCGCCAGGAGGCACTCGGCGAGGGTGTGCTGGGCAAGCGCGGAGAACGGCGCGAGTTCCACCGCTCGCAACGCGGCTTGGACGGCGGCGGAAGGCTCAGCGCGCCTCAGGTGCAGTCGCGACAGAGTCCGCCACACTTCAGGATCCTGCGCAGCGAGCGTGGTCGAGCGTTTCGCTGCGTCGATCGACGGGCCGGCAGTCGCCAGAAGTTGCCTTAGTGCACTGGCGTGCGCGAGTTCGGCTTCGAGGCAAGGCTCGGACTCGTCTAGGGAAGTCACTGCAGTTTCCATTCCGAGCAGACTGCGTTCGACAGCGAGCTGCACGCTCAGCGCGGTCGCTCCTGGACACCACCGGTCGAGCTCGCGCGCTCGCGCGAGCCGTTCCGCCGCACGATTGAACGGCGGTGCTTCCGTCGCGAGCAGGTACGCAGCTTGCCGCACCAGCATCGGCGCGCGCCAGTTCGTCGGAGGTGTCACGAGACCAGCCGTGAAGCGAGCCAAGTCCGCCGCACTCGGCCGGCGCGCGGGATCCTTGTCGAGGCAGCGCAGGATCAACGCGGCGAGTCCGGGCGGCACATGCTCGCGCAGCGCATTGGGCGCTGGCGCTCCGTCGTGATACGTCGCGCCGGTAACGATCTGATAGCCGATGGAGCCGAAAGCGCGCACGTCGGCGGCGAACGCCGTCGCGAGCGTCGCTCCCGCGAGCAGCGCGCGCAGCCGCGTTCGGCCGAAACCCTCGACAAGCACGTGAACGTCCGACCAAAGCACGCGAGTGTCGTCGAGTGCCCCGTGCTCGAAACCTGCGGCGTGCGCAGCGGAAAGGGCCTCGGCCAATTCGCCAAGCACCCGACCGCACTCCAGGAACGGCAAGCGTATTTCGCGTTCGAGCCAAGTCCGCAGACTGACGTGTTCCGGCGCCGGACCGCTCAAGCGCAGTTCAAGGCCGGCGCGCTCAAAGCTCGCGAGAGGAAGGATGCGCGCGTGCCTGAAGTGGCGCAATCGCTCCAGGAATTCTTCGGCCTGAGCCCAGGCGGCGTCGCTCACTCCCGCCAACGAGAAGACTTCGCTCTTCACAGATCGATCAACGGCGGAATTTCGAGCATGCGCTCATAGTCGCCGCGCTGCGCCGTCCGCGCGACGATTTCAAGTGCGCTGCCGAAGGCCTCCAGCGTGCGCACGAGCGCAGCCTCGTCGTGGGCATAGGAGGGCAGCATCACGCCGTTGTAGGTGAAGATGCCTTCCTTCAGGAGTTCTTGCTGGAACAGCGAGCGCTCGAGCTGGTGCAGACGCGGATCCTCGCGTTCGAAACGGAAATTCTGGCGATAGGGCATGCCCCAGAATTTCGCGGCGACGCCCAGCTGACGACACAAGGAGTGCACACCCTCGCGCAACTTCACGCCGTAGTCCCAGACATGCTTGGCGACGTCCTCGCGTCGATACACGCCGATCGCGGCGCGCGCGGCAGCGAATGAATACGCTTCCGCCTGGAACGTCGCGGCGTAAAAAGCGCGCGGCAATGCGGACTTGAAAATCTCCGCGCGACCGACAACGGCGGAAAGCGGCATGCCGGAGGCGATCGCCTTTCCCAGGCAGGTCAAGTCCGGCCGCACGCCCTTCGCTTTCTGAACGCTGCCGCCAGGATAGCGGTAGTTCGTCACGATCTCGTCCATCACGAACAGACCGCCCGCGGCGTGCGCGCAACTCTCGAGGTGCTTCAGGAAAACCGCATCGCTGTCGGGCTCGAAGCCGAGTCCGTTGCCGGCCCACGGCGACGGTTCGATCATGACGGCTGCAAGTTGATGCTTGTGCTTTTCGTACAGCGCGTCGAACGAAACGCGATCGTGGAACGGAAAGCGGTGGATCAGCTGCGGCTCGCGCGGCCGCACGCCGCTGTTCTCGAAGCCGACTTGCTCGACCCAAAAATCTTGCCAGCCGTGATAGCCCGAAAAAAGGATCACGTCGCGGCCGGTGTAGAGCCGCGCCATGCGCGCCGCGAAGCTGCAGGCATCCGAGCCGTTCTTGCCGAAGCAGGCCATGCTGTTCGCAGGATCGAAAGTGAAATCCTCGATCAGCAGTTCCGCAACTTCGACCTGGATGGGCTGCGGCAACGCTACGACCGACGCGGTGTCGAGGTAGGCGCGAATTCCGGCATTGACCTCTTCATGCGCATAACCGAGCAACATCGAGCCCCAGCCCATCGTGTAATCGATGTACTCGCGGCCGTCGAGATCCCAGATGCGGCAGCCCTTGGCCTGCGCAGCGAACACCGGGTAGCTCTCGCCTGTCGCCGCGCTTGCGATGCCGCGGGTCGGCAGATACGACCACGGGCCGGCGCGCTGAAAACGCGCCCACAGTTCCGCGTTGCGCGTGGGCAGTTCCTCGCGCACGACAACTTCGAGTGCGAGCGCCGGGACACCGCGGTCCTCGAACACGGCGACCTGATACTGCACGAGCTTCAGCGCGAGTGAATGTCGGCCGGGAACGAGCGGCGCCTCGAGCGCGAAATGCATTGTCACTTCCTCGCCCGGGGTGACTTCAGGCCGGGGCAGCGGGTGATTCGCGACGACCACGCCGTCCCAGTGCACAGCGAGTCCGACGTGATCCCCCGCCGGAGTGCTCGCGCGCCAGCTGAACGAACTGGTGTTCTGCAGCGTCAACCGCACGGCGATCACGGCACCCGGCGACAGTTCGCTCGGCAGATTGTGCGCGACGTGCGTGGCGCCGAATTTCTTTTCAGGCTCGCTCATCGCAGCAACTCCGCCGATTGGTGGAAGGGCATGCCCACGACCGCGAGCTCGGTCCCGCGGACCTCGCAGGTGCGCGCGAGTTCGAACACGGTGCCCGCGCGCATCGCTCCGCGCTCCACCGCGAACGCCACATGCGAACGCACGCCGGGATGGACATCTTCGCGCAGCGCGATCCGCCGCACGATCGAATGCTCCGAGCGCGCGCGCAACTCGACGGTCTCCGTGGAACCTGCGCTCGAAATCCAGACACGATCGCCGGCGTTTTCCAGCCAGAAGCGGCAGGTTCCGCCGCTCGCGGAGTCGGGCAATTCGACGTGGACGACGCGCACGGGCAACGTGGTCCCAAGCGGCGCCGCTTCGAGTTCGCGCGGCGTGCAAGGCAGATTTCCCTGCGCGCGCAGCTCGAGCATGCGTGCGTGCACGCGGCCGAGTTCGATCGGCACGTCGAGCCCCTGAGGGCAAAGGCAGGTCCGATTCGTGCACGTCGCGCAGGCCAGGGTCTCGTCTTCATGCAGGTGGAAGTAGTGCAGGCGCGCGACCGCGTCGAAGGTGTCGGCTGGATTCAGCCAGATGTAGGCCTCGCGGAACAGCCATGAAATCGGCAAGCCGCGGCTGCAGGTCGGTTCGCAGGCGCCGCAGCGGCTGCACAGCGTGGTGCGCATTTCCGTGATGCGCGTTTGCAGCGCGAGTTCGCGCTCGCCGGACAACGCGAGCTCGCCATGGCCGGCAAGCGCGTTCTCTTCGGCTTCCTCGACGCAGCCCGTGCCCACCACGGCCGCGACGATGCCTTCCTGGGCCAGCACGTGTCGCAGGACTTCGTGCGCTGCGATCTGATCGCGCCCTGCCGCGAGCACGTCGCGCGGCGGAAAGGCCTTGCTGCGCGAGAGCAAACCGCCGGCGAGCGCCTTCATGGCCAGGATTGCGACGTTGTGCTCGCGCGCCAGGGGCAGGATGCGCTGCTTGGTTTGCTGCAGGTCCTCGTAGAACTTGCCCTCGGCGGCCGCGTAGGAACTCAGCACGTGAAAACCGAGCGGATTCCAAGCCAACATGATCGCGTCGAAGACGCCGCTGGTGATCAGGTCGGCGACATAGTCGGCCGGCCCGTGCGTCGTGCAGTACGCGCCTTGGATGCGGCCGGCGCGCTTCAATTGGGCGAGATAGGCGACCATGCCGTTCGGTCCCCAGACGTCGTTGCCGACGAATTCCTGATCGTCGATACAGGAAATGCCCCACAGGGGCAGCGAAGTGCGCCCGTGGATCGCCAGCGTCCGCTCGAAGCAGTGTTCGAAGTGCGCGCGGTCACCCGACCCATCGGAAAGCGGGATGATCGTCGCGCCGCTGACACGCGCGGCTTGTGCGACGATTTCTTCGGCATCGCCGTAGTCGGGCGAAGTGTGCACCCAGTTCACGCCCAGCTCGAAGCCGCGCACGAGCGTGGCCAGCGCCTGCTCGCGCGGTTGCAGCCGCAACTGACAGGTGCCGAAACCGATCACCGAAAGTTCGACGCCTGTGCGGCCGACTGGACGACGCTGCATCACGACGGGCCGGCCTTGGTTGCTGGAATCGCCGAGAAATTTACGCGCAGCGAACCGATCGGCGTGCTGCGTCCTTCCTTGTTCCAGGCCAGCACTCGCAGGCGTGTCGCTGCGGCGGGCGGCAACATGTCGCGACGCAGATTGAAGCGCCAGCCGCAGCGCAGATTGTCCGGCAGGTGCGGGTGCGCCAGCGCGACGTCGGGCCGCTCGTGGGTCGCGAGCTCGGCCCGGCCCACCAGCAGCCATTCGCCGCGTGTGGGCTGGGCAAGCCGTGCATCGGGACCCGCGTCGCGCAGGATTTCGACGTGCTCGATGCCGGCGTGACTCAATGCCCAGCCATGCATTTCGATCTGCTCAGAATCGGTGGTCACTCGCTCGAGCGGCGCATCTAGAAACCCGAGCGGCAAACGGAAGCCGGCCTCGATCTGTCGCTCGGCAAAGTATTCGGGCCGATCGACATTGCGGTTGATGAAGTCCGGACAGGTCAGGCACATGCCGGGTGGATTGCGCCCGGCGATGCTCTGGCGCAATTCGCGAAACTCCTCGCCGAACCAGATCGCGCGGAACGAACTCTCTTTCGCCAGTGAGCCGAACGGGTCGACCGTTTGGCAGTCGGGGTAGGGAAAGACATTCGCGTGGGCATCGATGTAGACGTTGTCGAAGGGCTTCTTGCAGTACAGGAAGGGTCGCGCGCGCGGCCCTTTCTGGAACAACACTTCGCGCGTCCCGAGTTGTGCGCTGACTCCGCGCGAGTTATGCGCAATCACGACCAACGAGACTTGCAGATCCCCGGTTCCAGGCAAGTTTTCGCGCGAGACCTCGCAGGTCCAACCCGAGCGATAGCTGAACGGCAGCGTCGGAAATGCGGCCGCGACATCCGGGCGCGACCCGTTGCGCAAGACGGCCCAGCCGACGTGCAGCGTTCCGTCCGCGGACTTGCCTTCGGCGGCCTCGCCGGCTGTGGGCTTGCGTCGCACCTCGACGCTCTCGACTTCTTCGAGGTCGAGCGCCCAGCCGCAAAGTTCGCTCGAATTCGAGGCCTCGCTCTCCAAAAGTCGCGGCAGATCGACGCGGCCGAAGGGCCGTTCGCGATCGATCGGCGGCACGGGCGGCAAAGTTGCACGCGGCGGAGCCGTGTTTGCATCCGGCGAACGCGGCACGCGCGGCGCGACATCGCAATTCGACCGCGTCGGCTTCCACGGTTTTCCATCGACCGCGTAGAAGTCCGGAAAACTCGTGACGCGCACGCCCGCGCGCGAAGCGTATTCCAGGAACTCGTGGAAGCGCGCATTGGCGCGCTCGGGTTCGTCGCTAGTCGACTGCGACGCCATCTCGAGTCCTTCGTAGGGCATCAAGTGCCGGCAAGCGATCTGTTCGACACCAAGTTCGATCGCCAGGTCGACGAAGTCGCACAGCTCGTCCAGGTTGCACTTCATCAGCGTGACATTGAACTGCAGCAGCGGAAAGCGCGACTGGCGCGCGACCTTGCGCTGCGCGAGGTGCGCCAGGCGCTGCTTGAGCACTGCAAATTCTCCGCCGCGCCGCACCCACTCGTAGGTCTCGCGTGTCGCACCGTCGATCGAGACGTGCACCTGCGTCATGCGCTGCTCGATCAGTTCCTCGGCGATCTTGGGCGTGATCAAGAGCCCATTGGTGAGCATCTTCAACTCGCTGGGCGCAAAACGCGCCGTGATGCGCAGGATCTCCGAGAAGTGCGGACTGGTCAGCGGCTCGCTGCCCGCGGAAAGGTAGACCGTGTGTGCAAAAGGCAATACCGAGCCAGCGATGCGCGCAAATGCCTCCGGCGCGAGATACACGCCCTTGCGGAAGAACACGCTGTCGTAGCTGAAGTAGCACATCCGACAACGCAGATTGCACTTGTTGGAGATGTCGAAGAGCACGGTCAGCGAACCGATGCTGAGCGGCGCCAGTTGCTCGGTGGCCACGGACCCTGCTGCGGCCACGAGCTTGCCGGCGGCTGGTCGATCCAGCTCAGCGGCGCGAGGCGCTGCGTCAATCTCGTCGGACATGCAGTCCAGTATGCGCGCTCCGCGCGAGTCCGGTAGCCGACGATCGCCTGCCAATGTCGCGCAAAACCCTCGCGCTACCGGTGCGGGGAGGGCCGCGGTCGGATTGCCGACCTCTGTCCCCAAACTTTGCTGCAATCGAATAGGATTGCCAGCCCCGTTCTCGCCGGCAACCCTGGCCGTCGTCACCGATCGTCCCCCCCCATCGGAGAATGCGATGCTCGCAATCAATTCGCGTCGGCGTCTTTCGGCTTTGCTGCTTGTCCCCGGAGTGCTGGCTTTTGCGGCGCTGATCCACGGAGCCTGCGGCGGCGGTGGCGGCGGAGGTGGCAGCGGCAGCGGATCGTCGACCGGTCCCGTGGCGGATTTCACGGCCACGCCGACCACGGGAACGAAACCGCTCGACGTCCAGTTCACGAACACGACGAGCGGCAATGCTTCGGATTGGCTATGGGATTTCGGCGACGGCTCGATCTCGACGGAGCGCGATCCGTTGCACGGCTATGCGCACGCCGGCAGTTTCACGGTTCAACTCATCGCCACGGGGCCCGGCGGATTCACCACGAGGGTGCGCAACAATTTCATCGGCGTGAGCGCGCCGTTGCTCGACTCGAGCTTCGAATCGCAAACCGCCGGCGCGGCGCCGGGCTCGCCGTGGGATGTCTTCTTCGGCACGCAAGGCAACATCGGGCTGGTGATGAACTCGGCGGCCGGCGGGCCCGATGTGGGCATGCCGACCGACGGCCAGCTTTGGGTGGAACTCGGCGGCGACTCGACGGACAACACGCTGCCCCCGAATGCGGGGCCCGGCGCCACGCCAAGGACGGGCGCCGGTCTGGCGCAGGAGATCACCTTCCCCGCCGGGAAAAGCGTGTTGCAGTTCGACGTCTTGTTCGTCAACGGAGAAGCGATCGGCGCAGCGCTGACCAACGACTGGATGAGTGCCGACATTTCCGACGGCAACACTTCGATCACGCTGCTTCGGCGCGACACGTTTTCGGCGACGTCGAATCATTCGACGCTGCACGGCGGCCATCGCACGACAGCCTTGGAGACGGTCACTGCCGATCTGGAGCAGCTTTTCCCGGGCTCGAACTTCCTGACGGGTTTCACGCTGAGCGTTCAGACCGGAAATGGCGGCAACGCCACGCTGCCGTCGCAGGTCTATCTCGACAGGCTGCGTTTCGAAGTCCCGCAGCCCGCGTTGAACGTGCAATTCTTGGCCAGCGCCACGCAGATCAACACCGGAGGACAGGTCAGCTTCACCGACCAGACGATTGGTGGATCGTCATGGGTCTGGGATTTCGGCGACGGCAAAGGCTCGAACGAGCAGCATCCCGTGCACGTCTACACCCAGGCCGGACTCTACGACGTGAGCTTGCACGTCAGCGCGCCGGGTACGCAGGGTGAACTCGTCAAGGCAGACTTGATCACTGTCCTCGCGCCGACGGGCACGCTGGACTTCGTCGGTCAGCCGACGACGGTTGCGCTCAACGCGCCCGTACTGTTAACGAATCTCTCCAACGGCAATTTCAACAACACATGGTTGTGGGAATTCGGCGACGGGCAAACGTCACCGGCTTCGGGCTTCGGAACGCCGGTCAGTCACAGCTACACGACGCTCGGCAAGAAGTCGGTCCGGCTCACGGGGACTTTGACCAACGGCGTACCGCTCGCGCTGCTCAAGACGGACTACATCGATGTCCAGACGCCGGTGTCGATCAGCTCCCATCCGGCGAACGTGACCGTGAACCTGGGCCAGACCGCCAACTTCACGGTGGTGGCCAACGGCACGCCGCCGCTGACCTTCCAGTGGCGGCGCAACGGCGCGACGATTCCCGGCGCGCCCAACCTGCCGAACTACACGACGCCTCCCACCACGGCCCAGGACAACGGCGCGAAGTACCGCGTGCGCGTCAGCAATGCGCTCAACTCGGTGCAAAGCAATGAAGCCATCCTGACCGTGATCATTCCGCCCGTAATCGCGGTGCAACCTGCGCCGACGACCGTGCCCGTGGGAGTGCAGGCGGTGTTCAACGTCACGCTGCAAGCCGGCACGGGCTCGCCGCCGCTGACTTTCGCCTGGCGCAAGAACGGTGTCGCGATTCCCGGTGCGCCCAATCTGCCAAGTTTCACTACCGCGCCGGTCACGCCGTCGAACAACGGCGAGAAATACAGCGTGCGAATTTCCAATGCCGCGGGATTCGTCGTCAGCAGCGAAGCGTTGCTGACCGTTTCGGCGCTCCCGGTGCTGACCGGCCCCTTCAATCAGACGACTTGTGTGGGCTCGACGGCGCAGTTCTCGGTGAGCGCGACGGGCACGGCTCCGTTCACGTTCCAGTGGCGCAAGAACGCGGTCAACATTCCCGGCGCGACGAACAGCGCCTTCACGACGCCGCCCGCGGTCATCGGCGACAACGGAGCACTTTTCTCGGTCGTGGTCAGCAACGTCGCGGGCAGCACGACCAGCGGAAATGCATCCTTGACGGTGAATTCGCCGCCGGCGATCGCGCCGGGCGGTCAGCCCGCCAACAAGACAGTCTGCAGCGGCAATACCGCGCTGTTCTCGGTCACGGCAACCGGCGGAGGTCTGAGTTTCCAGTGGCGTAAGAATGGAAACGCCATTCCAGGGGCGACCAACAGCTCGTTCACCACACCGGCGACGGTTCCCGCGGACAACGGCGCGCTGTTCTCGTGTTTCATCAGCAGTGCCTGCGGCAACGTGACCAGCAACAACGCTGTACTGACGGTCAATACATCACCGAGCATCACCGTGCAGCCGCAGGCGACCTTCTTCGTCGTCGAGGGTGCCAGCAAGCAGTTCTCGGTTTCGGCGAGCGGTACGGCGCCGTTGAGTTTCCAGTGGCGCAAAAACGCGGTGAACATCCCGGGCGCGACGGCGAATTCGTTCACGACTTCGCCCGCGGTTTTCACCGACGACGGCACGCAGTTCACCTGCGTCGTCTCCAACGGATGTGGCTCGGCGACGAGCAACGTCGGCACGCTGCAGGTGGCCAAGAAGTGGTCGACGATCTGGGCTGCGTCGATCAACCCCGGTTGCATCGGCTGCCACGGTGCCGCGGGTTCGGCGGGATTGACGCTCTCGGGCAGTGCCTCTGCTGCTCACACGAATACGGTCAACGTCGGCACGGGGGGCAACAACGGTTGCGCGGGAAGCCTGCGGATCAACGCCGGAAACCTGCTGGATCCGCTGCACAATCAGGGCAATCCGGCCGACAGCATCTTCAACAACATCTTGAGTAGTTTTCCGGCCTGCATCTCACAGGACCATAGGGGTTTTCTGAATGCGACGCAAAAGCTGGAGATACTCGAGTGCATCACGGCCGGCATCCCGAACACTTGATTCGTCTTCAGGCGCGCGACCAGCCTGCCGCGCTCAGCGCGCGCCGGTTGGGTGAGCGCGGACGAGCAGAATCAACCGCCGACTCGTCTGCGGTTCGAGCAGCGAGCTGCCTAATGTTCGTCGTCCGAATCGCCGGCATGCGGCACCGGAGTGCTGCTGATCCGATCCACGAAGGCGATGCCGAGCGCTGAAAGCACGAAGATGCAGTGGATGATCGCCTGCCACATGATGCCTTCGTGAGTGACATAGACCGAAGCAATCTCTGGCGAGGGGCCTGCATCGCTGGCGCCCAGACGACTGGCGTTGATGAAGCTGCTCAGAAGGTGGATGGAGGAAATGCCAATGATCGCCATCGCCAGCTTGACCTTGAGCAGGCCGGCATTGACGTGGCTCAACCATTCCGGCTGATCGGGGTGACCGGCGAGACGCAAGCGCGAAACGAAAGTCTCGTAGCCACCGACGATGACCATCACCAACAGATTGGAGATCATCACGACGTCGATCAGGCCGAGTACGGCAAGCATGATGTCACGCTCGCCGTGGAGGCCGAAGTCCTTGACGAGCTCGATCACGTTCTTGACGAACAGCGCGACGTACACGCACTGCGCGATGATCAAGCCAAGGTACAGCGGCAACTGCAGCCAGCGCGTGCTGAAAATCAGACGTGCGAGCGGTCGAAGCGGCGCAGGCGACACGGGTTGACTCATGCGGGGTGAATACCAAACGGGGCTTTTTCTCGCAAGCGCGGGCGGCAGATAGACAGTGTGGTTTCCGGGCGCAACGCGACCCGCCGCCACCTGCTTGGGTGACAGCGGGTCGCATCAAGGTTCGGGCGAGTACGCGATTACACGCCCGCTTGGCTTTCCTTCGCGCTGATTTCCTTTTCGCGCTGGCTGCCGGCTTGCTTGGCTCGCTCTTCGGCCTTGCGCTTCACGCTGGTCGGAACACCGGTGATGTTCCACTCCATTTTCTCGCCACTGGGCGTGGCCGCCTTGATCGCGACTTCCTCGAACTGCTTGACCATTTCCTTGTAGAGCTTGACCTGCGTCTGCTTCGACTTGGCCGGAGTCGGCAGGCCGAAGCGTCGCTCGAGCAGCGTGTCCATGGCACTCGGGTTCTGGCGGATGAAGGGCTCGATGAATTCCGTCAGCTGATCGTTCAGACGATTGCCGGAGTTGACGCCGTCGATGACTTTCTTGCATTCGGGCATGATGTGTTTCGTCACCACGCTCTCCATCGCGGTCGCAGCATCGGTCGCGCCGAGGATCAAGGCCTTGATCGCCTTCTCGACATCCTTGCTGCCATTGCCGATGCTGCCTGCTTGCTTCTTCAGTTGGCCTTCGGCGAGCTTGGCCATCTCGCCGACGACTTTCTTCGCGATCGGATCGGCGACGCCGACCATCAACGCGCCGACGATTCCGCCGCTGACGACGCTGATCAAAGGCCCGAGGATCGAAGCCGCGGAAATCTCGCCGTCGAGTTCGTCTACTTTCGACTTCGAGTACAACTGGAAGGCGGTGCAGGCGGCGATCACTTGCCGGCCGAAGAACGAAGCGTTGGCCTTGGCGTTGGTGGAGACGTTGGTCGCGGCCTGAATGACCATGTTCTGGAACATGAGCTTGTCGTTCTTGTCGAAGGCCGCAGCCTTCTTGTCGGCAGTGATCTGCTCCTGCATCTTCACTGCAGCTTCGTTCACCCGGCTCAGGTAAGCCGCCACCGCCGCAGGCGGCTTCACTTTCAGCGAAGAGTTGTTCAAGGCCAATCCGAGTTTGAACACGTTGGCCAGCACCGCATTGCGCTGGTCGTACTTGTCCTCGGGCAGATGCTTGTACTTGCCGAGCTCCTTGAGCAAGCCGTTGTCCGTTACCTTGCCCTTGTTCGCCTGCAAAATCGCTTGCCAGCCTGCTTCAGTCAGATAGTCAGTCATGATCGTGGTTCTTGCTCGTGTTCCGTGGTGTGAGTTGTGCGACCCTGGTTCGGACCTGAGGCTGTCGCGCTGCCGTGCATCTGGAGCACCCTGCTCCCGGCCCCGCACCCGAAAGCGTCACCGCACGGATTGGCGAACAGAAAAATCTGACGCAACGGGCGGGCGTCCCGTCGCGGGTCGGCCCCGGGGCCGCGGCGAGCGTCCGCCTGCCAATCGAACCTCACGGGAGGATTGGACATGGGGCCGCCCGCTTGTTTCCGGGCTCGCGATACGGACTTCGCTCCTTCGCCCCGTGGGCTTGGAAATCCATAGCACTCCTGCAATCCTGGCCTGCGCTCACGACGGCGCATGAGCAGGTGCACCGACGCCTGAACGCCATCTCGAAGCATCGACGGCCGACGCACCGTCAAGAAGGGAACTCCTATGGCTGGAAGCAAATCCAAAGTCCTGACGACCACGCCCGATCCCGCTCTGGTCGTGAAGACCTACGAGGCCGCCCGCGACATGATCGTCAACAAGTTGACCATCCCGGTGGGCAAACTCGACGCAAAGGACCTCGCCGAAGTGGCGGCCAAGGTGACCGCGACGAAGAAGAACGCAGACTTCACGGCGTCGTTCGACGGTCAGTGGCTCCGCTTCGAAGCCGTCATCGGCACACAGAAAGTGTTCATCAGTTCCGTGGATGTCAGCGCACTTGGCGACGCCGCCAAGGTCTTCGAGATCAAGAAGAAACTCGCCGCCATCGGACTGGCGAGTGCGCCTGTCGATCCAGCGGCACGCGCGGCGAAATTGAAATCGATCAGCGACGTGGAGAGCGTGATCCAGTCGGCCGAGGGTGTGAAGCAGAGCTACACGAACTACACCTACGCTTCCGACGAGCCGGCGATCTATGGCGCGCTGGAAAAATGGGCGGCAAGTCACAGCCGATCGCCGTATCTCGATTTCCTCGGCGACCTCAACGCCAAGACCAACGCCAAGAAAGTCTTCGACACCTACATCAAGAAGGGCGCGGCGAGTCCGATCAACCTGAGTGCCTCCGTGGCGGCGGCCATCGAAAAGGATCTGAAGGCGGCCAAGGCTCCGAACTTCGATGCCGCGAAGAAGGAGATCCTCGGCGTGGTGAACACGAAGATCGTGCCGGTGTTCAAGAAGGAGACGCTGGCGAACATCGACAAGGGCATCGCGCAGTCCAAGAAGGATCTCGCCACGCTGAAGGCGGAACTCAAGGCCATGGGTGCGCCGTAGCCTGGGCGAAGCGAGGCGCGGAACCTGACGCCAGCGGGTATCCTGATTGCGATGTTCCTGTTTTTTGCGTCGCTCCTGATGCTGCTGCAGACCACGCCGGCGCTCAGCACGCCCCCGCCGTCGGCAGCGCCGCCGCGCGCTGTCGAGTACACGCTCACGATCGCGCGCGAGAAGGCCGCCGCTGCTCCGCGCAAACGCCGCGGGATCGCGATCAACGGCTCCATTCCCGGACCGACGCTCTACTTTCGCGAGGGTGACCACGTGCGCGTCACTGTCGTGAACCAACTCGACGACGACGATGCCTCGATCCACTGGCATGGACTGCTGTTGCCGAACGCGATGGACGGCGTGCCGTACTTGACGACGAAGCGCCTAAAGCCGCACGCCGAACACATCTTCGAATTCGACCTGCGGCAGAGCGGCACCTACTGGTACCACTCCCACACCGGGCTGCAGGAGCAGGAGGGCGTGTACGGAGCGATCGTGATCGAGCCGCGCGAAGGAAAGGCCGCGCTGCTCGCGGAGCTCGGCGTGGCCCGCGAAGTCGTGGCGGTGCTCTCGGATTGGACGGACGAATCGCCGCGCGAGGTGATGCGCACGCTGATGCGCGGCTCGGACTGGTACTCGATCAAGAAAGGCAATGCGCAAACGCTGTTCGACGCCTGGAAACGCGGCAAACTCGGGGCGTATTTCGCGCGCGAAAAAAGTCGCATGCCGGCGATGGACATCTCGGATGTCGCCTACGACCAGTTCCTCGTCAACGGTCTCTCCGAAGCGCGCCTGCCCGAGGCGACCGCGGGCGAGCGCGTGCTCGTGCGCGTGGTCAATGCGTCGGCGTCGACCTACTTTCACCTCACCGGGGCCGGCGGGCCGCTCACCATCGTCGCCGCCGACGGTCAGCGTGTGCAGCCCGTCGAAGTAAGGCGACTGCTGATCGGTATCGCCGAGACCTATGACGTGATCGTGTCGATGCCCGCTTCCGGCGAAGCCATCGAGTTGCGCGCCACCGCGCACGACGGCACGGCTCACACCGCGCTCGTCCTTGGCCGTCTCGATGCGCCGCTGTTGCGCGCCAAGGGCCCGCCGCCGCCGGAAAGGTACGGCATGGACGAGATGCTGCGCGCTGGTCTTTCCAGCGTCAGCGAAACGAAGGCGCACGCCACGGCGAGCGAGGAACGGCCTTTCGCTCCCTATGGGTTGCTGCGCACGCCCAAGCCTTCGGGCATCGCGCTCGCAGCGCAATCCCGCGGCGTGCGCGCGATCACGATGCGCCTCACCGGCGACATGGAGCGCTACCTCTGGAGCATCGACGGGAAGACCCTCGCGGAAGCAGCACCCGTGCGCATCAGGAGCGGCGAGGTCGTGCGCATCGAGTTCGTCAACGACACGATGATGCATCACCCGATGCACTTGCACGGGCACTTCTTCCGCGTCGTGACGGCTGCCGGCGAGTTCAGTCCCGTCAAGCACACCGTCGACGTGCCGCCGATGGGCCGGCGCACGATCGAGTTCGTCGCTGACGAAGAGCCCGGCGACTGGTTCCTGCACTGCCACATCCTTTATCACATGGACGCGGGCATGGCGCGCGTCGTCAGTTACCTGGAACTGGGGGCGGAGCACCAGCCGACGCTCGACCCCGCCATGATCGCGCCGTCGTACCTTTTCCTGGACGCCGCGTTCCTGTCGAACATGACCCAGGGCCACGCCATGCTGATGAGCGCTCGCAACGATTTCTTCGCGCGCTGGCATAGCGGCTATGGAAACGACGGCAACGACGAGTTGAGCGAGGTCGACCTCGGCCTGTCGCACTACTACGATCCGAATCTGTCCGCGCTCGCCGGATATCGCTTCACGACCAAGCAGCACGCCGAGGATCGCCTGTTTGCCGGCGCGCGCTATCGCCTGCCCTTCCTCGTGTACGCGACGGCCAGCGCCGACTCCGAAGCCGACTTGCGCTTCGAACTGGAGAAGTCGCTGCGCCTTTGCGCGCGCTGGTCGCTCGCCGGCCGCGTCGAGTACGACACCAATACTTACACCGACTGGCGACTCAGCACGACCTGGACCGTGACCAAACAGTTCGGCGCCATTGCCCAGTACGATTCCGAACACGGGCTTGGGGTCGGCGTGACTGTCAGGCTATGAGCCAGCGAGGAACTCCATGAAGAAAATCAATCTGCTGCTTGTCGCGACGTCCATCGTCCTCTGCGCCTGTGCCTGCACCAGTGCTCCAAGGGCCGATGCGGTGCGCCCGTATCCGTTCAAAACCTGTCTCGTCACGGACAATGCGCTCGGCTCGATGGGCGATCCGATCACGAAGATCTACGAAGGGCGGGAGATCAAGTTCTGCTGCGCTCCGTGTGTCGCGGAGTTCGAAGCGAATCCGGCGGCGTTTCTGTCCAAGCTCAAGGACTGACGCCGGAAACTTGCCCGGCACGTGGGGTGTTCAGACCGGCTTGAAGTAGACGCAGTACACCGCGATCGCGACCAACCCCAGGGCGACGAGCGAGTAGATGCGCGCGCGCGCCGGGCTGCGGAAAGCCAGGCCGGAAAGCGCCGAGACGCCGAACCAGCAGACGATCTTGATGATCAGCCAGAGCGGGAAGCCTGCATTCAACTTGGCCTGCAGACCGAAGCCCGCCACGAGCATCAGCAAGCTCGCGATGCCGGTGTACATCATCAGCCGGCGCTTGAACTGCGGGTGAGGGGCGATAAAGACCTGGAAGCTGAAAGCCACCAGCACGAAAGCGGAAAGAACGTGGGCGACGGAGTAGATGAGCGGGTTCATGTGCGGCTGATTTGGCCAGATCCGGGTTCCTGTTCATAGCTTTCCTTCGCCGTTGGGGCGCAAAGCCAGGCGCCCCCCCCCACGCACGTCGTCCCAGGCGTCCTACGCACAGTGTCGGCTGGTCTTACGCATTCGGCGCGGCTCCGGCGTAGACGCGGACGCCTACGCTCGGGGTGTCCACTCGCGGTAGCCCGAGCTTCGGTCTTCGGTCCGCCTGCACAAGTTCAGCCATGAAAATCACGAGCCAGGTCGCCTGCCTGCTGCTGCTTGCCGCATTCGCTGCATGCCAGCCGGCCCAAAGCGATGAAGCGATGTGGGGATCTGCGGTCCCAGCGGCTGCGGTCGTCGAAGAGATTGAAGTACCGCCACCGCCGTTCAGCGACGGCGTGTTCCCCTGCTCGGATTGCCACGATCCCTCGATCCCCACGAACCTGCGGCGCCGCACGCTGAAGACGGCGCACCAGGAAATCGACTTGAAGCACGACGTCGAGCACCGCTGGTGCCTCGACTGCCACTCGGCCGTGGACCACGACAAGTTGCACCTGGCCAGCGGCGAGCTGATCGACTTCACCGAGTCGTACAAGCTCTGCGGCCAGTGCCACGGCGACAAGTACCGCGACTGGCGCGCAGGTGTGCACGGCAGACGCAGCGGCTCGTGGGACGGACACAAGACCTATCTCTTGTGCGTCAACTGCCACAACGCCCACTCGCCCGCTTTCCAGCCGCTGCAACCGAAGCCGGCGCCTATTCGTCCGCATGGAGGTGCCCTGTGAGCGAACTCGAAATCGACCAAGAGACCGACAGCTCGCGCCGGGAGTTCCTGTGCGCCGTGGCCAGCTGTGCTGCCGCGCTCGCAGGCAGTTGCAGCGAGATCACGCACACGCCGTTTTTCCAGAAGCGCTTCCGCGAGCTGAGCGAGGGCGAGCGCGGCGAAATCCTCGCTGGACTCATGAAAGAGCAGAGCGAGCGCTTCGGCAAACCGATCACGGTCGGTGACAAGCCCGCGCAGGAAGGCGTGCTGTTCGGCTACGCGCTCGACATCTCGCGCTGCATTGGCTGCCGACGCTGCGTCTACGCCTGTGTCGAGGAGAACAACCAAAGCCGCGATCCGCAGATCCACTGGATTCGCGTGCTGGAGATGGAAAAGGAAAAGGGCATCGACTTCGCCCACGCGGATGCCTACTACGACGCTGAAACCGTGCCGCGGCCCGGGCACTTCTATCTGCCGGTGGCCTGCCAGCAGTGCGAAAACCCCTCTTGCGTCAAGAGCTGCCCGGTCGGCGCCACTTGGAAAGAGCCCGACGGCATCGTCGTGATCGATTACGACTGGTGCATCGGCTGTCGCTGCTGCATGTCGGCCTGTCCCTACGGCGCGCGCCATTTCAACTGGGGCGATCCGAACGTGCCGGCGGAGTCGGTGAACGCGAACACGCATTACCTGGGCAACCGTCCGCGCATGAAAGGCGTGGTCGAGAAGTGCACGTTCTGCATCCAGCGCGTGCGCGACGGACGCTATCCGGCCTGCGTCGAGGTC
>JAYUUV010000055.1:0-23186 GCA_043754695.1 Planctomycetota bacterium
GTCGAGACTATCTATTGTTCCTCGACGGCTGGGCGAAGGATCGCGATCCCAACACGATCAACGCTCTGCACGTCGAGCCACTGCCCTTCCACGGCATGAGCGGCTATCCCTACGGCCGCGACGAACACTTCCCCCACTCGCCAGAAATTTCCGCCTGGCTGCACAAATACCAGACGCGCATGGCCGAGCCGTGGCTGCTCCCGGGCTCCACCGCCTACTCGCGACCGTAGCGTCAATCCAACCTGCGCGCCCCAAGCTCCGCTCCGTCGCCATGGTCCGCCGGGAACGAAAGCCCGCGCACAGATCCATCCGCGCGCAGCATCAGCGCCAGTTTTCTCACGCTGAGACTGGCCGGGTCGTAGGCCACGAACCCGCCTTCCTTGGCCGGCCACAACCGACAACTCTGAAAAATCGCAGCCCCCGGGTGAAACGTTTGCAACGTCCGCCCGCTCCACGTGAACCACGTGATCTCCGCGCCGCGTTCGAATTCCAGCCGTAACACGACAGTCTGATTGCGCGCGAGCGACGCGACCAGCTTCGGTCCCACAGCGGTGCCCAAGCGCTCCTCAAGCTTGCGCCACCACGTCCCAAGCTGTCCGTCGACTTCCTGAGCCGTGCGCCCAAGCATGGTCGCCACAGCCGGAAAATCGCGCCCGCGCAGGCTCTCGCACAACGCCAGCGTTCGATTGCCATACTCGCTGGCCCAAGCCTTTTCCTCGTTGCTGAGCAACGCCAGCGCATCGACACCGCCCTGATTTTCGGCCGCGACCGAAAGTCTTTCGCGCTCGAAGCTGACGCGAAATCGTCCGCCACCGGGCAACTCGTAGGCACCCGCGGCCGCCGCGCACAGACGCGGATCGAGTTCCGCGACCTCCGGAGGAAGCGCCAACGACTTGCCCGCGAGCAGCGCTTCGACGTGCACGACCGCGGCCGGCATATGCTCGTTGAGCAGCAAGCTCCAGGTCAGCGGATCGTCCAGTCCGCGGCGCAATTCGGACTGAAAACCCGCCAGTGTCGACGAACGCGAAGCGACGCGTTTGCCGGATTCAGCGCGCTCGATGAACATGCCGCAGGCCGCATTGCCGAGCGCCGGCTCGTGCAAAAGATCGAGCGATTTCGCGCTGAGCAGCACGTCGGGCGCAAGCGCGCGCTCCCAGCGGTACAGATCGCCCACGCTCGACACCAGTGCGCCGACTCCGCGCAACGGCCAAGTCGGCTGCCAGCGGCCAGGACTGCCCGCGTCGCTGTCGTCGGCATAGCTGTGCGCCAACGGCGCACTCGCCGCGCGCGGATCGCCGACGAACATCGTCGCGCCCATGCCGGAGCGATCGAGGATGTTGCTTTTCACGAAATCCTCGAACGGCACTCCGGCGGCCTTTTCGACCACGGCGCACAACAGCGTGTAGCCCGCGCTCGAAGCGCTGAAGCGAGCACCCGGCGGAAAAAGCAGCGCCGCGCCGAGGATGCGCGCGAGCGCTTCTTCCTTGGACTCCGGCGCGCCGAAGGGCTCGCCGACTTCGGCGGGCAAACCGGATTGATCGTAGAGCAACTGGCGCAACGTGATCGCCTGCTTGTCCGCAGGCACTCCGTCGAGGCGCGCGCCGAGCGTGTCGTCGATCGAAAGCCGGCCTTGGTCAGCGAGCAGCAGGAGCGCGACGGCCGTGAACTGCTGCGAAAGGCCGCCGAGTGGAAACTGGGTTTGCGCCGAGTTGGGCACGCCGCGCGCGCGATCGGCGAGACCGTAACCGGTGGCGAGCAGCACGCGGCCTGAGCGCGCGACGAGCAACGAGCCGGAAAATCCCCAGGGCACCAGGCGCTGCAGATGCTCGTCGAGCCGCGCGCCGAGATCGGTCTGGGCCTGGAGCGACGGCGCGCCGAAGGCGAACAGTGCCGCGATCGCCGCTCCAGAGAAGAGGTTCGTGCTAGCGCCCACGCAACACTTGTAGCCCGCCATGGCTGATGGGAGCAAATCCGTCGTGCCGCGCGGTTCGTCGGAGCCTGCTCAAAGGCCTTCAAAGGCCGCAATGGCCGCGCGAAATTTAGCTTCCATCGGCTGGCTTGTGCCCATGACGGGATCGTAAGTCACGAGCAGCGCGCGCGCCTCGGCCCAGACTTCGCCGCTGGCGAGCGAGCGCACACGATAGGCCTGCTCGAAGGACGAATTGCCCAGCCGCACCGTGCGCAATTCGATCTCGACGTCGACTCCGCCGCGACCCGGCCGCAGGAAGCGAATATTCGTCTGCGCGAGCAAGAATGGGAACTGATTCTTCTCGATCAGCCCGAGCGCGCCGAAGTACGCATGCCGTGCTTCCTCGAGCAGCGTCATGTACACGGCGTTGTTGAGCACGCACTGGTTGTCCTCGTCGGACCAGCGTGTGTGTGCGCGCACCGTGAAGCGCATCTCTGCGCTGGGCGGAACTTCAGGAGTCTGCAGCATGCTCATGGGAACGATGGTCAGCTGAGTTTGCGCTGAGGGCCGAACAGAACCAAGGCCGTGCCCGCGAACACGACCGCGCCGCACAATAGCGTGCGCGTGTCCAGCGCTTCGCCGAGGAACACGACCGCCGAGCCGACGGTGATCAGCGATTGCAAGAAAATGAACACAGCTGTCGTCGAAGCGGCCACGCGCGCGAGTGCGTAGGCGTTGAGGAGGTACGCGACCAGCGTCGGAAAAACCAGGATATACGCGAGCGAGAGCCAGCTGCGCAGGCCCGCATGTTCCGGAATCCACGGCACGTGTGCCGCAAAGAACGGAATCGTCCACAGCGAGAGCACGAAGACCCAAGCCGTCACGACCAGCGGCCCATATTTCGCGACCAGCGGCCGCGAGAAAACGAGGAACAGCGAATACGAAAACGCATTCGCGACCATCATCAAGTTGCCGCTGCGCGTCGCTTCGGAAAACTCCGCGCCACGGCCGTAGGCCAATACGAGTGTCGCCGAAAGCGCCACCAAAATGCCCAGCCCGCGCGACCAGGCGAAGCGCTCGTGCTTCATGATCACGGCGATGCTGAACGTGAACACGGGGATCATCGGCATGATCAATCCCGAGTTGATCGCCGTCGAGCGCCGCAGGCCTTCGAGGAACAGCACCATATTGATAGTGATGCCCAGCAGCGCCAGCACCGCGAGCTTGAAGAGGTCGAGCTTCGTCGGCAGCGCGCGTTTTCCCGCCATCAGGAAGACTGCCGCGCCAAGTGCCAGCGAGCCGAAGACAATGCGCCAGCCGACGATGGCCTCGGCGCTGAAGTCGACAAAAGCCCACTTGCCGAAGATCGCGAACAACCCGAAGGCGAACTGCACGACGATCAGGGCGCCATAACCCTTGGCTCGCGCGTCCGCGGCCTGCTCGGCGCCGGGCGCAACGGCGCTCGCCTCGGCCACAGCGGGCTTGGCGAGATTCGGTGGAGCGCTGACCATCCGGTCCATGTTACGCCGTGCCGCTCGCCTGAGGTACGCTGCGGGCGTATGACGCCCTCACCCGACAAGACTCCGAGCGCGAATTCCGGCCCGCCGACGCGCGGCCTGCGCCTGTGGCCCCTCGATCGCAGCGAGCCCGGTCCCGATCTTTTGGTCTGCCGCGCGCGCTACGACTGGCTGACCAATCCGCGCACGGGCAAGTTGATGAAGCGCACCGTGCTCGAGACGCCGGACTGGGTCAACGTGGTCGCGCTCGACAGCGAGGGGCGTTTGATCCTCGTGCATCAGTTCCGATTCGGAAGTGCGACGATCACGACCGAGATTCCTGGTGGAATGGTCGACGAGGGCGAGTTCCACGGTGACGCCGCGAAGCGCGAGTTGCGCGAGGAAGCGGGCCACACGTCGGAGCGCTGGACTTATCTTGGCGCCGTGCAACCGAATCCGGCGTTTCAGGACAATGTCTGTCATCACTGGCTCGCGGAAGACGCGAAGCTGACGCATCCGCAGCAGCTCGACAATGGCGAGGACATTACGGTCGAGGCGTGGACGTTGGAGCAGGTGAAAGCGGGTATTGTCGACGGATCGATTCGGCATGCGCTGGTGATGACAGCGCTCGCACGCGTATTCGATCTGCGCCCGTTCGAGGGACGCGGCTTGCCGAGCGGAGTCAGTCAAACTTGACGGGCACGATCGCGACGCCGTCGCGCGCCGCGCGCACGCGCTTGGGATCGAAGAGCACGGCGACAAATTTCGCCAGCGGCTGAGGCTCGGCCTCTTGATCGCCAATGCGAGGAGGGCGCAGACTGAGTCCTTCGAGGCTGTCGAGATCGGCCATGAAGTGACCGGTCGAAGTCTTCAGCAGAACACCTTCTCGACCGAGAATCGGCCGATCCCACAGGCAGCGACCGCTTGTCACATCCAAGGCGAGCACATTGCCAAGTCCCGTCGCCAATGCGGGCCCCGACTTGCCGAAGCGTGGCGGGCGACCGGAAAACTCCACGGACTTGGCGAACTCGTTCCCGTGCGCGATCTCGTTCATGGGCATGCCGCCGCAACAGTAGGCGAACCACAGACGAGAGGAGTCGGGCATCCAGCTCAGATCGTACGGCTCGCCAAAGTGACCGCCCCATGAATCGAAGTGCGACACCATGACTCCGGATCCGGCATCGAGTACATCGAGATAGGCTCTCTCGCCCGTACCGGCCGCGATCCATTTGCCGTCGGGCGAGAATGCCACGGAGTTGACATCCAGCTGCTCGTCAAAAATGTCCTTGAAGACATGCTCGAATGCCAGCTTGCTTGTCTTCAAATCCCAGACGCGCACGCGGCTATCCCGGAGTCCCGTCGCGAAGAGAGTTCCGCCAGGTTGAAACGCGATGCTGCAAATGTGCGCCTCCTCTTCGAGCAATTCGCCCACCGGCTCGCCGGTGCGCCCGTCGAAAAACCGAACAGCCTTGTCCTTCGGCATCGCGATTCGCGCACCGTCGAAGCTCCAGGCGATGATCGTGGCTGAGAATCCGTAGTCGGAGGATTCGTTCCAAGCGTGCACGAGCTCGCCCTTCGCGGAAAACAAGCTCGCACCACGTCCACAGGCCGCAACGAGCACTCGCTCAGCACTCGAATCAAAACGAATGAACGCGGCGAACGGCCAGCCGAGTTCCCCTCCGTCCTTGGAATCGGCCTTCGGCTCCGGAGGAGGTCGAATGGCCTTGACCGAAGTCGGTTGCGTCTTCCCATCGATGTTCCACAGGTGCAGGTTGCCGTCCCAGGTCAGCGCCGCCACGCGCTCACCGCTGCGATCGAAATCAAGGGCCCAGGCAGCGCTGCCGAGCGAGGGCGACCTGCGCAGCTCTTGCCCGGTGCGAGTGTCGAGCACCTGGAGATAGCCGGCGCGCTGCGCGACAACAGCGAATCGGCCACTGCCTTCGACGCTCACGTCGCACGCAATCTCAGTGCGGCGTTCGTCCCAGATCTCGACCAGCTGCGCCAATTCACCTCGTTCCCTGCCGAACTTGCGCATGCGCTCGAGCGCCGCGACTAAACTCGAGTTCGTTCTAACACTCGCGAGATCTTCATCCCAGGCAGTCACTCCCCAGTCGGCATACCCCCATTCGACTGCTCGCTCGAGCCAACCAATCGACTTCGCCTTGTCCCCCGCTCGCGCCTCCGTGCACGCAAGCGCGTATGCGACAGTCGCGTTGCGCGGCGACATCTCCAGGCAGCTCGCGAATCCCGCTCGCGCCTCGGCGATTTTTCCTGCGACAAGCGCATTGTCCGCGTCGCGATGGGCGCGCACGTACGGCATCGGATCGAGGACAGGCACTTGAGCGAGCAGCACGACAACAATTGCAAACAGCATGGCCACCTCAAAAACTCACGGGAATGATGAGAACTCCATCGCGCGCCGCGCGCACGCGCTTGGGGTCGAAGCGTGAAGTGACGAATCCGGTGAGCGAGCGATTTCCCGGATCGGTGTACTGCGACTGCGTGTTCAGCTCGTCGAGTGTCTCGAGGTCGGTCGTGAAGTACCCGGTCGCGGACTGCAAGACTTCAGCCCCGCTATCCAGCATCGTCCGGTGCCACAGGCATCGCCCCGTCTTGGCGTCGAGCGCAAACACGGCGCCGTCCGCTCCGATCGCAACTGCGAGTCCCGTCTTTCCGATTCGCGGCGAACTGCCGGAGTAGACCAGCGAGGACGGCTGTTCGTCGTCGAGGGTGATGCTGTCGACATCGTTCCCCTCCGAGCAGAAAGCGAACCAAAGCCGCCGGGAATCAGCGCCCCAGCGGAGTCCGCGCGGGATGCTCCCGAATCGTTCCTTCTTGCACTCGAATCGCTTCAGGACCGAGTGCGTCGAGACGGCGAGAATCTCCACGCAGCCTCCATCTCCGGTCCCCGCCGCGAGCCATCGACCGTCGGGAGAAAACTCGGTCGCATCGACGCTCAGCTCGCTTGCCTTGTCGCCCCACATGAAAGCATGTTCGAAGCTCATCTCGCCTGTTCGAAGATCCCAAACACGAAGTCGGCCGTCCTGGTGGCCCGTTGCCAACAAGCTTCCGCCCGGTTGATAGGCAATGGACACAATACTGGACGGCGTCTCGAGCGATTCCGCAGCGTTCTCGCCCGTCCGTCCGTCGACAAACTTGACCGTCGCGGCGGCGGCAAGTGCCAAGCGCGAGCCATCCGGGCTCCAGGCGATCAACGCCTGGTGGCCGCTGCCGAACGACACATCCCAGGCGCTGATCAGTTCACCCTTCGAATCCCTCAGTGCTGATCCACGTGACCTTCCATCCACCACGAGCATCCGATCTCCGGACAGATTGAACTGAACGAAACGTCTTTCGAAGTCCGGCCCAATCTCGCTCTCCCCCGTCGGGCCGCTGGACTTCACGGTTCTGGAAGCCTGTTCCCCCGACGTGCTCCAGAAATGCAGGTTGCCCGCAAGAGTGAGCGCGATCACCTGCTTGCCCGTAGGTTCGAATTCGGCGGCGACTATCGTGCCACCAAGCTGCGGCGAACTGCGCAGGGCCTGACCGCTCTTGGAATCGAGCAGTTGCAAACAGCCTGTTTTCTGCGAGACGACGACATATTGACCACCGGGCTGGATAGCGACGTCGTACCCGTACGGACTGTGGCCCCGCCCCCGCCACACACGCGAGAGATCCAATGGGGCCGACGAAACCGGACGCCGTGCGCGCATTCGCTCGAGGGCTGCGCTGAATCCCTTTTCAGAGCGGAGTCCGACGAGGTCAAGGTCCCACGCTGCAACGTCAGCATCTGCGTAATTCCATTCGGCCGCGCGTTCGAACCAATCCAATGACTTGGGCTTCTCTCCGGCTCGGGCTTCCGTGCACGCAAGTGCATACGCGACGGTCGCATTGCGCGGCGACATCTCCAGGCAACTCGCAAACCCCGCTCGCGCCTCGGCAACTTTTCCCGCGACGAGCGCATTGTCCGCGTCGCGATGGGCGCGCACGTAGAGCATCGGATCGAGGTCAGGCACTTGCGCGAGCAGAGCGACAACGATTGCAATAGGCATGGCGATCTCAAAGATTCACGGCCACGGGAAGAATCAGCACGCCATCTCGCGCCGCGCGCACGCGCTTGGGATCGAAGAGCAGGACTGCGCAGGCGGCGAGAGACGAAGGCGGCCTGGGATCATCTGGTGGAAAGAGCAGTCCCTCGTCCACGGGTCCAGCATCGACCCAAAGCTCGTCGAGGTCCGCGAGATTGGTCGTGAAGTGCCCTGTCGCTGTCTTCAGCAGTTCTCCCGTGCGGCCCAAGTTGACGCGATTCCAGCGGCAGACTCCTGTGCCTGGATCGAGTGCCAGCACGCTGCGCAGGCAAGTGGCAACTGCGAGCCCCGACGCATCGAACCGAGGCGCGCGGCCGTAAAACTTTGGCGATCGCGGCGCACTCGCGTCCATGGCGAGTTCGCGGGCCGAATCTCCGCCGCGCAGGAACGCGAACCACAGGCGCCTTGAATCGCTGCTCCAAGAGAACTCATTGGGTTCGGTGCACCATTCGAGGGACTCCCACCACGAGGGAGGCTTGGTGTTCATGACCATTGCTCCGGAAGCGATGTTCAGAACATGCACAATTTCGAAGTGCCTCGAACCACCGGCCACGAGCGCTCCGTCCGGAGAGAAGCTGACCCCCGCGATTCTCCGCGCATCAACATCCTCTTCATCGAAGAGATGCTCGAGGACGAGCGTTCGCGAACTCAGGTCCCAGACGCGCAAGTATTTGTCGTCGTGACCCGTGGCCAGCAATCGACCGCCGGGTTGGAAGGCGATGCTGCGGATCGGTGATGAGGTTTCAAGGGGACTCTCAGTCGTTTCCCCATTGGCCTCGTTCGCGAAATGGACGGTGCTCTCGCTCACGATCGCAATTCGATGATTCTCGGGGCTCCAGACTGGCGAGCGTGAGTGCGATTCCACAGGACCCCAGCTGTGAATGCGCTCGCCGTTCGCACTGCAAAGGGTTGCGCCGCGATCCTCGCTGGCCGCGAACACGCGCGTGCCGGTTGGATCGAAGCGCACGGATCCGCCAGCGAGCGAGTCGAGTCGCTGCCAATCCTCAGGCGGGTCCATGGCGACGATGGTCGTGGGATCCTCACGCAAGTTGATGGACCACAAGTGCAGCTTGCCGTCCCAAGTGAGCACGGCCAGCCGTTCGCCCGACGGGTCGAAGTCCAAGGACCACACCGGGCTCTCGAACGAGGGCGAGCTGCGCACGAGGGTTCCGCTTTGCGAGTCGAGGAGTCGAACGAAGCCGTCGCTTTGGCCAATAGCAACGTGACGACCGAGCGGCTGCACGGCCACATCGAAGGTCACGGCACCCTCGCGGCCGTCCCAAATCCTGACCAGTCTTGGTGCGCTTTGGGAGTTGGGTCGCTGCTTGCCCATGAGCTGGAGCGCATCCCCAAAGCGCTTTTCCTTGCGAACGCTCGCCAAGTCTTCGTCCCACAACGCAACGGACGCGTCGGCATAGTTCCATTCGGCCGCCCGCTTGAGCCAATCGAGTGCTTTGTCCTTGTCCCCCGCTCGCGCCTCCGTGCACGCAAGCGCGTAGGCGACAGTCGCATTGCGCGGCGACATCTCCAGGGAGCTCGCGAATCCCGCTCGCGTCTCGGCGATTTTTCCCGCGACAAGGGCATTGTCCGCGTCGCGATGGGCGCGCACGTACGCCATCGGATCGAGCGCCGGCACTTGCGCGAGCAGCGCCGCAGCGATCAGGGCGAGCATGACTTCACCAGGAATATGAAAAGCGAGGTCATGGCAAGCGGCTGTTCCTCAGAACTTATCCCCAAGGTCTCCTGCGCCACGGGGATTTCGAGAAAGCCCGCTTTCCGCGTCCCGACTCCCTGTAGGGACCACCCTCAGCGCCTGCTAGCCTGTGCCTCATGCCCACGCGGCGCGAATTGCTCCAGGGTCTCGTATGCCTGCCCCTCGCGGCGCAACTTGCGCTCGACAGCGGCGCGCCTCGGGCACCTGCCAAAGACGCCGACTCGGGCCGGCCGGGACGCGGTTATGCCTGCGCGCTCGGGGAGGACGCGGACGCGACGCTGCTGCCCGCCTCACGACGCGTTGGCGAGCACCTGGCGCTCGCGCTTTCGGGCACTGCGAAACCCGCAGCGGATGTACTCGCGAAACAGAGCGGCTCCGCCGACGCGGCTTGGATCGAACTCTCCCCTGCCGATCGCGGCGGCGTCGACGATGGACCGCTCGCCGAACGGATCCGGACCGCGGCCAGCGTTTCCTTGATCGAAGGCGGCGTTCTCGATTGGCTCGTGACACTTTGGCCCGCACGGCGGCGCAGCGCAGTGCTCCAAGCAATCGGTGAATGCGCGTACACCGGCGGCCGCGTCATTGGACGCGGCTCGACGGCGTTTCTCGTCGCGGGCGGCGGAGTCGTGAACGGTCCGACCCATGATGCAATCGGTGAATCGCGTCTGCGGCTCACGGACCCGCACGCGTCCGGTCAACAGCGGATGGCGGTGGGGTTGGGGCTGTGCGGAGACTTCCTCGTTGATACGCAAGCGCGAGCGAACGGCAGCTTGCTGCGCCTCTTGTCGACAATGTTCGAGCAGCACGTCGACCACGGCGTGTTCCTCGGCGCAGGTTCGGCGTTGTGCGGCGACCTGGAAACGAAAGCGTGGGTCGCGCTCGGTCCCGAGGCGCTGCTCTACCTTGATCTCTCGGGCTCACGGCGCGAATCGCGCTCGATCGAGGGCGCGCGCTTGAGCACACTTTGCGCGGGCGACGGATGGAGTCGACGCGAGCGCGGGTTGTTCTCCACGGGTGAGGCCGCGAACTTCGGCGCGTCCGCGGAAGAAGTGCGCGTCGCCGATGCGTTGCTCGCCAACGCGCTTTGCGCTCCGCCCTCCGCGCGAAAGATCTGGCGCGACGATCGCGCGCGTGTGGAGTTGCGCCAGGATTTCGACTCGCGCGCTTTCAGCGGCCCCGGCGCTGCGCAGGCGCGCGGACAACGCCTGCGCCTGGACGTGGCGCTGGAACGCGGCCGATTTGGCGAGCTGTGACAGTAACTCGCCGCGCCGACGTCAGGGCTTGTATTGAGCGATGCTGAAGGGAACTCCCTGCGGCGAAACAATTCCGCAGATGCGGCCGCCGCCAGGAATGTCCTTCATCGTCATCGAGATCGTGGCGCCCATGGCAAGCGCATCGCGCACGCTGGCGTCGGCGTCCTTCACCGTGAAGTACGTCTTCCACTGCGGGCGCAGGTCGCCCATCTTCGGCGTGAGCGCCATCGCGCCCGCAACGCTCGCGCCGTCGAATTCGAAGACCGTGTAATTTCCACCCGGCATCGGCAGCTCCTTCGAAGTCCAGCCGAAGAGCGCGCAGTAAAACTTCGCCGCCCGATCGACGTCGCTGGTCAACGTCTCGAACCAACTCGGCACGCCGTGCATTTCGCTGTCGGCGTCCATGCCCGGACCTTTCATCGCCTGCCAGACGTCGAGGTTGACGCCATTGGGATCGAAGCAGACCGCCATGCGGCCCTGATCCATGATGTCGAAGGCCGGCAGCGCTTTGCCGCCGAGCGCAACGACCTTCGCGGCGGTAGCGTCGGCGCTCTCGACCTTGACCATGACACCGATCAACGGCGGCGTACCCGGCGGAGTGTTCGGACCTTCGAGATCGAAGAGGCCGCCGATGTTCTTGCCGCCGACTTGGATCGAGTGGCCCATGCCCGCAAGCTCGGTGTAGGTCCAGCCGAAAAGCTTCGCGAAAAACTCGCGCGCCTGTGCCGGCTTGGGCGTCAGCATGTTGATCCAGCAGAATTCGCCCGGCTTGCGTATGCCCGTCGTCATCGGTGAGCCCTTCGGTTCGAGGTTGGGCGAAGATCGTCGCCGTGCTCGATCGACGGGTCAAGCCATGCGCACGATCGCCGAGCTCGAACTTACGTTGCGCGGACGCGTCGCTCGCTTGCCCAACGCTTCAACATGCCAAGATCCAGCTTGCCGGAAGCCAACTGAGGCAGCGCTTCGACTTCGAGGCAATCGCTCGCGCGCGGCGTGAACAGATTCGCCAGGCCGTCCTTGCGCGCACGTTCGAGCAGCGCGTCGATGCCGATTTTCAGCGGTGTGTGCAGCACCATCAAGCGTTCACCGCGCTGTTCGTCGGCGATCGCGGTCACCGCGAGCGCGAAATGAGTCGAAGATTCGCCGAGCGCCACAGCGGCGGCCGACAGCGCGCACTCGACGGCGCCATGGGAAATCATTTCGCCGCCGATCTTCGAAAAGCGCGAACGGCGGTCGGTCAGTGTCAGAAATCCTTCGCTGTCGAGTTTGCCGACGTCCTGCGTGTCGTACCAACCGTCGACGATCGCACGGCGCGTCGCCGCTTCGTCGCCCAGATATCCGAGCATGACTCCGGGTCCGCGCACCCAGACGTCGCCCTCACCACCGGCGGGCAGCACTGCCCCGGTCGCAGGATCGCGGATCTCGAGTTCAATGCCCTGCAGCGCTCGGCCCACCGAGCCTTCGCGCCGGCGCACGTCGCCTTTGTGCTCGGGCAGATTCGCAGACACCACCGGCGACATCTCGGTGCAGCCGTAGCCTTCGTAGAGCCGATTGCCGAAGCGCTCGAACCAGGCCGCGGCGAGCGTCGGTTGCAGGCGCTGGGCGCCGACAACCGCGGCGCGCACACTGGAGAATTGTTGCGGTTCGATGCGCCGCATCCAGGCCTGATAGAGCGCCGGGGTGGCCAGCAGTACGGTCGGCCGATAGCTCTCGGCGGCTTCGCCGATGGCGCGAACGTCGAGCGCGTTGTCGTGAAAGACGACCGAGGCGCCGGCCAGCAGCGGAGTCCACAGCGTCACGGTGTAGCCGAAGCTGTGGAAAAACGGCAGCACGCCGAGCAGCCGATCGGCGCGGCCGAATTCGAAGGCCTGCGCGACCGCGCGCGCGTTGGAGAGCACGTTGTCGTGGGAAAGTTGGATCGCTTTCGCGCGCGCGGTGCTGCCGCTTGAAAACAGCAGCGTGGCGACGCGCTCCTGCGCTTGGACTGCGGCGGAAATGCGGCGCACGTCGGCGAGCGACATGCCGGAGACCGCGCGCGCGCGGCCGAGTCCCTCGGGAGTGATCGCCGCGAGCAGGTCTTCGACGAACAGCGCGCGCGTTTCGAACAGCGCGGCCCCGCCGAGGATCTCGAAGGCCTGGCGAGAGAGCAGCACATGTTGCAATCCGGCTTGCTGCATCTGTTCGCGCAGGGAGACCGGGCCGGCCAGCGCGTTCAAGTTGACGCTTGCGCGCCGCGTCATGGCCAGCGCCACGTTCACCATTCCGCCGAGCGTTCCCGGCGGTAGGACGATTCCGACGCGCGGCTCTTCGGCGAAAGGCGCGAACACGCGCTCGAGTGCAATCGCGAAGGCGAGCGACTTCGTCAGCAGTTCCTTGTAGCTGTAGCCCGTCCCCTTCGAGTCGAGCAGCACTTGGTGCTCGGGCAACTCGATGGCGCGCTCGAGGAAAGCAAGGCCGAGGCCGCTGGTGCCCAGATCCGTCAGCAGGTTTTTCATGCTTGCGTGAGGCCGCGATGCGGCGTTTCACACGCTACAGAATGCCGTGGCGTTGCCCATGGGGCAGTGCCGTTCTCCTGGTTCCTTCGATAGGCCCGGCGAATCGACCGGCGCTCAGTGCGCCGCGGGCCGGTACAGCTCGCCGCCACCGGCCGCGAATTCTTCGCTCTTGGCGGCCATGCCGACTGCCAGCGCAGCTTCCGCGTCGAGCTTTTGCTCGGCCGCGAACTTGCGCACGTCCTCGGTGATTTTCATCGAACAGAACTGCGGCCCGCACATCGAGCAGAAGTGCGCGGTTTTCGCGCCATCCTGGGGCAAGGTCGCGTCGTGGTAGGCGCGCGCCGTCGGCGGATCGAGCCCGAGGTTGAACTGGTCCTCCCAGCGGAACTCGAAGCGCGCGCGCGAAAGCGCATCGTCGCGATCGCGCGCGCCGGCCTGACCCTTGGCCAGATCGGCGGCGTGGGCGGCGATCTTGTAGGCGATCACCCCCTGCTTGACGTCGTCCTTGTTCGGCAGCCCAAGGTGCTCCTTGGGCGTCACGTAGCAGAGCATCGCGCAGCCGTAACTGCCGATGATCGCCGCGCCGATGCCCGAAGTGATGTGGTCGTAACCCGGCGCAATATCCGTGACCAGCGGCCCGAGCGTGTAGAACGGCGCTTCGTGGCAGACCTTGAGCTGCCGCTCCATGTTCTCGCGGATCAAGTGCATCGGCACGTGACCGGGACCCTCGATCATGACTTGCACGTCGTGTTTCCAGGCGATCTGCGTCAGTTCGCCGAGCGTGTCGAGCTCGCCGAACTGCGCCGCGTCGTTGGCGTCCGCGTTGCAGCCCGGCCGCAAGCCGTCGCCGAGCGAGAACGAGACGTCGTAGCGCTTCATCAATTCGCAGATGCGCTCGAACTCGGTGTACAGGAAGTTCTCGCGGTGATGGGCGAGACACCACTTGGCCATGATCGAGCCGCCGCGCGAGACGATGCCGGTGATGCGCTGCGCCGTCATCGGCACGTAGCGCAAGAGCACGCCGGCGTGGATCGTGAAGTAGTCGACGCCTTGTTGGGCCTGTTCCTCGAGCGTCTCGAGGAAGATCTCGATGTTGAGCTTCTCGATCTTGCCCTTGACCTTCTCGAGCGCCTGATAGATCGGCACGGTGCCGATCGGCACGGCGGAGTTGCGCACGATCCACTCGCGCGTCTCGTGGATCTGCTTGCCGGTCGAGAGGTCCATGACCGTGTCGGCGCCCCACAACGTCGACCAGCGCAGTTTTTCGACTTCTTCGGCGATCGACGAGGCCACGGCGCTGTTGCCGATGTTGGCGTTGATCTTGACCTTGAAGTTGCGGCCGATCAGCATCGGCTCGAGTTCGAGGTGGCGCACGTTGGCCGGCAGGATCGCGCGGCCCAGGGCGATTTCGTTGCGCACGAATTCAGCGCTGACGCCTTCGCGCACGGCGGCGAAAGCCATTTCCTCGGTGACGATCCCGCGCCGCGCGAAGTGCATCTGCGAAAGATTTTTTTCGCCGCGTTCGAGCCGCGCCGCGACCCAGGGTTTGCGCAGGTGGGGCAGGCCGACCTCGGGCGCAAATCCGGCCGGGCCGGAGGTGTCGTAGACATCCAGGGTGCCTGGCGCGCCGTCGAGGTGGATGCGGCGCGCGGGCACGGCCAGCTCATGGCCGTTGTGGGTCAGATGCCGGTAGATCTTGTGCGAACGGGGAAATTCCGCCGTATCGCCCGCGGGGGCAGCGGAGGCACTCTTCGAAGGGGCCGTACTCATCGCGTGAACTTTCCTACGCCGGTGCAAACCGGATCAGGTTCGAGGGGTGCTTCTCAGGTGCCGACGCTGCGCGCCGACGCCGCCCCCAGTCACGACCGCATGATTCCCGCCGATCCGTTCGGCGAGCCAGCGATCCGAAAGGCGACTATAGGTCCCCCGCCCGCATGTGTCCAACGAGGGGCATCGCGCGAGTTGCGCGTTCACACCTCGGTGGGCTCTGGAGGGCCGCCAGCCCTCAAATCGAGGCCAAAGCGACGGGACGCCGACTAGAGGTCGTCGTCGTCATCGTCGTCCTCATCCTCATCATCGTCGTCATCGTCATCGTCGTCATCATCGTCCTCCTCCTCGGCGTCGTCGGTGTCATCTTCATCGTCGTCGTCATCATCGTCATCGTCGTCGTCGAGGTCGGTGTCGAGGTCGAAGTCGTAATCTCCGCTGGGCGCGTCGGGGGAGCTGGATTGTTCGACCGAGTCGAATTGAGTCATGGCTTCGGAAAGGAGTTCTTCGCGGATCTGCATCGGGGCGTCCTTGGGAGCAGCGCAGGGGCAGCGGGCAGTGTAGGCGTCGGAGAGCGCGGCCGCGATCATGGGTCGCACGAACGGGCATGGCATCAAGCTGCACAGCACGACTGGGGTCGAGCCGTTCGCTGCCTTTTTTCTTCGCCCGAGGACAATCGTGCAAGGAAAAAAAGTCGCCGCGCGGGGAAGCTGTGCCGGCCGCGCCGTCGTCGCGCCTCGCAGCGGTTGTACCACCCCCCCCACGCCCGTTACCGTTCCCCCACCCAACGTCCCGCACGGGCCGCGACCCCGCCCCGCTGCCGCCCGCAGTCCACCGCCCGCGCCCCCCCCGAGGGGAGCGCCGCTGAAAGCCCTTCGCCCCCCATGAGTGCCCACAATCGCAATTCCGTGGTCCAGAAAATGGCCGCGGAGAGCCGCGCCCGTCACGAAGAACGGCCGGTCGCTTCGATCGAACTTCCCGAACAGTTCGGTGCGCACGTGTTCAACGACACGGTGCAGCGCCAATGCCTGCCCAAGCCCGTGTACCGCGCGCTGCGGCGCACGATCGAGAAGGGCGAGGAATTGGATCCGGCTGTCGCCGACATCGTCGCCAACGCGATGAAGGATTGGGCCCTCGACCACGGGGCCACGCACTTCACGCACTGGTTCCAGCCGATGACCGGATTGACGGCGGAAAAACACGACTCGTTCCTGACTCCGACCGCCGACGGCCGCGGACTGATGGAATTCTCCGGCAAGGAGTTGATCAAGGGCGAGCCCGACGCGAGTTCATTCCCCTCGGGCGGCATCCGCGCAACTTTCGAAGCGCGCGGCTACACCGCCTGGGATCCCACTTCGCCGGCGTTTTTGCGCAAGACCGCGCGCGGCGCGACACTGTGCATTCCGACTGCGTTCTGTTCTTGGACCGGCGAGGCGCTCGACCAGAAAACGCCGTTGCTGCGCTCGATGCAGGCGCTCTCCGTGCACGCGGTGCGATTGCTCAAGCTGCTCGGCGAGGCAAGCGCGACGCGCGTGGTGACCACGCTGGGCTGCGAGCAGGAGTATTTCCTGGTCGACCGCCGCTTCTACTACTCCAGGCCCGACCTGGTGGCGACCGGCCGCACTCTGTTCGGCGCGCGCCCGCCCAAGGGCCAAGAACTGGAGGACCACTACTTCGGCGCGATCAGCGAGCGCGTGATCGCCTACATGCAGGAGCTGGAGCAAGAACTCTGGCGTCTGGGCATTCCCGCGCGCACGCGCCACAACGAAGTCGCGCCGGGCCAGTACGAACTTGCGCCGGTCTTCGAAGAAGCCTCGGTCGCGGCCGACCACAACATGCTGACCATGGAGGTCATGAAGTCCGTGGCGGAGCGCCACGGCTTCGCCTGCCTTCTGCACGAAAAGCCCTTCGCCGGCGTGAATGGATCGGGCAAGCACAACAACTGGTCGATGTCCGACAACCTGGGCAACAACCTGCTCGAACCCGGACACACGCCGCGCGAGAACCTGAAATTCATCGTCTTCCTGACGGCGATCATCCGCGCCGTCGATCTGCACCAGGATTTGTTGCGCGCATCGGTCGCGCACGCCGGAAATGATCATCGCCTGGGCGCGAACGAAGCGCCGCCGGCGATCATGTCGATCTACGTCGGCTCGCAGCTCGAGGATGTCCTGCGCGAGTTGATCGACGGCACGGCGCCGGGCAAGCAGGGCGCCGAGAAAATGCAGCTGGGCGTGACCACGCTGCCGCCGCTGCCGCGCGATCAGTCCGACCGCAATCGCACTTCGCCCTTCGCCTTCACCGGCAACAAGTTCGAGTTCCGCGCGGTCGGTTCGAGCCAGGCGGTCGCGCACCCCAACACGCTGCTCAACACCTTTGTCGCCGAGTCGCTCGACTTCATGGCGACGGAGATCGAAACGCGCAGCGGCAAGGGCGATCGGCGCGAGACGATCGACGCATTGGTGAAGCAGGTCCTGACGCAACACCAGCGCATCATCTTCAACGGCGACAACTACTCGGAGGAGTGGGTCGCCGAAGCCGAGCGCCGCGGTTTGCTCAACCTGCGCGACACGCCTTCGGCCCTGGCCCGTTTTGCCGCCGAGAAAAACGTCAAGCTGTTCGAGAAGTATGCGGTCTTCACGCCGCGCGAGACGCATTCGCGCTCGAACGTGGCCTTCCACACGTATCTGACGCGCGTGCACGTCGAAGCGCAAACCGCCAAGGGCATGGCCGCGACGCTGCTCTTGCCGGCGGGGTTCGCCCACCAGGAGAAACTCGCGCGCTCGATCCACGCCGCGCAGCAGATCCTGCCGCGCCTCGATGTGAAGGCGCAGGTCGAATGCCTGGAACTGGTGGCCAAGACGATCAATGACCTGAAGCGTTCGCTCGACCACCTCGAGCAGGCGCGCGCCCTGGCCGAAGCCCACCACGGAACTCCCGAGCAGCACGCCATGGCCTTCCGCGACCAGGTCATGCCGGCCATGGCCGAGTTGCGCGTCCACGCCGACCTGCTCGAGGGCCTGGTCGAGGACGACCTCTGGCCCCTGCCGAAGTACCGCGAGATGCTGTTCCTCAGCTGAGGACGGAAAAGGCCTCCCGGCGACGAGACGGGTGGCCGCGATGTTGGTAGCGGTGGTCGGACTCGAACCGACGACACACGGCTTATGAAGCCGTTGCTCTAACCAACTGAGCTACACCGCTGTGCGGACCGTCCAAAGACGATCGGGCGCGGGACTCTAGCCCCCAACGCCAGCAGCGGCAAGAGCCGCTTTCGCCCGCCCCGCGCCTGCCCGGATCGCCGCCAGACCGTCTTCCGACGGCTCGAAGCGATTTTTCCGAGAATTCTCGGCCGCGGCGGAACTTTCCAGCGTTCTAGACATCGAGGGCCGGACCCGGTTCGAGGACCGACCTGACTCTCATGGGCCGCGTCAAAGGTGCAAGTTCGCATCGACCTTTGCCACACGGCCGGCCCAAGGGGAATGCCTCGGAGAGAGCTGGGGGGCGTCGCGAAGAAAGCGCTGCCCCCCAGTGCTTTGCGGCCCGCTACGTTGCGGTCACTGCGCGTTGGCCGCGGACCGAGTAGTAGCCCAGCTGCCGCACCGTGATGCGCCCGGTCTCGCGGTCGAACACTTGGCAGGTCGAGAACGGGCGCGAGTACAGGTGCAGGCTGACCGCCGGCTTGCCACCCGCCGCGGCGATCTCATGCAAGGCGATCTCGTCGGTGATGAACGCGACCTGGCTCTGCGGGCAGAGGCGCGAACTTCCCTGCTTCATCGGCGCTGCTCCGCTCGCGGTCGACAAAGCGACCTCTGGAAGCTGGAACAGCGTCTCGGAGATTTCGCCCTCGAGCACGGCCATCCAGCAGCGCTGGCCTTCGTGGTTGTGGATCGGGCTCTTCTGACCCGCGCCCCAACACAGGAGCAGCAGTTCGAAATGCTGCTCGCGATGCACCAGGTTGCGCGTGTAACAGTCGTCGTCGAAGAAGGCCCAGCTGCGCCAATCCTGATGCTCGCTCGCATAACGCGAGAGCATGCCTGCGGCGCGCGCGCCCTTGGGATCCTGCTGGAACTCGCGCGCGAGGTCGTGGCTCAACTGCAAGAGAGGCGAAGGGTGCATGGTCAGGCGCTCGCTGCGCCAGCCTACCGCGAACCTGCTATCTGCGAAACGGGCAGCGTCTGTTCGAGGGCCTCGACCAGCAGGCCAATCCCGTTCAAGGTCGAGTGCGCGCCCAGACTCAGACGCAGGCTCGAGCGCGCTCTCTCCCCGCCCAGCCCCATGGCTTCGAGGACGTGGCTCGTCGCTCCGCCTGCGCCGGCCGCACCCGCGGACACACTGAATCCACGCGCCCCAAGCTGCTGCACCAGGCTGGCCGCATCGGCGCCGGGAAAACTCACGTTCAAGGTATTGGGAAGGCATGCCGCGCTGCCGTTCCGTTCGAGGCCGGCGAACTTCGCCTCGAGCCGCGCGAAGAGTTGATCGCGCAACTTTGCGATCACCAGCTTTGAACCGAATGCGCCCTCGCGCAGGCGTTCGAACGCACAGCCGAAGGCCACAGCGCCGGCGGTGTTCTCGGTCCCGCCGCGCATGCCACCCTGCTGGCCGCAACCGTGGATCAGCGGCGCGAGCGCAGTGCCCTCGCGCACGAACAACACGCCGCAGCCCTTCATGGAATACAGCTTGTGGCCGGACAAGGAGAGCAGATCGCAACCGATCGCGCGCACGTCGAGCTCGCGTTTGCCGAGCGCTCCAACGCCGTCGACGTGGAAGCGCGCGCCGCGCGCGCGGCAGACTTCGCCGATCGCCTCGATTGGTTGGATCACGCCGGTCTCGTTGTTGGCGGCCATGATCGAGACCAGGATCGTGTCGTCACGCAGCGCGGCGGCAATGTCCTCGACACGCAGCGCTCCGTCGGCTCGCGGCGCGACGACGCTGACTTCAAAGCCCTGGCGGCAAAGATCGCGCAGGCTGCTCAGCACGGACTTGTGTTCGATGGAGCTCGTGACGATGTGGCCGCGGCCGGCCACCCGCGCGCTGCCCGCGAGCGCCCAGTTGTTGGCCTCGGTGCCGCCCGAAGTGAACAGGATTTCGCGCGCGAATCCGCCGATGCCCGCGGCGATGCGCTGCTTCGCCAGTGCGATCGCGGCCGCGGCACGCGCGCCCTCGGGATGGGACGACGATGGGTTGGCGAAACCTTCGCGCATCCACTTCAGCGCCTCGTCGAGCACGCGCTCGTCGACCGGCGTGGAGGCGTTGTAGTCGAAGTACAACTCGTCGTTCATCTCAACGCTTCTCCACGGACGAGCGGCGCACGCCGCCGTGCGCGACAGCGAAAAGCAGGCAGGCCGGATTGTCGGGACTCTCGGCCGCGCGCGGATCGCCGAGCGCCTGCGGTGCGTGGCGGCTCCCCGCTGGATAGCGCAGATAGCTGCCTGCCCGGTGTTCGCCGTCGCTGTCGCGATAGCCACCGGCCAGGATCAGCACCTCTTCGACACCAAGATGTTCGTGCTCGGGATAGGACGAACCTGGATCCATGCGGATCAACACGGTCGTGTTGCCACCCGCTGCTTCGTCAGCCTGGAACAGTGGCCGCCAGGAAACTCCCGGATGCCGGGTGGAGCGCCAGTCCGAATCGCGCTGGTCCGACGCGGCGCCGAAAAGACCCGTACGCAGTTCGATGAGGGCCATGATCTGCTCGGAAGAATAGCTCCTGCCCGTGGCTACGGCTCGCACTCAGCGCCGCAAGCCCCCCCAAGCATAGTTTTGCAGCGAAAATGCCTGCTCGGAACTGCAGCTTTGGATGGCTCGACGAGCCGCGCTCACACCTCGCTCGCGCAGCTTCCAACGAGCCAGTTCGTGGGCACGCACCCGGCCACAAAACGATGGCCCGATCCGCTAGCAAGGGGTCGATTCCTAACGACATGTTCAGACTCTCCTGCGGTTGAGGGCCGACGATCTCGCTCGAGATTCCAAAAACAAAAAAGGCGTGGAGCAAGCCGCTGATCGGGCTAGGCTTTCAGTGTGTTCGTGGTTCGCCACGGACACAGGCGAGGCTCCATCGGGAGGTGACGGTGCTCATGCGAGCGGTGCCGTCACCCGGGAAGCTTGATGGAACCTCCTCTCTCCCTCGGGCCGCTGATCGGCAAGGATCAGCGGCCCCCTTTGTTTTCAAAGGGAGCCGCTGTGAGGAAGTCGCCGCCGTTGAGCGTGGGCGCGCGTGCGCGCGCTGTCCGGACGATCAGGGCCTGACGATCCAGGCGTGCGCCGCGCCATCGGTCTCCACCAACGTGAGATCGTGCGTCAGCGAATCGAAGGTCCAGTTCGCCGTCGAAAAGCCGTCGCGCGTCACGGCACTGGGGCTGAGCGGCCAATGCGCGAGCACGATCTCGTCGCCCGTGCCGTCGGCCGACTGCGTGAACACATGCAACTCGCTCGACGTGGAGAGCCCCGTGGCGATCGGATCGTTGGTCAAGCGCTTCAAGTTCGCTGTCGCCGTGACGTGCAGTTCGTTGGTTGCCGGAACACAACTCCAGTCGAACGGTGTGAAGGCTCCGCCGGCGTCCTGTTCGACGTAGAAGTGTTCATAGACTCCGTCCCTGTCGGCGAGCGTGCGGCCGACAAGCGGAATCTGCAGCGTGAACTGTGCGAACCAGTCGCAGGCAGCGGACGCGTCCACCATCCTCCAGTCGTGGCCGGAGAACGGCACGACGGTGTAGCTGTACTGCGGGCCGACTTGACGGCCGAGATCCAAGCGCATGTGCTGATCGAGGATGTCGTTCTGTCCCGGCAGGTAGGGCACCAGGTCGACCGCGGCTTGGAAGCTTGAGATCGGCGTCGAGCCCAGGTTGCGCGAAAGATCGCTGGAGGGATCGATGGCCAGCGTGATCGGGTCGAAGTTGATCACCGAAGAGCGGTTCATTTTCCAATGGCTCGCGGAACCGACCGTTCCGTCGCCGAACCAGAAATCGAAGATGAATCGCACCGGACCATCGTGAAAGTAGGTGTCGCGGAGCGAGACGTTCCCCGAGTGATTGATCACAGCCGCGAACACTGCGTGCGCAGGGTCGCGGTGCCGCGCCGCGTAGTTCATCACCGCACCACCGCCCATCGAGAATCCGATGGCGTAAATGCGCTGGCGATCGATGTTCATCACGCTGTTGGCCAGCGTCCAGTCGAGCACAGCCTCCGTGTTCTGCTGGCTCTCGATCGAACTGAAGTGCTTCTTCGAAGCGCTGAGCGGGCAGACCAGGAACCAGCCGCGCTGTGCGCACTGGCGCACGTAGTCGGTGTTCTGCAGCACGTCGAGGTTCGAGGAGCCGAACTTGTGGAACACGACCAGCAAGGGTTGCGGGGTCGTCGGCAAGGGGCTGGGCACCATCAAGGTGAACGCTTCGGCGAAGCTCGTCGGCGGAACGATCGTGTACTGACGCAAGCGGTAGTGCAGCGAAACCGCACCCGTTGAGGAACCGCCTCCCACCGCCGAGGCACCGGCGTCGAACTCATGGATGCCACCGTTCTTGACGACCGCGCCCGCCTTGACAAGCTCCTCGAGGAAGCCGGGCAGCGCCTCGCCCTGCGTGGCCAGTATCGAACCTGCGACGCTCGTCGAAGCGTCCGGACCGGCCGGGTCGAGGCCGACGGGATCCTGTGCGAACACGACGCCCGAATAGATCTTCACTCCGGGGACCCCGCGCAGCAGGTCATCCGATTGTCGAGTTTCAATTTCCAAAGCGAGTTCCTCGCTGATCGGAACCGCGCTCCGAGTCTGCAGCAGCAGAGCCGCCTGGTCATGGGCTGCAACCCAGAGTCCCCCGCAGGCGCTGCGGATCATTTCAACGAAGAAGAATGCGATCGAGATGTGCATCGAGTGTTTTAGGCCGTGGGTCGAATTCGTAGGACCCGCCGAGCCTTGAATTTGTTCCTCCGAAAGAAACCTACCCCCACGTTTGGGGCGGTGACGGAACAAGCCAAGCGGCGGAAATCCGGCGAAAACAGGGGCCGAAGGGTCTATTGCCGGGGGCCGGCCAAAGCCGAACGAAATCCTTGATTTTAGGCAGTTTCTAGAGCGCTTCGCCCGGCAGGGACTGCACGGCGCCGTAGCAGTGGCCCTCGACCGTGAACACCTGGACACGTTCCGCGTCGCGATCGAGCACGGCGATTCGCGTGTGGGCCAGGTCGTGGCCCTGCTCCACGACGACGTCCTCCGGGGCCTGGACCGAGCCCGTATCGACTCCGGAGCGGGCCAGCACGCGGACCAGGCGCCCGGCGGAGTCCACGATCAGCAGGCCGGATTCCTCGCCGCGAACCGCGAGTACCCAGCGGCCGTCGGAGAGCGGCGCCGCCGCAGTGGGTTCGAGCCGGCCTCCCGCGCTTCCCGGCACGCGGAACAGAAAATGGAATTCGCCGTCTCGAAAAACCTGCACGCGCGCCGCGCCGGCTTCGCAGGCAAATACCCAGCGGCCGTGGG
>JAYUUV010000056.1:0-5970 GCA_043754695.1 Planctomycetota bacterium
GTTGTCTGCCCTCCCGCCCGCCGCACTCGAGCCCGCCGCACTGCAAACCCTCGACGGAGGCAAGCGCGAATCGCTCGAGGACTTTCTGGCCCGGGCCAAGCTCAAGCAGGCTGAACTTTTCGCCAAGCTGAGTCTCGAACTCGAAGCGATCGTCAAGCGCATCGAAGCCCTGAGCCTGCCGCCCTCGAATCCGGCGCGCGAGGCGCTCATCGATGAATGCGTGGCCCTCGGCTCGGAAGCGACGCCACTGTTCGTGCGCTGGCTGGATCCCGGAGAAGCAGCCCTGGACAAGGAGCGCTTCCGCGCCAAGCAGGTCGTGCTGGCCCTGCTGCGCATGGACACACGCGCGGCAACGGGTGAGTTGCTCGGCCTGGTGCGCCAGGGATCGAGCGAAGGCCGGCTCAATGCGACACGCGTGCTGGAACTGACGCCTGAGCCCGACCGCGTGCGGCCGGAACTACTCACGATCTTCAAGAGTTCCCAGGGGCAACTGCGGGCCACCTTGTTGCGCAGCTTGCTGCGCATCTCCTCCAACGATCCACAGTTGCTCGAGGAAGTGCTGAACGGCGACGACGAAGTGTTGCGTGATGTGGCGCTCGGAGTCCTGACCGACACGAAGAATGCCGGCGCGGAGGAGCGGGTGCATCGGCTGCTCAGCGATCCCGCGCGCGCGGGCAGCCATGCCCTGCAACTGCTCTCGTACTACCAGGCGCTGCCCGAACTGGTCAGCGCCGGCCATGTCAAAGAGCTGATCGCACTGGCCTCCGCGGTCAAAGTGCCCGCCAGTACGCGCATCGCGATCATCGAATCGCTACCGCTGTTCGTCAGCGGCACGAACAACGAACTGCGCCGCTCGCTCGAAGCCATCCTCGCCGGCGCGGATCTGAAACTGTCCGAGGCGGCGCGCGTGGTCCTGGCACGGCTGGGCGATCGTGTGGCCAAGAAGGAACTGCTCAAACCCTTCGACGATCTGGTCGACAGCACGCCGAAATGGAGCCCGGCCTACTTCCGGCGCGGCGATCTCTTGCGGCGCATCGGCGAGTACCGCGATGCCGAGAAGGACTACACCAAGGCGCTGGCGCTCGGCAAGAACGACCCGAACCCACAGGCCGACACCTACATCGGCTTGGCAAAATGCGCCGCGTTGCAGGGACACTTCAAGGAAGCGGCCACCTGGCTGCAGCAGGCGCCGATCCAACTCTCGCAGCTCAAGACCTACGCCAGCGACCCGGACTTCGCGAAGCTCAAGGCTTCGAAGTACGGCGATGTGTTCCCGCGCGACTGAGCCCGCCGCGGATTCGCCGGCCGCGGCCTGACAACGCTCGCAAACTCTCGCCGACGCTTCCGACGGACGCGGACGGCGCCGTGTTCCGGCGAATGGCTAGGGCAGTCGCTCCAGGTCGAGTGAGAGCGCGCTCGCACCGTCGATTTGGAAGTACTCGAGTTCGAATTCGTGCGCTCCGCCGCTGAGTTCAAGTTCGACCAAATCGCGCGTCGGCCCGTGCCAGGTCCAATTCTCGAGCACGGCGCTCTTGTCGATCGACACACGCACGCCATCGTCGGAAACGACCGACAATCGATAGCGGCCGGCCTCGAGCTTGGCCGCGCACTTGGCGATCAAGCCAAAATGGTTCGAGCCGACACGGCCTTGGATCGCCGGATCCGCCGCGTGGGGCGAGTACCAACTCGTCACCGTCGCGCTCGCCAGCGGCTGCGATGCAAGTGCGCGCCAGGATTTCAGAGCCTCGGCGCCGCCGCGCGGATCGGGCCCGTCCTTCCACGAAAACCAGACCGCATCCCACTTGGCGTCGGCGAGCACTCCGCCCGGCACGCGCTGGACCGGCCGCGCTTCGCCGGAACGGAAATCCCAGGGGCCCCACTCGCCCATCACGATGGTCTCCAGGCCCTGACCGTCGTCCTGGTCGGGATCGAAGGCGCGTTTGACGCCGGGCGCTTTGGGCGCGGCGAATTTCCGCTCGCGTGTCAGCGCGGCCGGCGTGTTCAGGTCATCGATCGCAGCGGCCTGCACGCTGACATCGGCCAGCCGACCGCTCGCCGACCATCCACCGATGCCCGCGAACAGTGCTTTCAGCGCCTCCGAGTCGAGCGCCGTCCCGCTTGCCCCGCGCACGGCGGAGCCGGTCATTTCGCGGCCGTGGGCCTTGAAAACGTTCTCTCCCACAGACAGTGCTGTCGTCTTCGAGACGACGAAATCGGAATCGTTGCCGGAAAACGAGTTCTTGAAAACGAGGTGGCCCTTGGAACTGGTCTCGAAGCGCTTGCCGAAGGGACCGCCGACGAGGTCGGGATCCTCGTCCCAGTACAACTCGACGGCAATCTGGTTGTCGTGCAGGACATTTTCGGCGATCAGGCAATCTTGGCCGTGTTCGATGGTGATCGCTCCGCCGAGCGTGTTTTCGATCGTGTTCTGGAACAGGACCATGCGGCTCGAGTAACCGCCCCAGACACCGTGCTGGTGACAACCGCGGATCTGGTTGGCGACAGCGCGATTTTCACTGGAGAACGTCGCTTCGATTCCGTTCGCAACGGCGTACGAAAAATCGTTGCCGTAGAAGAGATTGCGATCTGAGCCGCCGACTTCTTTCTCGCCGCGCGCGAGGGCCAGGCCTTCGACCGAATCGCGGCCGGCAAACAGGAAGATGCCGTCGCCGGAATGCGTTGCACTGTTGTAGGCGAGCACATTGTCCGAGCAGCGCTCGAACATCAGGATGGCCGCCGAGTCCTGACCGCGCCAGTAGACGCCGTGGCTGTAACCGCGCACGCAGTAGTCGAAAATGTTACGGCTGACGATGCACTCCGAAGTGCGGTACATCCCAAGACCCCAGCCCGACAGGAAGGAGAAGTCGTTGTCGTACAGCTGCGAAGCTTCGCAGCGCAGCATCAGGATCCCGTTCTGCCCGTGTCGTCCGCGGCTGTTGCGCACGGTGACTCCGGCGCAATCGCTGAAACTGATCGCCGCGCCGTAGCGCACGAGCCACTGGTTCTCGTCGTTCTCGTGGGGCCACAGCCAGTCCGCTTCGTTCTCGGCGGCGATCGTGGACAACAGTCGCATGCCGTACCAACGATCGAAGGTCATGCCGTCGAGCACGACGTTCTTGCTGCGCTCGACCACGACGCAGCCGCCGAAACCGGAAATCGTGCCGCCTTGGATCGTCACGTTGTGGCAGTCGCGCACGACGATTGCGTAACCGGCCAGTTTGTCGAGCGGCGTGTCGAGTGTTGCTCCGCGCAGCACGACATCGCGCAGGTCGAGTGTGATGTCGTTCTGCTTCTCGATCACGATCACGCCGCCACGGCCGTCGGCGCCGAGCGCGGGACGCAGGAACTCTCCCGGCTGCAGCTTGCCGGAGCGGGTCACGACCAGCGCGGCGTCCTTGGGAATCGTCAGGTCGGGCTGCGCTACGCCCGCGCCGGCGGCTGCGCTGCCGCGGGCCTGCGCCGGCGAAAATTCAGCTGCGCCGCACCAGGCGGCGACGAAGAGAATCGTCAGAAGCGACGCTGATTGCAGGGTCCGATGCATGGATTGCAAGATTCCAGGTTCGATGGACCGGCCGAAACACTTCCACGCGGAAGACTCGTCGGCCATGCTAGTGTCCCGTTCTCGGCGAAACAGCAGGCAATTGTCCACTCCAATTCCCTGGCGCCTCGCCGGCCGTCGACTTTTTCGCTCACAGACCCTTTGAACCTTCAACCCTTGGTCACGAACCGCCCCTCCGCAGCGCTCCAGAGTTCGGGCATTGTGCTCGATCCCGAATTGCCGCTGTGCCAGACGGATCTGCCGCTCGACTGGTACCAGCGCGAGTTCAAACCCTACGCCGAGGAGTACCTAGCGCTGCCCGATCGCCGGCCTGAAACCGTCCTGCGCTGGCTCGACGGTTACGTGCGGCCCGCGCTCGACCATTTCGGCGATCGGCTGCTGCTCGTGGCGCACTTCTACATGGGCGGCGAGATCGTCAAGCTGGTCGAGCGCTACGGCGGCGCGGTCGCCGACAGCTACCAGCTCGCCCTGGCGGCCACACGGCATCCGGAGAAGAAAGTGATCGTCGAATCGGCCGTGCACTTCATGGCCGAAGCGATCGCGATCCTGGCGAATGAAGACCAGGAAGTCTGGATCACCAATCCCAAGGCCGGCTGCACGATGGAGATGCTGGCCAAGGACTACATGGTGCTGCCGGTTGCCGAGCAGATGATCGAACGCTACGGCGAGCGCCTGTGCGTGGTCGCTTACATGAATACCTCGGGCCGGCTCAAGGCGCTGGCCGGCCGCACGGGCGGCGCGGTCTGCACCAGTTCGAATGCGGCCAAGGTTGTCGACTGGGCGCTGAAGCAGGACAAGAAGGTGTTCTTCGTCCCCGACCAGCACCTCGGCCGCAACACGGCGGCGAAGCTCGGACTCGACCAACAGCGCGTCGTCGCGCTGCGCGATCCGCAGGTGCTGCGCGGCGGATTCCGTTTCGACGATTCGGCGGCCGTGGGTGGACTCGCGGCGCTCGACCGGGCGCAGATGATCCTGTGGGGCAGTTTTTGCGGCGTGCACACCGTGTTCGAGCCGCGCCACGTGCGCTACTGGCAGGCGCAGGGCTATCGCGTGCTCGTGCACCCCGAATCGCGCCTGGAAGTCGTCCAAGCCGCCGATGGCTCGGGCTCGACCAATTATCTCTGGGACGCGATGTTGCGCGCGGCCCCGGGCTCGCGCCTGGCGATCGGCACCGAAGGCCACTTCGTGCGCAACGCGCGCGAGCAGGGCCGCCTGCGCGGTGTCGAAGTCGTGCATCTCGCCGACGTTCCAGATCCCGCGTTCCAGAGCGCCGGTTGCGGCTGCGCGACGATGAGCCGCAACGATCCGCCGCACCTTGCCGGCATGCTCGATCTCTTGCGGCGAGGAACTCCGCCGGACGCCAATCGCGTGCTGGCCGGCGATTCCGTGGACGAACGCAGCGGCGCGCGGGAGCGCTTGAATGATACGGATCGCGCCGCGTTGGTCGCGCAGGCGCGCGCGGCCCTGGAACGCATGATCGAGATCACCGAGTCGCCCCTGGATTGACCGCCGCGAGCGCCTGATAGAATCCGTGGATGCAGCTTGAGATCGAGAGCGAATGGACCGCCGCCGGCGCGAAGCGCGGCCATGCGCATCTGTTGCTCACCCGCTGGCTTTCGGGAGCGGCGCCGGACTCTGCTTGTGCGCGCCGCCACGCGCCTTTCCCGGCCGCATTGATCGCGCGCCTGCCCGAAATCTCAGCCCAGCTCGAAGCAACCGCGCGCATCGCTTCGCGCCACCCCTCCAGCGACGGCAGCACACGCCTGCTGATCGAGCTGGCCGACGGCAAGACGGTCGAGTGCGTACTGCTCTTGCGCGACGGAGTCTGTCTCTCGACCCAGATCGGCTGCGCGGTCGGCTGCCTGTTCTGCAAGACGGGGGAAGGCGGCTTGCTACGCCAGTTGAGCGCGGACGAGATCCTGGCCCAGTTCGCCCTGGCGCAGCGCGAGCGGCGCGCGCTCGCCCAGGCGCCGCTGCGGCGCGTGGTGCTGATGGGCATGGGCGAACCGGCCCACAATCTGACCGCTGTGCTGCGCGCGATCTCCGTGCTCGGCGGCGCGGCGCGGCTCGGTCACAAGCAGATCGTCTTCTCGACCGTCGGCGATCCGCGCGCCTTCGAAGCCCTGGCGCGCCACGACGTCAAACCGGCGCTCGCGCTCTCGCTGCACACGCTGGACGATGGGCTGCGGACCAGGCTCTTGCCGCGGGCCCCGCGCATCGCCGTGCGCGAACTGCTGGAACAGGCGCTCGACTACGCGCGGGCCAGCGGTCACCCGCTGCAGGTGCAATGGACCCTGCTCGCGGGGGTCAACGATGGCGACGGCGAGATCGCCGAACTCGCGCGCGCGATCGGCAGCGCGCGCGCGATCGTCAACGTGATTCCGTGGAACAGCGTGGATGGCTCGGCGTTC
>JAYUUV010000057.1:0-40295 GCA_043754695.1 Planctomycetota bacterium
GCCCATGTCGATCACGACGTGAGCCAGGCTCCGCGCACCAGCTGGTTCTTCCAAGGCAAGCGGCCGAATGGAGCCGACGAATCGCGCTATCTCGACTTCGACCCGACCCAGGAGCCGGCGACCGCCGCGCTGGTCGCCGAGTCGCTTTGGGTGCACGCGCGGATCGCAGCGTCCGCTGCGAAGAACTGAGCATCGGATCGTTGACGGGTGTGGCCCGCGCAGCAGCTGAAGCTGCGCGGGTTCTGATCGCTACTGCCGTTCCTTGGCGAACACCCAGCGGAAGATCTCGCCCATTTTCGGCGGCTTGCCGGTCATCAAGATGCCGACGCGGAAGATTTTCGCCGCGGCCATGAAAGCGAGCGCAACGGAGACTACCAGCAGCAACGTGGTGGCCACGTACTCCCACATCGCCGGCGGTCCCGCTGCGCGGTTCATCATCACGAAGGGCGTGAACGGCGGAATGAACGACAGTACGCGCGCCAGGGTCCCGTTCGGATCCTGGCCGACCGGCATCATCGCCATCAATGGCAGCATGAGCAGGACCATGATCGGCGACATCAGGTTCTGCGCTTCCTTGATGCTGTTGCAGGCCGAGCCGATGCCGACCATCATCGAGGCGTAGAGCAGGAAACCGAGCAGGAAGTAGACGACAAACGAGAGCAGGAAGCTCGGATCGCTGATCAGGATCGACATGTCCACGTCGACGGGAATGTCCATCATCCTGGGCCCGAACTTGAGCGCGACGAGGAAGAACAGGATCCAGCAACCGATGGTGGTCAATCCGGTCGCCGCGATGCCGAGGATCTTCCCGGTCATCAACTCCAGCGGCGAAATCGAGGACAGCAGCACCTCGATGATGCGATTCGATTTCTCTTCGATCGTGTTGGTCAAGAGCAGCTGTGCGATCGTGAAGATCGAGACCCACAAGAGATAGACGAAGACCAGCGGCGCCCACTGGCGGATCACGTCCTTGCTCGAGACTTCTTTCTCCTTGCCTGCTTCGTCGAGCTGTTTCTCGTCGAAGTGCACCGGCTCCTGGATGCGACGCGCGACGTCGGGGTCAATCTTTTCCTTGGCGAATCGCCGGGCTTCGATTTCCTCGGAGGAAAGCCGGCCGATCCATTCCTTCAGATCCTTGTCGGTGCGGTTGTTGGAGACGTACTTGAAGCCGTCGGTGCTTTCGAGCGGCGTAGCGCCGAGCACGAAGTAGGCGAAAAGGCCGTCCTTCTCGCCGTTCATCTGCGTGCGCGCCCAGGCTTCGGGATCCTCGGTGCCTGCAGGCACGTCGACGCGCTGGTAGCGCTCGCGCTTGACGCCGGCCTTCAGGCCGCGCGCTTCCTCGGGCGACATGCTCGCCATCCACAACAGGAATTCCTGGGTCTGCGCCGAGGCGTCCTGCTTGGCCGAAGCATCCTGCGGTTTGGACAGCCACTGCAGATTCGCGAAGCTCTTGCCGACCGTCGTCATGAAGCGCGCTTTGCTCTCGAGCTGTTTGATCGTCTTCTTGTCGAGGCCGTCGGCCATGGCGCGCAGCGCGGTCGGCAATTTGGCCACGGAACTTTCGCCCTTCTCGGCCTGGCGCTGCAGGAATTTCAAGAGCTGCAGCACGTCGTCGTATTGCGCACGCTCCTCGATCGCAGGCAAGAGCCAGTCCGTCCGATCGATCACCGCGTAGCGGCGCACGTCCTTGGCCTTCGCCAGCAGGCTCGGCACCACGACGGCGACGATCAGGATCACCGGGAAGGAGAGGATCCCGATCCAAAAAGTCTTCGTGCGCAGGTTCTCGGTGTATTCGCGGATCGCGACGAGCCAGGTCTTGTTCTTAACCATGGGAGAGATCCTTGGCTGCCTGGCGGCCGCCGACGGCGCGGACGAAAACTTCGTGCAGGGAGGGTTCGCGCTGGTCGAAGCGGCGCACTTTCACGCGACTCATCAAGTCGCGCAGCAAAACCTGTGGATCGGTGCCTGGCGCGAGGAACAACTCGGCCGTTTTGCCCGAGTCGTTGATGCGCACGACGCCCGGGATCGAGCGCAGCGTCGAGCCGTCTCCGTCGTAGTCGAGCATCACGGCTTGTTCAGCTGAGCGGCGCACCTCCGACAGCGGACCGTCGATCACTTTCTTGCCGCCGTTGATCAGGAAAATGAAGTCGCAGATCTGCTCGGCCTGCTCCATGCCGTGGGTGGAAAAGATCACCGTGCGGCCGGCGCGGCGCTGGTCGAGGATCAAATCGCGCAGGATCTCGACGTTGACCGGGTCGAGGCCGGAGAAAGGCTCGTCGAGGATCAAGAGCTGCGGTTCGTGGATCAGCGTGGCGAGCATTTGGACCTTCTGGCCCATGCCCTTGGACAAAGCCTCGGTGCGCTTGTCGGCCCATTCGCCCAGGCCGTAGCGCTCGAGCAACTCGTAGGACTTGGTCTTGGCCGCCTGCGCGTTCATGCCCTTGAGTTTTCCGAAGTAGGCCAGGATCTCGGCGCACTTCATTTTCTTGTACAGCCCTTTTTCCTCGGGCAGATAACCGAGCTTGTCCTTGGTCAGCTCGGAGCTTTTTTCGCCGAGCACGGTGATCTCGCCTTCATCGGGTTGGATGATGTTGGTCACCATCCGGATCGTCGTCGTCTTGCCCGCGCCGTTGGGACCGAGGAAGCCGTAGATCGAACCGCTCGGGATGGCCAGCGAAAGATCGTCGACGGCCTTGTGCGCGCCGAAGCGTTTGGAGACGTGCGAGAGCGTCAGGGCGTAGTCCATGGGGCACAGAGGATGCCCGCTTGGCCCGCGCGAGAACAGGGGCGACTGCCCGAACCTGATACCGGACCGCGCTCGATGGGTAGAGTAGGTCGCGATGACGTGGCCTGAACATCGAACGATCGAGCGACAGGCAGCCGGCGCGGTTGGGGCGCCGGCGGCCGCCGGCAGCGCGGAGAGTCCCGAGCTCACGATCGGGGGCTATCGCACACTTTGCCTGGACCTGTTGCGCAGACCGCCATTCGAAGCGGAGCGCAAGCGATTCGCGGCCGACTGCTTCACGCGTTCCACGCCCATCAACACCCGCCGGCCGCCGGGACCGACTGACCTCGTCGGGAATGCCAATGCGCTCGCCGGTTCGCCTGAATTCTGGCAGCAGTGGTTCGACGAGCAGCTCTACTACTTCCTGCTCGTCGACAACTTCGCGCCGCGCGGCGAGAGCCTGGTCTCGATCCCGACGGAACTGGCCGCGGGCACGTTGCATGTCCGCGACGCGCTGCATCGCATCGCACTGTGTTCGAGTTTCGATCAGCGCAATCCTGGCGCGGACACGTTCGTAACCGTCGTGATGGAGCAGATCGCGGGGCTCGCGGTGGAGAAAAACCGCCGCGAGCTCGAGATCGGCAAGGCGGTCTACGACGGCAAGCCGGGCACCTTCCTCGGACGCCCCGGCTCGAGTCAGTCCGACGTGGTGCGCACGGCGATCGAGCAGCGCTCCGCGACCGAATTGTTCCTGGCGCGCGAGTACCGCCGCTACGTGCACGTAGCGTCGAATAAACTCGAACGGGCCCAATGGGTCACACTTTTCGAGGCCGACCCAAAGGTCTTCGTGGAACTCGTGCGCGGATGGATCGCTTCGCCGGCCTATCGTGCGCGCCTGGCGCGGCGCGAGGCGATGGACAATCGACTGTTCGTGCGCGCTCTGATCGTCGACGTCTGCCAGCGCGAGCCGACGCCCGAGGAATTCAGTCGTATGCGCAGTGCCCTCGACGGTCTTTCCGATCCGCTGCCGTTGCGCTCGGTCATGGCCAGGCTCCTGCTCGATTCCGAACAGACTGGCGTGCCGTCCACGAAGAACGGTCTAGACGAGCCGCAATTCATCCTCGAGCAATTCCAACGCTTGTTGGGACGCTCCCCGAGTCCCAAGGAAGCCGAGGCCTTCGCCGCCGGCCTCGCCGATCCCGAGGGCAAGCCGTCGATGGTCGTCTACGCCTTGATCGCGCATCTTGAGTACCAGAGTTACTGACATGCAAGACAGCGAAAGCCAAGGCCAGTGTCCGCCGCGCGGACTCGATCGCCGCCAACTGCTGAGCGCAGTCGCGGCTTTCGGCGGCGCACTGGCCGCGGCGCCGCTGGTCTCTGGCATGTCGCCCGCGGCGGAGGAAAAAAAGACCAAACGCGTCGTCGTGATCGCCTTCGCCGGCGGTGTGCGCACGCGCGAGACTTTTGGATCCGCGGACAACGTGCCGAACTTAAAGAAACTCGCCGAGGAAGGCGTGCTCTACCCGCGTATGCGTTCGTCGAATCTCGGCCACTATGGCGCGGCGCTCTCGATGTTCACCGGCATCGCCGAGCAGCGCGGCATCCGCGAGAACCAGCGCGGCGATGCGCCGACGATGTTCGAGTACCTGCGCAAGGACCTCAACTTTTCCGCCGGCGACGTCTGGATCGCGACTTCGGGCGGCGCGCAGCAGACCAATTATTCCTACGGCCAGAATCCGCAATACGGCGCGCGCTTCGGCGCCAACACGCTCGATAGCGACGGTCTGTTCAACGCCGAGTTCCGCGACCTTGTCGCGCGCTGGGGCCGGCCGAAAAAGGTGAGCCCGGCGCAGAGCGCGCTGCTCGCGAAATTGCGATCGTCGATCGAGAGCCCGCTGCTGCCGGATGGGCAGGGCCGTCTGAACTCGCAAGAAAGCGCGTCGCGCGTCGAAAAATATATCCTCGACGAACTCTCGCGCGGCACGGCCGACATCACCGGGCCCAACGCCGCCGACGCGAAAGCGTTGCGCACCGCGCGCAATCTCTTGGCGGTGTTCAAACCGCGCGTCGTCGCCGTCGTGCTGCAGCAAGCCGACATCGCCCACGGCTCGTTCAACGGCTACGCCGAGATCGTGCGGCGCAACGATCAGTCGATCGGCGAACTCGTCGCCGCGATCAAGGCCGATCCGGAATTGGCGAATTCCACGGCGCTGTTCATCGCGCCTGAATTCGGCCGCGACAAGGACCTGAATTCGCGCCGCGGGCTCGACCACGGCGACGGTTCCGACGATCTCAACTTCGTCAGCGGTCTGTGCGTCGGGCCAGACTTCAAACGCGGCATCGTGGTCGAGGACGAAGTCGCGGTGATCGACATCTGCCCGACGGTCTGTGCGTTGCTCGGCACCGAGGCCAAGCTGGCGCGCGGCCGCAAACTGCCGAAGTTGTTCGCGTAACGGCTCGCATGGCGCGCGTCGGCATCCTGCTTTCGGTCTTCGCCGCTGCAGCGCTTTGCCTCGCGGCGGGATTGGACACGGCGAGTTTCCAGGACGCAAAAACCGCCAAGAGTTCGCTGCCGGATTCCGGCTGCGTGGGCTGCCACGCCGGCATCGAGCCGATGCACCCCAAGGCCGAAGTTTCCTGCACGGATTGCCACGGCGGCGACGGCAACGCCACGAGCAAGGAGAGCGCGCACGTCAAGCCGCGCCGCAGCGAAGTCGGCGACGAGCGCGTCGCCGCGCGCGACGAAGATCCTGGTTGGCGGCGCTTTCGCAATCCGATGGACCTGCGCGTCGCGGCGACGACCTGCGGCGGTTGCCACGCCGAAGAAGTTTCGCGCGTGCATACGAGCTTGCACGCGACGACAGCCGGGCACTTGTCCGACGGCTTTTACGAAGTCGGTCTATTGAAGGAGAAGGGCTCGAAGTACTCGGTCTTTCCGACCAGCGCCGATCCGGCCTATCCGAAGGATCTCGAGAGCCTCGAGCAGGCGCCGACCTTCAACGAGCGCCTGCCTCGCGATCGCCTGTCGACGCACTTCATGGACCTGACGCGCAAGGAATGCGCGCAATGCCATCTGTGGTCGGGTGGCCGCGCGGTCCGCGGCCGCGTCGGTTTCGACGGCGACTACCGCGGCGAAGGCTGCGCCGCGTGCCACGTCAGTTACACGCTCGATGGCAGGTCGAAATCTGCGGATGCACAGGCCCAGCGCAACGAACCCGGACATCCCGCGCGCCATGAAATGACCCGCGCGCCGTCCACGGCGACTTGCGCGTCCTGCCACAACGGCGATGCGTCGATCGGGCTTTCGTTTCAGGGGCTCGCGCAATTGCCGCCCGGCGCTCCCGGCGGGCCGGAAATTCCCGGCACGACCGACGAGCTTCGTCACCGTGCGTTCTTCATCGACGATCTGACCATCACGCCGCCCGACGTGCACCACGAGCGCGGCATGAGCTGCATCGATTGCCACACCGAAAACGACGCGATGGGGGACGGCAGCCTGCACGGTTCGATGGAAAAAGCCGTGGAAATCAGCTGTCAGGACTGCCACGGGACTTTCAGCGCGCCGGCGACCTTGGTCACGCAACGCGGCACGAAGTTGCGGCAACTCTCGCGCGAAGCGGACGGCGTCTGGTTGACCGCCAAAGTGGACGGCACGCGCCATCGCGTGAAGCAGGTCGTCGACGTCTTGGCGCACAACACTGCCGACTTCAACGAGCGCGCGACCAAGGCGATGACTGCGGCGCACACGCGTCTGGAGTGCTACACATGCCACGCCGGCTGGAACGCCAATTTCCTGGGCTTCCATTTCGATCGCAACGAGTCGCTGACGCAGCTCGATCTCTTGAGCGGTAAGCGCAGCACTGGGCGCGTGACCACGCAGGAAAAAATCTTCGCCAGTTGGAAGAGCTTTTACGCCGGCTTCAACGAGACCGGCCACGTCGCGCCTTACCTGACGGGCTTTTCGACCATGGGCACGGTGCGCGACAAGAACGGTGCGCTCGTGCTCGACCAGGAAATGCCGGTCACCGCGGCAGGACTGTCGGGCATGACGATGATCCACCACCAACTGCACACGACGCGGCCGACGGCGCGTTCGTGCGTCGAGTGCCATCGTTCGAGCGCGACCTGGGGACTGGGCTCGGCGAATTTTCGGCTTGCGCGCCGGCTTGCGTTCGTTGCCGATCGCCGCGGCGTCGAAGTCGTGGCGCTCGATCGCGCGCAGATCCAATCTTCACTGCCCTTGTGCAAGGTTGTCGTGCCCAACATCGAAGCGCTGGCGGTGGACAGCGAGCCGCTGCAGGGCCACGCGCGCTTCGTATATGCGAGCGAGCAAGATCACGGCGTGCACGTCCTCGACGTCTCGCAGCCGACCGCGCCCGTGCGCGTGGGTTTCGCGGCCACCGTCTCGCCCCACGGACTGGCGCTCGCCGGTAACGTACTGTTGTGCGCCGACGGTGCCGGCGGGCTCAAGCTCTTCGATGTCAGCACGCCGTCGAAAATCCACCAGGTCGGCAGTCTTGCGACCCTCGACGCGCGCGCGATCGACGTGCAGTGGCCCTATGCCTATGTAGCCGACGGCGCGGGAGGGCTTCTGATCGTCGATATCAGCACGCCTGCGTCGCCCGTCGCTGTCGGTGGACTGGCGCTCGATTGGAAAGGCGCTCCCGATGACACCCTTGGCGTGGCTGTCCTGTTCCAGTATTCGCGGCCGAAGGAATTCGGCGGGCGCGCGGCGGACGATCGCAGCGAGGCGCGTCTGTTGTGCGCGGTGCTCGATTCGACTCGCGGTTTGGAACTCGTCGACGCGACGGAACCCAGCGCGCCGCAGAAGGTCTGGCCCCAGCGCTATCTCGCCGATGGTCCCAAGCGGACGCGCGCCCAAAAGCCGGTGAAATGGCGCGCGCTGCAGCTTGCGAGCCATGTCGATCTCGCGCAGGCCCAGGGTGGCTCGCGCACGAGCGAGCGCGACGTTGTTCAGATCGTCGGTCAGCGCGACGAGAACGGAAACGCGCGCACCTACATCACGAGTTTCGACGTGAGCGTGCCCGTGGAGACGACGCAGCTGGGCGAAATTCCGCTGGGTTTTGCCACCAGCGGTTTGGCGCTCGCTTCGATTTACCAACCGCCGTTCCTTTCGACGCTGGCCTTCGTGCCGGGCGAGCGCGGCGTGTTCAGCGCGGATCTTTCCATTTCCGCCGAGCCGCGCGAACTCGGCGCGCTTTCAGGTCTGAGCGGCGCAGGCGCGATCGCTTTCGAAGAATTCGCCATGGACCGCTCGATCAGTGAGCAAGGCGAGCGTTTGAAGGATGTCAGCCACCGCGATTCGCGCTGGCTCAATCTGCCGGAGATCGCGCGCGTGCTCAACGTGCCCGCGGGCAAACTGGACTTTTCCACGCGCGTGCTGCAAGGAAGCGTGCCCGCAGCGACGGCGCGCTTGCATCTCGCGCGCTTGGACCTCGACCACACCGGATTTCTCGAAGGCGCCGAATACGCGAGCGGAGGTGGACGCGACGCCGATGCGAACGGCGACGGGCGCCTTTCGCTCGCCGAACTGGTGCGATTGTCCGAGCAGGAGCGTCCCGCGGATGAATCCGCGCCGGTCATGGAGAAGCCCGCGCGACCGGCGAAAGACTCGCCGGCGGGGCGGCGCGCAATGGCTCCGACACTCGAACCCGACGGCGAGTACGCCTGTCTGCTCGACACGATCCGGCCGCGCGAGTTCGATGCGAATAGCGACGAGCGTTTGGATGAAGCCGAGTTTTCGCGCGCGCTGTTTGCCGCGCTAGATCTGGATGCGGACAAGCTGCTCAGCTTTGACGAAGTTTCGCGCCTGCCCGGCGAAACACGCGCGCTGCGCTTTCACGATGCGCGTGCAGCCGAACTTTGGCGTGGCCACGACAAGAACGGCGACGGTCGCGTGACGCCGAAGGAATGGCGCGCTGATGTGGAACTGTTCACGGCGCTCGACCTCGACAAGGATGCTGCGCTGCAGTTGCCGCCGCGCATCGTCGTGCTCAAGGGCAACCAGGGTCCGGCGCGCGCGAGCGAGTGGCCGGAGCGCCAGAAGTTCCAGATTCCGTTGCCTCCGGTAATCAGCCGCGAAACGATTTTTGCGGCGTTCGACGCCGATCGCGACGGCGTGTTGACGACGAAGGAACTCAAGCCGCGTCCTGATTTCTTGGCCGAAGGCGACAAGACCGGCGACGGCCGGATCGAGTTCATCGAACTTCAGACCGATCTTGATCGCGTCGGCGCCGGTGGGGTGGATGTCACGCTCGACGGGTTCTTGGAGCGCTGGGACCTGAACCGCGACGGACGCGTTTCACACGAGGAATTGCCGGTCTGGGTGCGCGAGTAGCGCCTGCTATCGTGCCAGGCCCTGCTGCTGGATTTTGACCTGAGCTCGAGGAGTGCCTTCGGACCTTCGGTACACTCTCACGGAGGCCACTCGCCGTGTACTCAGCGCAATCTACCTGCTGGAGTCTGATCCGGGGCGCCGCCGACGGCCGCGACCAGGATCGTGAGGATTTTGCCCTGCGCTATGGACCGGTCGCTCGCGCGTACTTCGAGGCGCGCTGGCAGGACAGCGCACGGTGCAGCGAGACTGAAGACGCGCTGCAGGAGGTCTTCGTCGAGTGCTTTCGCGCCGAAGGAGTGCTCGCGCGCGTGGGAACCACGGAAATCCAGAGTTTTCGTGCGTTCTTCTACGGAGTCGTCCAGAACGTTGCGCGCCGCGTGGAGGCCGACGCCGGCCGGCAGCGAGCAGCCGTGGCCGGTTCAGAGATCGATCTCGACCGCGCCGATGAAGACTCGCCGAGCCTTTCCGAGGTCTTCGACCGCTCGTGGGCGCACGCGCTGCTCAAGGAGGCGCTGCAAGTTCAGCGTGCGGATGCAGGTGCCAAGGGCGAGCGTGCGCTCAAGCGTCTCGAGATTCTGCGCCTGCGTTTCGAGGACGGGCTGCCGATCCGGGAGATTGCCGCAAGCTGGGGCGCGGACCCAGCGCTGATTCACCGCGAGTACTTGGCTGCGCGACGAGACTTCAGGGATGCGCTCACGGCGGTGGTCAGGTCCCATCGGTCCGGAACCGAAGCCGACATCGAAGCCGAATTGCGTCAGTTGCGCTCGCTGCTCTCGTGAACCTAGGTTCGACGGAATCCGAAATTCTCCAGATGAACACGCCTGGAGACACGACTTGTCCATAGAGAAGCCCGCGTTCAAACTCGGATGACCAACATTCCGCAAGAAGACCTCGACCGCCATCCCGAGACTTCCGAGGCGGAACTCGACCGGTTTCTCGAGGCGGCATTCAAGTCAAGAGTGCAGACCGAGCAGCGTGCAGGCGGGCCGCCACCCGAAACGATCGGGGACTACCGCGTGCTCGCGCAGGTCGGTCACGGTGGCATGGGAATCGTCCTGCGCGGGCACGATTCACGGCTCGGCCGCGACGTCGCCCTCAAGATCCTCAAGCCGCGCTATGCCTCCGATCCGGCAATCGTCAGCCGCTTCGTAGAGGAGGCGCGAATCGGCGCCAGGTTGCAGCATCCTGGAATCGTGCCCGTCCATCAACTCGGGACGGATGACCGCGGCGAGCCCTTCTTCACGATGAAGCTTGTCGACGGTCGCTCGTTGGCCGCCTTGCTCGCCGATCGCGCCAGTCTCGACGCCGAACGTCAGAAGCTTCTCGACGTCTTCCTCAAGACCTGCCAGGCCGTCGCCTTCGCGCATTCGCGCGGTATCGTGCATCGCGACCTCAAGCCTGCCAACGTGATGGTAGGCAGCTTTGGCGAAGTGCACCTGGTCGACTGGGGGCTGGCCAAAGTGCTCTCGGCCGACGAATTGCCGTCGCCCAGCAGATCCCAAGACGAAAGCGCATCCAATCTTGCGTTCAAGGCTCTGCGCCTTGGGACACCGCCGGTCTCGAGTCTCGCCGGCGAAGTGCTGGGCACCCTGGCCTACATGGCTCCCGAGCAGGCGCGCGGCGAGGGCGACGGTGTCGATGCGCGCGCGGATGTGTTCTCCCTTGGTGGAATCCTGTGCGAGATCCTGACCGGCTTGCCACCGTATTCGGGCATGACACGTGCACAGGTGCGCGAGTGCGCCGCGAAAGCCGAGCTCGGGCCCGCGCTGCAACGCCTGCAGCTCGACACGGTCGACGCCCAACTGGCCTCGATAGCTCGACGCTGCCTCGCAGCCGATTCCGCCGCGCGCCCGCGAGATGCGGGCGAACTCGCGCGTGCGATGGAAGACTGGTTCGTGGCGCTCGACGCCCGTGCACGTGCGGCCGAACTCGAGGCCGTCGAGTCGCGGACTCGCGCTGACCAGGCCGCACTTCGCGCGGCGACGGAGCGGCGCGCGCGGCGGACAGCGACGGCGCTGGCCTTTGTGGTTGTGCTCGCGACGCTGGGCGGAATTGCGACCTACGGTACGATCTCGAATGAGCGTCGCAAGCGAGCCGCAGGCACCGAGGCGGTCATCGTCAATGCATTGCAGGATGCGGCCGTACTGCGTGTGCAGGCGCTGGCCGGTGCTCCGGGAGCGCTCGAATTGTGGACACGCGCAGACGCCTCGCTGGCTCGCGCCGCCGCCGCCGCGCAGGCTGGAGAAGCGCCCGTCTTGCGCCGCGACGAGATCGTGAAGATTCGCGAGGAACTTCGAGCGGAACGCGAGCGCGCAGGGGCGATCGCGCGGCGCGAAGCGGCCGATCGAAAAGTCGTCGCCGATCTCGAGCGCGCTCGCGAGGATTTCGCCGGCCATTTTCGAGTTCGCAGGCTGCGCGAGGACACGCACGCGGCGCTCCTGGGCTACGGCATCGACATCGAGGCCCTTTCAGAGGAAGCTGCTGCAAAGCAGATCGCCGCCAGTCCGGTCTCACGCGGCCTCATCGACGCGTTGAGTTATTGCGGAGGTCAGGGGCTTGGCGGGCCGGAGCCCAAACGGCGGCCTTTTCAGCGCATGCTCGAGATTGCGCAGGCCGCAGAAGTGGATCCCAGACGCGTCGAACTTCGCCGGGCAATTCTCGAGCGCGACGAGGCCGCGTTGATTCGCATCGCAAGTTCGGTCGAGTTCACCACGCTCTCGGCCAGCGCGCTCGATGATTTGTGTGGAGCACTTGGAGTGGTGGGGGCGGCCGAACCCGCGCGTGACTGCCTGCTCCGAGCGCAGACGCTTCATCCCGATGATTTTTGGCTGTGTTACGCCCTGACCGGCCAGGTCCAAGGAACCGAGGCCTTGGGATATGGCCGAGTCTGCGTTGCGCTGCGGCCGCAGAGCGCCATGGCGTGGAATGCGCTCGGCGTGTCGCTCGCGGAGAACGCCCGCTTGGAAGCGGCGCGCGACGCATTCAGCAAGTCGGTCGATTTGAAACCCGATGCAGCGATCGGACATTTGAACCTGGCGTTGGCCCTGGGCAAGCTCGGTGAGCACGCAATGGCCGTGGAAAGCGCGATTCGAGCGGTCGAACTCGGCGCGGGCGATCCCGCTTCGGTGCAGGTGCTCCTTAGCGAGACGGTCCAAGTCGAAGATGCCGAACTGGGTGTCCGCACGTTTCGCGAACTCGCCGGTCGCTTCGGGTCGGTGCCCGGGCTGCACAGCGGCTTGGCGTACTGGCTCGAAATGAGTGGCGACCTCGAAGACTCCGTCGCTGCCTACAAGAAGTCGATCGAGCTCGATCCCCAAGGGGCAGCCACGCGGCTGGTCGGCATGGCGCGACCCCTGCGCAACCTCAGACGATTTCGCGAGGCCGCCGATGCGATGCGACGCGGGCACGAAATGGGCTCGTCGCAGCCGAACTGGCGGATTCCATCGGAGGAAATGCTGGCGGAATACGAGGATTTGGGGCAGCTCGAGACTCGCTTGGAAGCGGTGCTCGCCGGGACGAACGCGACCGATTCCGCGGAAGAGTGTGCGAACCTTGCACGCATGTGTGAGGCCAAGGGGCTTCACGCAGCCGAGGAGCGCTTCTATGCCGAGCAGTTGGAGCGAGATCCAACCCTTGCGGGGGAGGAACTCTCGAACACTCGGCGCAATGCAGCACGAGCCGCGCTGCAGGTCGCAGCGGGCGAGGGGCGCGATGCGACGGGGCTTGCCGCCGACGTGACCGAACGGTTGCGCGCTGCCGCACTGAATTGGATGGGCTTGGAGCTGGACGAGCTCTCGCGAGCGATTGCCGCGGGTGACCCCGGTGTAGGCACGCTGCTCCTGGCTTGCGATGCCTGGCTGGGCACCGCGGATATGCGTCGATTGCTTTCCGAGGGCGCCACGCAGGCTTGGAGTTCCGAAACGCGCGCTGCGCTGCGCGAAACCTGGGCTCGCCTCGAGGAGCTACGCGCACGAGCGCGTTGAACCGACTTTTTCGCGATTCAACAAACGAAATTCTCCCCAGGCCAGACTTGTCTGGGGGCCACGCTCGCAAACTAGGTCCCGAGGAAGACAACCGACCACCCAATACACATGAAGACACTCCTTCTCGCAGTCGCGCTCCTGGGTTCGACGATCCTGGCCCTTTCACACTCCTCTTTGGCCGCGCCGCCGACAGTCTCCTGGAGTCAGCCGTTCCCGGGATCATGGTCCTGGGCGCCCGCAAAACAGTACGCCGCGAATCTGGTGGAGGCCGGCTACTCTGACTGGAGGCTGCCCACTCGCGCCGAATACCAATTCGCAATCACCGGGGGGACGCTGCCCGCGCTCACCCCGAGCAGCACGTACTTCTACTGGACCTCAGAGAAACAGGGCAACAAGGCCTGGGTGGTCAGCATTGCCACGGACGCCGGTGGCGCCGTGATACCCCTGCAGAGCGGATCCGCGAGCCTGACGTCTCAGGCCAGCACTGTGATTGGCATTGGGATCCGACCCTGACACTGGGGCAGCAGGCTTTCCCTCCCTGATCACGGAAGCAGCGCAATCCGGCTCCGAGGAGCTCTCGCAAACTTCACAGAGGGATGGCCCCTCCCACAGGATCTCGCGAAGGCCCTATCATCACCCTGCTCGAGCGACACTCAGAGTTTCCCGACACCTACGTCCGACGCGGAGTCACTTGCCATGGCACGAACGACACACAACGCTCGACACTTGCTCGCACTCGCAATTCTCATGGGCGCGAGCCAGACGTTTGCCTCGGCCCAGACACCCGTGCTGAATCCGGCCAACGGGCACTATTACGCCAAGATAAATGTCCAGGGCATCAGTTGGTTCGCGGCGGACGCCGCGGCAAGTTCGATGAGCCACCAGGGATTTGGCGGACACTTGGCGACGATCACGGATGCTCTGGAGAACCAGTGGATTTTCTCTAATTTGCCTTATGGCATTAACCATTGGCTAGGAGGCTTTCAGGATCACGCGTCTCCCAGTTACTCGGAGCCGAGCGGGGGGTGGACTTGGGTGACTGGAGAACCATGGAGCTATACGAACTGGGGTGGGAGCGAGCCGAATAACCTAGGCGCCGAGGATTGGCTGGACCTGGTAGGACAAGCGTGGAATGACATGTACAACCCCAACCCTCAAATGGAAGGATACGTCGTCGAGTTCGATGTCCCACTCGGCGGTCCCTACTGCACCGCGAAGGTAAACTCGTACGGCTGCATTCCGTCGATCGGTTCGAGTGGAACCTCCAGCGCGACCGCAGGCAGCGGCTACTCGATCGCCACCGTCAACGTGCTCAACAACAAGCCGGGCCTATATCTGTATAGCAACGCAGGCAAAGCGGCCGTGCCGTTCCTCGGTGGTCTGCGCTGCGTCAACACGCCGCTCAAACGCTCGGTGGCCATCAACTCGGGCGGCAGTCCTCCGCCGATCAACTGCACAGGCGTGTACTCGCTTGACTTCAACGCTTTCGCCGTCGGCGCAATGGGCGGCACACCTGCGCCCTACTTGACCGTCCCAGGCACGGTGATCGACGCCCAGGCTTGGGGCCGCGACAGCGGTTTTCCTGCGCCGAACAACGCATCGCTGTCGAACGGGTTTCAGTTCACCGTCGGACCCTAAGTCTCCAAGAGCGAGCCTGGAGAGCCATGCGATCGATGCCGCGCCGTCTCAGCACAAATCTGAGTTTGGCCGAAGGATGGGCGCTCCCGACGAGATCTTGCGCGGTCACTATCCTGACCTTCCTCAGCTCGCAGTCAGAGTTCACCTACCGGTAGTCCCGACACGGATTCTCTTCCCATGCAGCGAACGACGCACCTAGCTCGACAAATTCTCGCGCTCGCGTTTTTCATCGGTGCGGGCCAGGCGCCGGCCTCGTCCCAGACACCTGTGCTGAATCCGGCCAACGGGCATTACTACGACAAGATCGACGCGCCCGGTCTCAACTGGACCACCGCCAAGACTGCGGCCGAAGCGTTGACCTTCCAGGGAGTGGTGGGACACCTCGCGACGCTAGTTGATGCCGCAGAGCAGACCTTCGTCCAGACCAATTGCCCGGCACCACTGATCGACCTCTGGCTAGGTGGGTTTCAGGATCACGGCTCACCCTCGTACTTCGAGCCGGGCGGCGGATGGACCTGGGTAACTGGTGAGCCGTGGGGATTTGCGACCTGGGAGCCCGGGCAGCCCGACAATGCGTTCGGATCTGAGGACTACCTCAACTGGAACCATGCCGGTTTCGGCATGAGCAGCTGGAACGACGGCACTGACAATCACAATTCCATTGCCATCACAGGCTACCTCGTCGAGTTCGATCTCCCGCTCGGCGGTCCCTATTGCACCGCGAAAGTGAACTCGTACGGCTGCATTCCGTCGATCGGTTCGAGTGGAGCCTCCAGCGCGACAGCCGGAAGCGGCTACTCGATCGCCACCGTCAACGTTCTCAACAACAAGCCGGGCTTGTACCTGTACAGCAACGCAGGCAAAGCCGCCGTGCCGTTCCTCGGTGGCTTGCGCTGTGTCAACACGCCGCTGAAGCGCTCGGTGGCCATCAACTCGGGCGGCAGTCCACCGCCGCTCAACTGTACGGGCGTGTACTCGCTGGACTTCAACGCTTTCGCCGTCGGCGCAATGGGCGGCACACCTGCGCCGTACTTGACCGTTCCGGGCACTGTGATCGACGCCCAGGCTTGGGGCCGCGACAGCGGCTTCCCTGCGCCAAACAACGCATCGCTCTCGAACGGGTTTCAGTTCACCGTCGGACCCTAAGGTTTCGGGATCCCTTCTCGAGGGTCGCGATCGAAGTAGGCGGGCCCCGCGCAATCCAGAAGCTGCACGGTAACCGTGGAGGGCAAGAGTGGCGGAACAGCGTCAGGCTCGCTGCCGTATTCCGTTGTCACCCCTAACCGAACGGATCGTCGAACACGCTCGAGAGTCGCTGCTCGGATTCGTCGCGCGTGCGCGCGCTCTCGAACAGCATGCTCGTCACCGAGATCTTGATACCGTGCACGTCGTTGTCGGTTCGATGCGCGTCGAAGCCGAAGTAGGCGTCCTCCAGTCCGTAGGCGCGGTTGAACACGCGTTGCGCTTGGAACTGGATCGCGCCCGCCAGCGCCTTGCTGTCGATCAGTCCGGCCTTGATCAACGCGTCGCCAAGCGGTCCCGGCTCGCGCGGCTGTTTCATGAAGGCTTCGAAGCGCGTCGCGTCGACCGCACCCTGCGAGATCAGGACCTCGCCGAGCAGCCAGCCGCGCTGCGGCGTTTCGTCGCGCGCGAAAATCACGTGGCCGTCGACGAGCTGAATACGGAATTGCTCTTTGTGGTTCCAGATCCACAGCGTGCCCGACTTGCGCAGTTGCGCGAGGAAACCTAGCACCTCCGGGATCGCAACCGCGGACGTGTGGCCGCTCAACCCCGCTGGGCGCGCCTCCGGCGGTTCCTCAGGCTGCGGCTCGGGCTCCGCAGTCGGCTGCTGGCTCGCCTCCGGCTGGACTTGCACTTCTGAATCCGGCGAGTCGTCGCGCGTGAAGGAGCGCTCTTTCGTGAGCACGTGGACCGCCGACTTCAGGGCCTTGCGGAATCCGAAGATGCTGCCCGTGCCCGGCGCGTAGCCGGGGCTGGCGCCGAGCTCAACGGTATCGCCCGTCGAAGCTGCGCCCACGGCCTGCGAGGCCGGCGCGTCGCTCAACAAGGCGTAGGGTTTGGGTCCTCCGACGGAAGAATCCTGCTTGCTGCCCGTCGACGAATCAGCGTGCCAGCCGCTGCTCCCCGCGGAGGGAGCGCCAGCTGATTCAGGGTTCGTGCCGTTTCCCGGGGGACTTGTGTCGCGCATCCTGTCTTGGCCCAACGATTGGAAGCCTGAATCGACCGCGCGACCGCCCAGGCTGGAGCCCAATGGAGGCGAGTTTGCTGCTCGTCCGCCGCGGCGCCATCCGAGGCGGCGTTTGTTATCCTGGTCGGTCCCTCCAATCCCATGGAAATCCCCTCGAACCCGCAGCCCGCACGCCCTGGCGGGCCTCTGACCGCCGGTTCAGGGGCCTCTGACGCCGCATGGAGAGGCTCGAGCGGAGCAGGGGAACCGGAAATTCAAGCTTCGCGGTCCAGCACCGAGCCCCTGCGCAAGCCCGCCTGGCTGAAGGTGCCCCTGCCTGGGGGAGAGGCCCACGGCCGACTCAAGGGCCTGGTTCGCGACCTCGGCCTGCACACCGTCTGCGAAGAGGCGCGCTGCCCGAACATCGGCGAGTGCTGGAAGGGCGAGCACGCCACGATGACCTTGATGGTGCTCGGAGCGGAGTGCACGCGTGCCTGCCGCTTCTGCGCGGTGAAGACCGTCAAGCAAGCAGCGCCTCCCGATCCGGCCGAGCCCGAACACGTCGGTCGCGCGATTGCCGAACTCGGACTCGCCTACGTGGTGATCACTTCCGTCGACCGCGACGATCTTTCGGACGGCGGCTCGGCCCACTACGCCGCCTGCATTCGCGAAGTGCGCGCGCGCTCGCCGAAGACAGCGATCGAGACTTTGACGCCCGACTATCAGGGCAGCGATCTGGCGACCTTGATGGAAGCGCGGCCCGACGTCTTCGCGCACAACGTCGAAGTCGTCTCGCGTTTGCAGCGGCGCATCCGCGATCCGCGCTGCTCCTTCGAGAGATCGCTGGAGACTTTGCGCGGAGCAAAGCGCCTGGATCCGAACGTGTTCACCAAGTCGTCGCTGATGGTCGGCCTAGGCGAGACCCAGGAAGAAATCGAAGTCTCGCTGCGCGACCTGCGCGCCGCCGAGGTCGACTTCTTGACCGTCGGTCAGTATCTGCGGCCTTCGCCCAAACACGCTCCGGTGCGCGAGTACGTGACGCCCGAGCGCTTTTTCGAAATCCAGAAGCTGGGCGAGTCGCTCGGCTTCAGGTACGTCGCTTCGGGCCCGCTGGTGCGCTCGAGCTACAAGGCCGGCGAGTTTTTCGCCGCCCGTTTGATCCGCGAACGCCGCGAAGCCGTGCGCGCGCTCGCCAACAGGTCCGTCCAAGTTCCTTCGATGAATCCATGACGATCGCCGAGCCTCTCCAAGTCATCGCCCAAGACGGCAGCGTCAACGGCTTCACGCTCGATCTCTCGAACGAGCAGCTCTTGCACTGCTATCGCACGATGCAAAGCGTGCGCGCCTTCGACGACATCTGCATGAAGCTGCAGCGCTCCGGCCGCATCGGCTTCTCGATTCCCAACAAGGGTGTCGAAGCCTGCCAGGTCGGCGCGGCGAGCGCGCTCGAGAAGACCGACTGGATCTTCCCCAGCTATCGCGACTTCGGCATGGCCCTGTACCACGGCGTGAAACCCGTGGACATGATGCACAACATGTTCGGCAACGACCGCGACAGCGCGCGCGGCCGGCAGATGCCGGTGCACTTTTCGTTCGTCAAGCCGATCCACTTCGTCTCGATCAGCTCGCCGATCGGCACGCACATCCCGCAGGCGGTCGGCACTGCGTACGCGATGAAATTGCGCGGCGAAAAGAACGTTTGCCTGACGAGCTTCGGCGACGGCGGCACTTCGAGTCTTGGTTTCCACTCAGGCATGAACTTCGCCGCGGTCTGGAAAGCGCCGGTGGTTTTCCTGTGCCAGAACAACGGCTATGCGATCTCCTGCCCGAGCGAAGAGCAGACTGCATCGGAGAGCTATGCCGTGAAGGCCGTCGCGTACGGAATGCCCGGCGTGATCGTCGACGGCAACGATCTGTTGGCGGTGCGCAAGGTCGTCAAGGAGGCCGTCGATCGCGCGCGCTCCGGCGGCGGGCCGACATTGGTCGAGGCGCTGACCTTCCGCATGGGCGGTCACTCGACCTCCGACGATCCGACGCGCTACGTGCCCAAAGACCTCGTCGAGAGCTGGGCCAAGAAGGATCCGCTCGTGCGCTTCGAACGTTTTCTCGCTTCGCGGAAACTGTGGACGCCCGAAAAGGGTGCTGCGATTTACGCCGAGTGCCTGGCCGAAATCACAGCCGCGGTCACCGAGGCCGAAGCGACTGCCGCGCCCGCGCTCGAATCGATTTTCTCCGACGTTTACGCGCAGATTCCCGCGCACATCCGCCGTCAAGGCCAAGCCGCTTTCGATCTTGCAGCGCGCGTCGGCGACGCCTCTGCGGGCGGCGGCAAGTTCCCGCTCTAGGTTTTTTCATGCCCACACTGACTCTCGTTCAAGCGGTCAACGACGCGCTGAAGACCGCCATGCGGCGTGACCCGACCGTGATCCATTTCGGCGAGGACGTCGGCCCCAAGGGCGGCGTGTTCCTCGCGTCCGATGGCCTGACCAAGGAATTCGGCAAGGCGCGCAACTTCGACACGCCGCTGTCGGAGGACGGGATCATCGGCGCCGCGATCGGCATGGCGATGAACGGCCTGCGACCGGTGGCCGAGATCCAGTTCCAGGATTTCATCTTCCCGGCCTTCGACCAGATCGTCAGCGAAGCCGCGAAGCTGCGCTATCGCTCCGGCGGTCAATACACCGCGCCGATGGTGATCCGCACGCCCTACGGCGGCGGCATCCGCGGCGGGCTCTACCACAGTCAATCCGGCGAAGCGTATTTCTGTCACACGCCCGGTTTGAAAGTCGTCGTGCCGTCGACGCCCGAGGACGCGAAGGGACTCTTGCTCGCCTCGATCGAGGATCCCGATCCGGTGCTCTTCCTCGAGCCCAAGGCGCTCTACCGCCAAGTGAAGGGCGAAGTTCCCGAGGGCTACTACACGACGCCGCTCTCGACGTTGCGCACCGTGCGCACCGGTAAGGACGTCACGGTCTTCTGCTACGGCGCGATGGTGCCCGTGTGTCAGAAGGCCGCCGAGCAAGCCGCCGAAAAAGGTATCGATTGCCTGATCGTCGATCTGCGCACGCTCTTGCCGCTCGACGAAGAAGGCGTTTTGGAAGCTGCGAAGCAAACCGGCCGCGTGGTGATCGTGCACGAGGCGCCGCGCTTCTGCGGCTTCGGCGCCGAAATCTCCGCGATGATCGCGGAGAACATTATCGAATACATGGAAGCTCCCGTGGCGCGCGTCACCGGCTTCGACACGCCTTTCCCCAACACGCTCGAACACCATTACATGCCGGATGCGCGGCGCGTGCTCGATGCGATCGAACACGTCGGCAAGTACTAAGGAACTGACGCACATGGCACTCGAATTCAAATTGCCCGACATTGGCGAAGGTGTTGCCGAGGGCGAGATCGTCAAGTGGCTCGTCGAAGTCGGCGCCACGGTGAAAGAGCACCAGGCCGTCGTCGAAGTGATGACCGACAAGGCGACGGTGGAAATTCCCGCGCCTGCCGCGGGCAAGATCACCGCGATCAAGGCCAAGGCCGGCGACGTCGTACCCGTGGGCTCGGTGCTCTTTGTGCTGGAAACCGCCGCCGGAGCGAGCGCTCCCGCGAAGCCCGCGCAACATGCGCCCGCCGCCGCCGCACCCGCCGCTCCCGCACCTGCTCCCGCTGCCGCAGCAAAACCCGCCGCTGCTCCCACTCCCGCCGCGAAGCCTGCAGCTCCAGCCGCGCCTGCACCCACCGCAAGTCACGGCCCTGCGCACGGCCCGTCGAAGGTCGGCGCCGGCGGACGTTTGGAATTCAAGCTGCCCGACATTGGCGAAGGAGTCGCCGAGGGCGAGATCGTGAAGTGGCTGGTCGAAGTTGGCGCGACGGTGAAGGAGCATCAATCGGTGCTCGAAGTCATGACCGACAAAGCGACAGTCGAAATTCCCGCGCCGATGGCGGGCAAGATCGTGTCGTTCGGCGCGAAAGCCGGCGAGGTCGTACCCGTCGGCTCAGTGCTGTTCGTACTCGAAACCGCCGGCGCTCCCGCAACTGCTCCCGCCGTCGTCGCGCCTGCCGCCGTCGCCGCAGTCGCGCCCGCCGCCGCAGTCGCCGCACCCGTGCGCGAACTTGTCACCGTAGGCGCTGCTCCCGCCGCGAAGCCCGCCTCGATTCGCGCCGACGACAGTCGCGTGCTTGCCGTGCCGAGCGCGCGTCGTGTCGCGCGCGAACTCGGCCTGTCCTTGAGCGAAGTCGCCGGCTCCGGCCGCAACGGCGTGGTCCGTCGCGCCGACGTCGAAGCCTTCGCGAAAGCGCGAGAGTCCGCGCCCGCCGTCGCGAAGCCCGCCGTTTCCGCCGCACCTACTGCTCCGCGCGCTCCCGCCGCGCCGGTCAGCTTCGCTCCTGGCGAACGCGAGACACGCATCCCGTTCCGCGGCGTGCGCCGCAAGATTTCCGAAGCGATGGTGCGCTCCAAGTTCACCGCCGCGCACTTCACGGTCGTCGAGGAAGTCGACGTCACCGACCTGGTGAAACTGCGCGAGCAAGCCAAGGCTTTCACGGAAGGCAGCGGCGTCAAGGTGACCTACATGCCGTTCATCATGAAGGCCACGGCGCTTGCGCTCGCGAAGTACCCGATGCTCAACGCGCACCTCGACGAAGCGGCGGGGGAGATCGTGCGCTTTGGCTACGTGAACCTTGGCATCGCGATGGACACGGAGCAGGGGCTGATCGTGCCCGTGCTCAAGGAGGTTCAGTCGAAGAGCATTTTGCAGATTGCTGCTGAGCTTGCGGAGCTTGCCGAGCGCACGCGTCAAGGCAAGGTCAAGCCCGATGAGTTGAAGGGCTCGACGTTCTCGATCACGAACGCGGGGAATATCGGCGGCATCATGGCCACGCCGATCATCAATTTCCCCGATGTCGCGATCCTCGGCGTGCATCGCTTGATGAAGAAGCCCGGAGTCGTCGAGACGCCGCAGGGCGATCGCATCGAAGTTCGGCAGTACATGAACTTCTCGTGCTCGGTGGACCACCGGCTTGCGGATGGTGCGGATGGCGCGCGGTTCCTCGTGTACTTGAAGAAGCTCCTCGAAACGCCGGGGTTGCTGGCGCTGTAGTTCACTCGAGTTCTGATCGGCTGGCCACCTCCGATCGAATCGCGCGTACGGAGTCAGGCTCCACTCCGAACCATTCTTGCTGGGTGTGAAGTCGTAGTCGGCTTGATCGCTCGCCTCCAGAATTCCGGCGTGCCACGGGCACGCCCGATTCGAGGAAGGCTTCATGTCCGTGCCTGGACCATGCACTCCCCGCGCGGAGGCGGCCAAGCCGGACTATGATCTGGTCCAGCATGATCTGGCTCAGCCGATCGTTTCCGTGATGCGCTTGCTGCGCCTCGTAGCCCTGGTCCTGACGACCTGCGGGCTCGTCTGGTGGCTTGCGCCGACTGCGACAGATCGAGGCGCTCGACCGGAACTCGCAGGCTCTTCGATTGTGCCCGCAGAGCATCCGGCAACGCCCGAGATCCCGCCTGCTCCCGCACGAGTTCCGCTTGCGCGCGGGCCACAGTCCGGGTCGGCCGCCCCTCTCCTGTCCGAGCTCTCGATTCAGGTCGTCGACGTAGAAGGTGTGCCGCTTGTCGGCGTGCCCCTCGGAATTCGCTCGACCACGTCCGCGGGGGGCGACTTCGATTTGATGAACGCCACCACTGCAGGAGCTGAAGGCATCGCGCGCTTTGAAGGCGTTCGAGATCAGCTGTTTTCTTGGCAAGGTCGCGGCGGCGTGTTAGCGCATGTCGACGCGCTGGGATTCGAGCGCATCGGCGAGCTTGTCGACCCTACGAAACTGCAGCCGAAGCCGGCGCGGATCACACTTCCAGCGTACGGATCCATCGAGGTTCACGTCCAAGACGCGGGAGGAAACCCGATTCGTTCGAGTTGGCTCGTACTCGCCGACGCACTGGCTCCCTCAAGCCTCGAGCAGCCATCGATGGCTGGTCATGCGATCATGTCCATGTCCAACAGATCGGGCAGTGCAGTCTTCGACTTCGTGGCGCTCGGTCACGAGGTGAAAGTCTCGGCGACTGCGCGCTTCGAGAGCGCCGAAGTATGCGGCAGCGGACCACGCACGGCTGGAGAGCGGGTCGCCTTCGTGCTCACGCTGGCTCGCCCAGACATCCGCGTGATCGGTAGGTTTGTGAACGAAGAATCGCAACCAATTGCGGGCTGCACGTTCATGCATCACCTCCAGATCGATCCTGTGCCCGGAACCGATTCTGAAACCTATTTCGGTGGGGGAGGCGGGATGGGCTCGACCGATCATGAGGGCCGGTTTCGCCTGACCATTCCAAGGCTCAAGGGCTCGCTCTCGCTTCGGCTCAATGGCCCGGAGTACAGCGATTGTCCCGGCCTGAGCGTGAATCTGGTCGCAGAGCAATCGAGCGGAACTATGGACCTCGGTGACATCGTGATTCAAGCGAAGCGCGAGCTGATTTCCGGCCGCGCGATCGACGACATCGGCAATCCGATCTCATTTGCGTTGATATTCGGCGAAATTCGCGCTGATACAGCGCACGGTCCGGCCTGGAATTACGAGTATGAGATCTCCGGGCACAGCAACAGGGACGGCACGTTCAATCTTTCGGGGCCGACTGTCGCTGGCCGAATTCAGCTGCGAGCAACCAAGCACGGCTATGTCGATACCGAGAGCGATGGAATCGTTCCCGGCGCGACGAATGTCTGGCTCACGCTGACTCGCTCGGCTCGCATTGAAGGAAAACTCGTTCTCGATGAAGTCGGCGCTTCGCAGCGACTCTGGGCGCACGTGCTGCGGGGAAAGGGCGGATTGGATCCGTCCGCGCAGGCGCTCGTACGGGACCGTGCGCTCGTCGATCACGATGCGTCCTTTCTGCTTCCGAACGTATGGCCAGGCGTTTGCGACTTGGCGATCTTCATCGAGGGCGATCCGTCGCCGGTCGCGAGGATCGAGGGTCTCGTGTTCAAACCTGGCGAAACATCAACTGATTCCAGACTTGAGGCGATTGACCTGCGCGGGAAGATCGCAGCGCCGGCTCCAGCCGATTCCAAGGAACACTAGCGCGTACGGAGTCAGGCTCCACTCCGAACTATTCGTCGCGCCGAGCCGTCTTGCGGTGGCGTCGTACCCGTCAATCGACACCGCTCGCGCTCAGCGCTGGCCAGCGAGATCGATGGACCATAGTGCCTTGGTGGACTCGCTCGACCGCGGGAGAATGTCGATTCTCAAAATGCATCCGCAACCCATGAACTCTGGCGCGGCGGTGAGCAATCGGAATCCGGACTGCGTGTTCTTGCTTTCGATCAGGCAAAGCGCGGACCCAAAGCCGATCGGGCACATCCCAAACTTGTCTTCGGCGAAGTTGCCGACCTCTTGGTCGATCTCACGCACGGTCCGGACACTGCCATCCGGCAGCGAGACCTCGAAAACGGCGCCGCCGCGGCAGTCAAAGTGGGTGCTCCCGGCTGAAGGTGCGCCGACGAGAAGTGTCGCAGCGCCCTTGCTCTCGCCGTTCACCGCGCTCGGGACGGAGCACAACGCGAGCCCAAAGCTCGAACTGCTGTCGACCTCTCGATCGTCGTACGCGTGAAGTTCGTGAAGGATCCGAGCGCGGCCCGAAGAAATCACCGCTACGTAACTGTCGATCCTCTGCACTTTGCTGTCCAGCATCCACGAATGGTCTGACAGCCACTGAGGCACCGCTGAGCCCGCGGCAAGATCGCCACAGCCGTCCGAGTCAAGATCAGGAACGCTTACAAGGCTGACTCCCAGACGGCCATAGTGAGTGCTTTCGATCCGCTGCAAGATCAGACCCGAGCGCGGATCTACAAGGAATACAGCTCCGCCATGCTTGGATTCCTTCCCGCTCACGGACGCATACGGCGCGCCCACCGCAAGTTCGCGGATTCCGTCACCTGTCAGGTCGGAGACGCAGCAGATCGCGGCACCGAACGCGCACTGTTTTTCGGGAGCGCCGATGAAGCGCAAGGCCCGCAGGGTTTTTCCGGAACAGAGCAATACGTAGCCGTGGTTCCGTGTGCCGCGTGCGGACGCGTCGTAGTTCCAGGAATTGACGTCCTCCGCCATTGCGCCGATCGCAAGGTCCATGACTCCGTCGCTGTCGATGTCGTCGATGCGCTGCAGCGAGCAACCGAATCGATCGCCTGAAATGAGGCCGTTTAGTTCGGTGAGCGTTGCTCCCGTGGCCTGCGAGATGACACGGCAGTATCCAGCTTCGTCGAAGGACTTGTCGAATCCGTAAGGGCCGCCTGGAGCTCCGCAGAGCAAGTCCACGTTTCCGTCACCGTCCATGTCGTCGATCAACAAGAGGCTCTTGCCCAATCGATCGCCGGGCAGCCGACCCACGGAGTAGGCGACGATTCGATCGTTGTCCACGATCACGACCTTGCCTTCCTCGGTGTGGATCGAGCCGGAAGTTGCTGCGGCAAATCGGATTCCGAACTGGCCCGCGGATTCGCCGAGATAGCACAAGGACTCACCGAGACCGGAAAGGTCTTCGGGCTTGGGAGATGGAGTCGCAGGTGCAACGGCGAATTGAGGCAGAAAGCTCATGGCCACTGTGCACAGCGCAATCATGATTTGAGCATACAGCTGGTCAGGGGTACGGTGCCAAGCTCTACCCCGAACCATTCTGATTGGCGGGCAGTAGGGGGCCTGCGGCAAGCCATCTCAACGCAACTTGTCTCAGTCTCCTCGCCAAACCTTCGCGCTCAACCGATCTGAGCCTCGAGCGCGATCCAGCAACCGCGCCACTCGGGAATTTCGCGAATCACGTTCGTGCGTTGACCCGCGCTCGATCGTCGCGTCAGCATCGCCGTTCCCGAGGCGATGTAGAGTTCGGCATTCAGCAAATCCGACAGGTCGACGAGCGCCTTCAAGCCCCAGCCCATGCTGCTCCGCGACGCGCCCGTGCCGGAGATACGCGGACTTAGGGCAATTTGTAGCGCTTCCGCGTCATCCGCGATGCGACCGGCAAGTTCAGGATTGCGTTGCAGGCTTGTGCGGATACCGACGCCGGAGTCGGCGAAACTCATCGTGAAGCGTTTTGTCTGCGTGTCGATGTCCGCCCAACCGATACCCGTGCGAGGTGCGGCGGAATGTTGAACTACGTTGGCTCCGAGTTCTTCGAACACGAAGCGCACCATGCGGACGACGCTTGGGGAGAGCGAGGGTGATTTGGCGATGAGGGCGTCGGCCACCTGGTCCGCAGCCCTGCGCGCCGAGGGCAGGTCATAGGTGTTGGCCCAGAAGAGCGTGGGGCCGCGATCGCGAACGACATCGGTTCGTTGCGCGGAATCCGGCGCGAGCATCGAAACGGCGGCATTCCAATCGCCATTGACTTCGATTTCCGTCTTCAGCGCTCGGATGCCGCGATCGCTCGCGCAACTCACGATGAGCACCGTGGGCACAACGCGTCCGATGGCCGAACTGGCGCGAATCAGAAGCTCGGACTCGTCGCGCATTCGCGTCCAGAGTTTGAACCAAGCGATCGCAGCAACCGGCGTGTCACCGGACGGGAATTCGATTTCCTGCACGATTGCCCATGCTAGAAGTGCCCGCGTCGTAGGGCAACGACGTACGGAGTCAGGCTCCACTCCGAACTATTCGCCCGGCCAGCGCGTCGCGGGAGAGTTGCTGGTCCCGCGGGGAGTTACGGCGTCGAGCTCCGCAGCGGACGACTCGCGCGGTGGAGGTGGCCAGCGCGCTGTAGACGCGCGGGAAAGGCAGCCGGCTCGTGTTCGATCGAAGCCGCGAAGTCGAACCTGGTACGGTATCGGGATCTGCGCCGCTCACTTGGCGCGACGGGTCCGCGTCGTAGTCTTCTTCGCTGCCTTTTTTCGAGTCGTCGGTTTGGCCTTGAGCTCGCTGGCGTATCGATAGCTGACCGCAAAGTGCGCGGAGAGTTCGCTCGTACGTCCCAGTAGCGCGGCGGGGACGCTCACGTATTCCTTCAGGACCACGCCGTGCTGCACGCAGAGCTTCGTCTTGTGGCGCTTCAAGAATTCTTCGCGCTCAGGCGAGGGCAGACGCAGCGCGAGGGTGCCGTCAGACGTGAGCAGGCTGAACATGTTTCCGTTCACCGAGGTGTAGAGCATCGCTGCGCCTTTGCGCTCGTTACCGGGGAGCGTGGCGATGAGGGCCTCGTACAGCCTTACGCTCGCGATGGGTGCCTTGGGAGCGGGCTTAGACATTGCGATACGGTAGCAGGCATGCGCTGCCGGGATACGGTGTCGGATACGGTGTCAGGCTCCACTCCGAACTATTCGCGCCGCTTGGCCTTGGCGAATCCATTGCAGGAGCGTGTGTACCGAACTCGGTTTGACCTCGCCGGTTTCTCGCGTTACCGCGCGCGGTGACGCCTGCGTCGGGCGCGGCAACTTCAAGGACTCGCGCGCGTTCGCTCAGCGGCCAGCAGCTGGAGAATTCGGCTGCTTGTCCGGACTCGTCGACCGCCGATCCGGGAAGGTGTCGGTCCCGAGGGATCTGGACTCGCCGTGTCCCTCGAGCACGAGTTCCATTGTGCCGCCACGCTCGAGAATCTCAGGATCGATCGGAATTTCCACGCGCAGCTTTCCTTCCCATGCATGGTCGTTCGGGAGAGTGGCCTGCGAGTCCACGCGCATGGCTGCGCCGTCCTTGGATTCCAGGAACGTGATCAGTCGGCGCTGACCCTCTTTCCGAATTCGCACTCCGGCGCAGTGAACGCCTTCGGGAACTTGGAAGTAGATGTACGTGCCCGTCTCATGGGTCGACGTGCCCGCGATGTCGATTTTCGAAAGGCGGATCTCGTGGGAGCACGCGCTGCAGGTCAGCAGCACGAGCAGCGCAAGGATCATCGCGCGCAAAGGAGCCCTGAGGATTTCTTGCGCGTTGTGCATGGTTCGATCACTTCAGTATTGCGGCGCGGACGGGAATTGTCTCCATGCGGAGCTACCAACGTTCCTCCCACAGATACCAGGGGCCGAAGAGATGCGTGAATTCGACACCCTCGCCCTCGCCAGGCGGCCGGCTCCCCGGGCTGTAGACGAAGCCGCCGGCGTCGATGAAGCCGCTGGGCTCGGTCGAGAAGAAAACGTTATCACCCCACGGCACGTCGAGGCCGTTGCCGCGGCCCTGGCAGGTCGCTTCGAAGAGTCCGAAGCGCTGTGATTCTTCGTAGAACGGACCGCCCAACTCAAATTCACCGGGCGAAAGGCGGACTTTTTGAGCACCGGCGAGCAGAGCCGACTCGCTCAGCCACAGGCGCAGTTGAATCGGCACACGCGAGAGTACGGACATCACCAGCAGCACAAGAATCAGCGGGACGAGCAGCATGTTCCGAACTCGGGGTTCGCCGGCGCGCAGAGTGAACCGAAGGTAGCCTGCGCTGCAGCCCATCGTCCAACCCGCGACGCAAAAAAACCGGCGATTGCGCAGAAAAACGCCAGATTGAACATCCGCCCCGGACTGCTCGCCGCAATCAAGGTGAGTATCGCAAGCACGCAGGCCGCGAAGTTCGCGATTCGCAATGTCACCGGGACATTCTTGGGCAAGGCCCGAGTCGCGTCAATCGACGTACGGAGTCAGGCTCCACTCCGAACTATTTTCGCCGCCCGAAAGTCGCAGCCCGTCGATCGCTCAAATGTCGGGTTCGATCACGACGGGCGTTGCATCGATATTGGCGCACTCCGAGATCAAGTTCCCGAGCATCCGCCGGCTCGAATCTCGCTTCGCTCGCTCACACCCACGGCCCACCGGGCGGCCAGGACCGCTCAAATCCGCTAGCCGCCGAAAGCGCGCGAAGCGGCGGTCCCAGGAAATCGATCACTCGCGCGCCGACCGCGTCAAACTCCGCGGGCGCATCGACGAGCTTGGAACGACTGAGGTAGTTCATCCACATCCGACTGCGCATGGAGTCCGCGTAGAACTGCGGGGTGAGCGCCACGGGCCACGGAGAAAACGAAACGGATTTGCGGCGAGTGAACGTCGCCTGAATCGAGGCAGCGAGACGCTCGCCGGCGAATTCGAACCTGGAACTGAGCAGCCAGACGTCGAAGAAATCCTTGTAGCGACTGTTGATCTCGCCGTGCGAAACCATGGCGTGCAGCTTTTCTGACAACACCGCTTCGCGCGGGTAGGCGCGGATCCTGGGCGGCTCGGCATCGAGCAGTGTCGGGTAGCTCACATCCTCGGGAGCGGGAACGATGGCGTCCCCGAACCCGACGTCGACTTGCAGGTGAATGACTGCGCTGCCTAGTCGCACGTTCATGCGCGCGCGGAAGCCGTGGTACTCGGCGCCGTCGCGTATCGGCGTCACCTCGAGCGTGTCGCTCTCGAATTCGATGCCGTCGCTTGGGTAGGGGATCGCGCAGATCTCGCGAAATGCCGCCACCAGAGAGTCCGCGTCGTTGGCCCAGAATCCAGCGAGATCCAGATCGCGCGTCGGGCGCAAGATCGAATCGTCCCAGAGCACGAAGAGCATCGCTCCCTTCAGGACGAATTGATCCCGATGCTGCGAGACTCCGAGCCTGTACATGAATCGCTCGATGGCGTAGCGCTGGAGCGTCAGTTGAAATTCAAAGTTCCGCGCTCGCGCAACGTTTTGGAGTCGCGCACGAACGGACGCTCCCATGTCTGTTGGCTTCCTGCTCATCCGATGGCTGCCTCGAGGTAGGGTTTGATGACGGTGAAGACGCGACACGCTTTCGCAGCACGGGTGATCTCGTTCACGGTGACAAGTCGCCGTTGCAGGCCGTCCTTGAGCGCTTCGAGCGCGATGTCAAGACCGATTTTGTTGCGATAGCGGAAGCAATCGACAATCGTGCGTGCGGGCGATGTGATCGAAACCGCGACTCCTTGAACCCGTCGAGTTTCGACGCCATAGCGCAGCAGCGGACCGGAGAACCGGACGATCCGCATGGGAAGATCGTCGATGCGAGGTTTGCGAGCCCTGCGGTCCAGAGCTATCCAGACTTCCGACGGTAGTTGCGATCCGATGTCATGGATGATCAGCGCAGAGAGCAAGCAGACGATCGCCTCCGGCAGTCGGGCGCACACGGTCGCAACGCTGTCCAGTTCGGTGACTTCTCCGGCTCGTCGATAGAGCCCGCGGCTCACGCGCTGAGCCTCCTTTCGCCGTACCATTCCGCGCAACTGCCCCCGGCTCAGGCCGACTCGGCCGAGGTCGCGGTGTCTGAAGATGCTCGCTCGCTTGGCCATGGTTGGAGGCGTTTCGCGGCTGATTATAGCCACAATCGTTGACATTTACAGCCAAGTGTCGACATTTGTGCACAACACGATTTAGGCGCCAGGGCTGCGACCGTACGGAGTCAGGCTCCACTCCGAACTATTTTCGCCGATCGACCTGCGCGAGCGAGATGCAAGTTCGATCGCGAACTCGCCGCAAGCCAAGCCGTCGAGCTCGAGCGCAGTCGGGCATTCGCCAGCCCCGGCCTCACGCCGAAATTCGAGCGCCGCCGCCCGTGCAGCCCTCGATCAACGGCCTTCCCAGGCGGGAACTTTTTTCGACTCCAAGCCTCGCCTGCGAGAGTCGAGTTGGTCGAGCACGCTGCCGGCCGAAGCATCGCCCCGCTCCCAGGCAATCTTCGTCCGCGGCCGCCGTTCGGCGCAGGGCCCCGCGGCGGCGAAAGGCCAGGGTCAACGGCCCCCCGCGCCGGATTGGCTACGGACGCGGTTCGCCGCGAGCCGAATGAGGGCTGCCTTCCCGTTCCTCTCTGAAGCCGGCTCATGCGCGTGACACCGATTTCGCTCCTGCTATCCGCTCGCATTCATTCCCGCCAGCGTTTCGCCCGCACACGACTGTGCGGAGCACGATCGGTCAGCGGAACTCATGGCGGTCAGCGCTCGGTCGGCGGACTGATCCAGAATTTCGCGCGCACCTCGACACGCGCGCAGGCGGGCGTCGAAATCCAATCTGCTCGCCCCTGCTGCGAGATCGCACAACCCTGATGCAACTCATGTGGCTCCAATTCCTCTTGGGCTGTGCGACCGCCGGGCTCGGCGGCGGCTACGTGGCGGTCGAGGTGATGCGCATGCGCAAACGCGAGCGCGAGATCAACCGGCTGACGCTGGATCTGGGACAACGGCTGCAGGAAGGCAGCGAATTAAAGTTGCAGCTCGCAAATCGCGACAAACAACTGCAGCAGCAGTCAGGTTCCTTGCAATCGCTGCAGGAGGTCTTGACCGCCAAAGGTGCGCAGCTCGGGACGCTCGGTCAGCGCTGCGCTGAACTCGAACAAGCCCTGCGAGAACAAGCCGACGAAGAGCAAGCACGCTTGCTGCACAGGCACGACTTGCAAGGCGAGCCGTCCCTGCGAACAAGCGAGCTCGAGCAAACAGTCGCCGGCCTCGAGGCGCAGTTGAATGAACAACTGTCCGCGATCGATGCGCTGCAGCAGGATCTCGCCGCGCGCGACAGCCGCATTGAGGCGGTCTCCGAACTGTGCGACGAACTCGAACAGAGGCTGGCGCGCGAAGTCGAGCGAGAAGCGAGGCGCGACAGCCAGGAACTGGAACTGCAGCGTGCACTTTCTGCCCTCGAGCAAAGCCACGCGAGCTGCGCAAGCGAGCTGCAAGCGAGTCGAGCGACGATCGCGAGCCTGCAGACCGACGCAGAGGCCAAGCAGAGCCGCATCGAGTCACTAGAGACTGACGCAGGAGACGGAGAGCGCCGCTGCGATGCACTGACCCAACGCTGCGCGCAGCTCGAAGCGGAACTCGAACAACGTGCGGCCACTGAGCAGGAGCGCCGGCTGCTGGAACAGGAAGTCCCACGAGCATTGTCCGCGCGAGTCCAAGAACTCGAAGGTCAGCTCGCCGGCTGTGACGAATCGTTGGCTCAGCGCGAGCTGACGATCGAGCGGCTGCAGGGCGAGTCGCATGCGCAGGGCGAGCAAATCCTGCAAGCCAAACAACGCTGCGGGGAGCTTGAACAAGAGCTGCAACGACAAGCTGTCCTCGAACAGGAACGCGGGCTTGGAAGTTGCGAACTGCAAGCCGAGCTGAGGGTTCGTGCCGTGGAGCTCGAAGCCCAACTCTCCGGTCGCGATGAAGAGCTGCGCCGCCTCGCGCAACGGATCGATTCACTGGAGGGCGACTTGGCGCTGAGCACAGGCTCCGTCGAAGCCTTGAGTCAACGGCGCAGCGAGCTCGAAGGCCAGCTCGTCGGTCGCGACGATGAGCTGCGGCGACTCGCGCAGGTGATCGATTCGCTGCGCAGCGACTTGGCGGCCGGCGTCGGCTCGGTCGAAGTCCTGGTTCGGCAGCGCAGCGAGCTCGAAGCTCAGCTGCTGGCTCGCGATCAGGAGCTGAGCGGCCTTGCGCAGAGCATCGTCGCGCTCCAAGGCGATCTGGCGGCAAACGCCGGCGTGGCCGAAAAAGCCGCGCAGCAGCGCAGCGAACTCGAGGCTCAGCATGCGGGTCGAATCGAAGCGCTGCGCCAGTCCGCGGAGACGATCGAAGCGTTGCAGACGGACTTGGCGGAGAGCGGCGGGCAGCTCGACGTGCTGGGCCGGAGCTGCGCGCAGCTCGAACAGACCTTGCAGCATTGGACCGAACAAGAACGCGAGCGCGAATTGCGCGACCAGTTGCTCCTGAGCGGACTTTCGCAGCGCCAGATCGAGCTCGAAAGCCAGCTCGCGGCACACGAACAGGAACTCGCCGTGCGCGCGGCGAAGCTCGAACAAGCCGAGCGCGAGGCCACGACGGATGGCGGCCAGATCGAGCAGCTGATCGCACGCAATCTTGAACTCGAGCAGCAGCTGCGCCGCCTGCTCGAGGTCGAAGCGGAGGGCTTGCGCCAGGAGCAGGAACTGCAGCGCGCCCTTTCTGCCCGCGCCAGCGAACTCGAAGTCCATGTGGCCGTCCGCGACGCGGATTTGCAGCAGCAGTTCGTCGCGATCGAGGCGCTGCGCAACGCGGCGCTCGAGGACAAACTTGCACTCGAGGCCGGCGACAAGCGCTGCTTGGAACTCGAACAAGCGCTGCAACGAAGCGAATTGCGCCATAAGTTGCACCTGCAAAACGAGCAGACGCACTTGGTCGCGACGGCCGCGCGCAGCAGCGAACTCGAGGCCGAACTGGCCGCTCGCAACGAAGAAATTCTCCAACTGCGCGCAGAACGCGCGCAACTCGCAGACCGCTGCCACGCCGTCACGGAACAGGCACAGCTGCAAGCCCGCGAAAGGGAGCAGCGCGAGCAGCGCATCGCCGAGATCAACTCTTCGATGGAGGTGCTGAACTACGCCATCCAAAGCAGCCAGGAGGACGCGCGGGCCGGCGAGGCGCTGATCGACGAACTGGCGGAGAATCGCCTGGCCGCATTCTTCACCAGGAAGAAGTCCGCGCAATCGCGGCAGCTGATGCGGCTGTACTGCGACGGCATCGCTCAGGGCGATCTCGAACTTGCGCTGCAGGGTCTGTTGGGCGATGTCGAACCGCTCTCGGCCGCCTCCGTGGAGCGCTTGTGCGCACGCTGGCGCGCAGCGCACCGCGACTGGAATCGTCAGCCGATCGAAGGCGAGGTCGCCTACGTCTGGGCCGAGGGGATTTACCCCAAGGCCGGCGCAGAAGCCACGGGCGCAGCCGTGCTCTTGCTCGTCGCGGCTTTTGCCGACGGGTCCAGTTCCGTGATCGCGGCCGAGTGCGGCGAGCGCGAGTCGAAGCAGGCTTGGCTGGCGCTCCTGCAGGACCTCGTGCGACGCGGGATGAACGTGCCGCGCTTAGTCGTCGCGGACGAGGCGCTCGGGGTGTGGGACGCGATCGACGAACTCGGCTGGAACTGTGCTCAGCAACATTGCTGGAGTCACCGGAGCGCCAAGGTGCTCGCGCTGCTGCCGCGAGAGCGCCGGTCCGAGGCCGCCAAGATGATCGCCGCGATCGCCGACGCGGATTCGCGCACGCAGGCCAAGGCGCTGCGACTGAAGTTCGTGAAGCGCTGCGGCGTGCGCTGTGCGCAAGCGGGCGCGCGGCTCGGCGTGGGTTGGAGGCAGATGACAAGTTTCTACGCGTTTCCGCGCGAGCACTGGACTCATCTGCGTACGACGAAACTGATCGAGACACCGCTCGACGCGCTGCGCTTGTGCGCCGCCGAGTCGACGGCGGGCAAGCCGAGTCTGCACGTCGAAGCGATTCTGTGGAAGCTGCTTTCCGCAGCGGCCAGGCGCTTTCCCGAGCTCGACAAACTGCAACTCGTGCGTTCGCTCACGGCCAAAGAAAAATCGAACGCCGACGCAGCGCCGGACAACTCGCGCGAGCAGGTCGCCTGAACCGGAGCTTGGCGCGGGCGCAATCGCGAAACACACGGCCGCGCGGGGCGCGGACAGTAGCGCTCCTGGGCCGCGCTACAGCTCCGTGCTGGCAGCGCCGTGCCTGGGAGCTTGGCTCGTGGCGAGCGATTCGTGCGGATCGCGCCCTAAGAAGCGTGCCGACTCTCAAGCGCGCACATGCCGCCTGCCGACGATCGTGGCGATCCACAGGCTGCATTCGGCGTGCGCACATTGCACCTCGCCTGTTGCCCGGCCTTGCCGCCCAAATCGATCCCTGATCGAGCACACGTCCTCATATGTCAGAGCTAGAAAACAACCTGCGCACAGAAGCTTTCGTGGCGACGAACATGGAGCAGGCCAGCCTGATCCAATTGCTCGGAACGACGCCCGAGGAGGCGGAGCGGCTCGCACGCTCACACAGCGATCGCGGCGACGCGACGCCTTTGCACGATGGCCGCGAAGTATCCCCGGACATCGCGAGCGAGACTGCGCTCGCTCAGGAAGCGCAAGTCGAGTCGCAGCAGACTCGTGCGCAGGTGGAGCTCCAATCCTCCGCTGCTGCCACAAGCGACGCGCGGGCAATGAATGCTCGCCGCAACAAGTCGAGCGATGCGGTCAAGCCAACTAGACCCGTTGCCGAGAAGCCGAAGTTCTCCATGCTTCAGGCCGCGGGCGCCGTGTTCGCGTTGCTCGGCACGTCGCTCATGGCCGCGCCGAAAATTTCGACAGCGGCGGCCGATTGGTTGGCGCACCACAGCGACGTGCGCATGCAATCGGGCACACTGCTCATCGTCGGTGTGTGCCTTTGGATGGCAGGTTTCCTGCGCAATACGTTGCGCGAGCTGCGCGGCTCGCTGGAAGTCGTACGCGGCGAGACCGCGCGACTTGGTGAGATGGCCAAGGATGGCCAAAGCGTTCGCTCCACATTGAATACGGTGCGCGGCGAGAATTCGACGCTTTCCCAGGACATCGTCCGGCTCCAGGCGGAGCTGACGCGGCTAGTCGAGATCGTCGAGAATCCCGACTACACGATGTCGATTTTCCGCCTCGCGGCCAGTGTCGATCAGCTGGGCAAGCACGTCGAAATGTCCATGAAAGCGCAATTCGAGCTGCTCGAGCCGCGAGTCGCGGCCGTCGCGCAACATGTCGATGAAGCCGAGCGTCAATTGTCCTCGACGATCGTGCAAATGTCCTCGCTCGCGAAAGAGCAGCACCGCTCGTTGCAACTCGCGCTCAAGGAAGGGCTCGACGAGTTGCATTCCGCCGCGGAAGTCGCCGATACGCGCAGCGAGCAGAATCAGGAGGCAACGGCGCGGCTTGAAGCCCTGTTGCAGAGCCAGGACGCGGCGCTGTCCGAAGGTCTCGCGAACCTGGGCGAGCGCGGAGCCAAGAGCGCGGGCCAGATCGCGTCCAATCTGGACGGACTTCGCGAACGCTTCGATCGGCAGATCGAAAAGCAGGCGGCGTCTTGGCTCGCGGAATTCTTGCAGATCGGTTGCAGGCTCGATCAGCTGGATCGCAGTCAATCGACGGCCGTCAAGCAGATCAGAGAACATGTCGACGTGCAGCTTGGCGTGCAGGCGCAGAGCATGCAGCAGGGACTGAAGTCCCTGGCCGACGATGCCGGCAAGAACAGCGCGCGATTCGACAGCAAGTTCGATGCGCTCGCTGCACGGATCGAACAGCAAGCACGCGAGCAGCAGGCCGCGCTCCAAGGTGCGCGCGAGCAGACGCTGGAAGCGACACGCTCGGCCAAGGTCGAGCTCACTGCCAGTCTCGAGCAACTAGGCCTGCGCGTCGACGAGCAAGCTTGCGAGCAGCAAGCAACGCTGGCGCAAACGCGCGAACAAACCATGGAAGCGACGCGCCAGGCCGGCCGCGAACTCGCCGCGGGCCTCGAGCAACTCGGGACGCGCGTCGAGCAAGAAGCTCGCGAACACGAGGTCGCGCTGCAACAGGTCGGCGAACAATTGCGCAAGGAAACGCGCTCGGCCAAGGGCGAACTCGCCGCAAGTCTCGAGCAACTTGGAAAAACTGTCGACCAGGAACTGCGCGAGCAGCAGTCCGCGCTGGGTCAGGCGAGCGAAGCGACCATGGAAGTTCTGCGCCGGGCGCAGAGCGAGCTGGTGGCGAGCCTCGATCAGCTGTGGACGCGCGTCGATGAACGGACGCTCGAACAGCAGCTCGCGATCGAACACGCGCGCGAGCAAACCTTCGAAACAGTGCGCTCGGCGAGCAGCGAGCAGGCCGCGAACTTCGAGTCGCTCAAAGCCCGACTCGACGAGTCCGAGCGCGAGCAGCTTGCGAATTCGCGCGCCGCCGCGCAGCAGACCCAAGAGGCCAACGCCGCGACCAAGCGCGAACTGTCCGCGAAGCTCGAACAGGTCGAATCTCACCTAGAGCAACTCGGCCGCGAGCAGCTGGCCGCCGTGCGCAAGACCGCGCAGGAAGCGAATCAGGCCGCTGCAACCGCCAAACGCGAGCTCGAGGCGAGCATGGCCCAGCTCCGCGCCCAGCAGGAGCAGCAGGCTCGCGAACATCAAGCCGGCGTGCAGCAGGCGTCCGTGGACGCGCAACAAACCACGACGGCGTCCAGGCGTGAACTCGCCGCGATCTTCGAGCAGGTGGGCGGCAGGATCGAGAAGGCCGTGGCGGCCCGCGCTGACGAATTGGCCGGCGACCTGCTCGATGTTTCCGCGATCCTCATTTTCAATGCCAACGAGGTTCGCACGTGCATCGCCGAGACGCTCGGCGGTCTCGCAGCGCCGAATTCCGACCCGCTGGCCGAAGCGCTGCTCGCCGAGAGCGAGATCGACTGCGCCCCTGCCGCGGATGTGCCGCGCGAGGATGTCTGGATGTCGCCGTCCGAACTGCCGGCCAAGCCCGCGCAGTCGCTCCAGCCCGACTGGCTCGACGACGCAAGCTATCCGCCGGACGAGGACCGCTCCTGGCCTGCGTCGCAGGATCCGCAGTCCTAGCCGCGTCAAGTCTTTCGATTCAAGGGCGCCCTGGCGCCGGCCTCGAGCGCGCGCGAGCGATCGGCTTTCAAATCCCGTGCACGCCCAGCATGTGCAGCACCGGCTTGATCACTCCGCCGATTCCTTCGGCGACGATCGAGGCCACGGCGATCGTCGTCAGCGTCGCGTCGCTCCACTTGAGCCAGCGGCCGAGCACGATCCACATCAGGAAACCGCCAATGAAGAATGCGAGACCGTAGGCGGGGGCAAGCACGAGTCCTAGGCCGATGCCGACCGACTCGGGCATCCACTTGCGCGCGCCTGGAATGAGTTCGATCAGCGTGTAGGCGATTCCAGCCACGGCGCCCAGCGTCAGCGCGTTGATCGCGCCCGCCGGCAAAGCATGGAAGCCCTGGTCGAAAACTGTCGCGCTCGCGGCCCACATCTTGGCGACCGGAGCGGGCATCTGCGTCGCGATGTCCTTGGTGCGCAGGATCCAATCGAACATGTACGCCGAAACCAGCGCGCAGGGCACGACCGTGATCGTCTGCGTCCAGAACTGCCAGCGCGACGGGACACGGAAGGCCCTCCCGTAGACCATGTCCTGGGTCAGCAAGCTAGCCTGCGCGCCGGAGCCGGCGACGAATCCGGCGCCGGTCAAGTTGATCGCAGCCGACTTGCCTCCGAGTGCCGCGGTCACACCCTGCAGCAGAATTCCCATGACCCGCGCCGGATTGAAATTCGTCTGTGCCGCGGCGCGCGTGGCGATGATGTTCTGGATCAGGCCGGCGACGACCACTAGCACGACCACCAGAAACAGGTTCACAGCGAAGCGCAAGTTCAGCACCGCCGCGCAGGCCACGAACGACACGATCGCGAAAGCCGCGAGCGCCTTGCCCGACATGATCGGGTCGGGATCGTCGGTCTTTCCGCCGATCGCGAGCATCGAGCGGAACGAAGCTGTGATCGTGCGCCAGTTGAGCGCCATGACCGTCAGGCCCGACGCGACCAGGAAGCCGAGTCCCGGCCAGTAATACGTGTGCGGCGACGCCTCGGCCGCGATTGGCATCCAGCGCTTGCCGTACATCAACAGCGACGCTCCGACCAGGAAGCCGACGCAAGTGCGCATGCCCATCAAGTACGAGCCGCCGATCGCAAAGGGCGAGAGTGCGATCGCTCCGCCGACAGCCGCGAGGCCAAAAGGCAACGCAACTTCCGCGGGCACCCAACCGAAGCCGTCTTCGGTATTGCAGATCACGTACGCCACCAACGCAGCGAAGGTGCCCACGAGGATCAGCGCCTGCTTCGGATCGCCATGTTCGACCAGTGTCTTGATCACGGTCTGCACCGCTTTCGCGCCGGGCCAGGGCAAGTTCTCCTTGAGCACGAGCAGTTGGCGCAGCGGAATGACCATGACCAGGCCGATCATGCTCGACACGGCGCTGAACAGAGTCATATCGAGGATCGAGTAGGGATCTCCCGTCAGCGCCTTGGCCGCGTAGAAGTTCGCGATGAATCCAAGACTTCCGCCCGCCGAGCCCATCGTCGCGACGATCACCATCTCGGTGGTCGTGATGCTTTTTGCGCCGAAGGGCAAGAGCAGCGCGAAGAAGAACAAGGCCGCGATCGTCGGCCCTTCTTCGATCACGCCGAAGGACAGCGTCAGGTAGGAATTCATCGCGCACAGCGCGAGTGAAAAAAGGAGGCCCATGATCACCGAGCGGGCAGTGATCGGCGGCACGGCGCTGGTTAGCTGGTTCATCGGTGGGCAAGAGCCTAGCTAGAGGACTCGCCCCCGCGCCCGCGCTTCCTTGGCAAAAAACTTTGGCGGGCCGATCCCGGCCGCCAACCCGAGGGGGAAGTTGGCCCGTAGCCGCTGAAACCTCGAAGGCAAGATGGGGCGCGGCTCGCAAGCCCGATCGCCGCCCAAGGCGATCGACCAAGGGTATTCGGGCGTCCCGTTCAGCGCGCGAGCAAGCGCGTCCCGTTCGTTATGATCCTTGCCCCCATGAGTTCGCAAACCCAAGCCCAGAACGCAGGTGCCCGAGGACTCGGGCCGGGCGAAAGCGCGGACGCGTTGCGCGGTCTGATGGTCCACATGCTGCGCATTCGTTGCGTCGACCAGCGCATGCTCAAGCTGCAGCGCGCCGGCCGGATCGGTTTCGTCGGCACGGCGCTGGGTCTCGAGGCCGCGCTGGTCGGAGCGGCGTGCGCGCTCGAACCTTGCGACTGGATGTGGTCAGGACTGCGCGAGGGTGGCGGGGCAGTTTGCCGCGGCATGCCGCTCGCTGACTACATCGCGCAAATGTATTGCAACGCGAACGACACTGCCAAGGGTCGGCAGATGTGCAATCACTTCCAGCACAAGGGCACGCACTATCCGAGTTGGTCGAGCGTGATCGGCACGCAGATTCCGCACGGTGTCGGCGCGGCCTACGCGACAAAAATGCGCGGCGAGAGCGCGGTGCATTCGATCCACTTCGGCGACGGTGCGACGAGCTCCAACGGCTTCCATTCCGGCCTCAACTTTGCGGCCGTGTGGAAAGTGCCGGCGGTTTTCGTGTGCGTCGACAACGGTTGGGCGATCAGCGTGCCGTCCTCGGCGCAGACCGCGGCGGCGAGTTTCGCCGACAAGGCACAGGCCTACGGCATGCCGGGCGTGAGCGTCGATGGCAATGACGTGCTCGCGGTGCTTGCGTCGATGCGCGAAGCGGTGGCGAAAGCGCGCGCGGGCGGTGGACCGACGCTGGTCGTGCTCAAGACCTATCGCATGCTCGGCCATTCGTCCTCGGACGATCCGACGAAGTACCGCGATGCCGCGGAAGTCGAAAGCTGGGCCAAGCGCGATCCGGTGGAGCTGTTCGAGAAGCAACTGCTCGCGCGCGGCGTGTTGCGAGCAGGCGAAACTGCCGAAATCGAAGCCCGGCTCTTCGCCGAGATCGACGCCGAGATCCACACTCAAGAAGCGGCGCCGCCGATGGCGTTGCGCACTTTGGTCGAAGACGTCTACGCCGAAGTCCCGCGTCACTTGCGCGTGCAGTACAATCGCTTCATCACGATCGCCGAGCGCCTCGGCCACGCGCAAAAAGGCGACGGCGCCTTCCCGCTCTGAACGCGGTAATACGGTACCAGGTTCGACTTTGCGGTCTTCATCC
>JAYUUV010000058.1:0-32069 GCA_043754695.1 Planctomycetota bacterium
TGGGAGCGCAGGGGAATCGTTACTTCTGCCAAGTAGGACTCGTCAGCACGGGGTGTTGGAGATTGGCGGCCTCGACGCGGGGCTCGAAGAGGATCCTCGACGCGTCCAGCGTGACCGAGGATCGACCACGCACGGCCGTCGCGCAAGGGGGCATGAGCTGGATTGAGCAGTGCTTCGCGGTCATGCGTCGAAGATCAGCGGCCAGATCACCAAGGTCACCGGCACGCTGAACAAAAGACTATCGACCACATCGAGGACGCCACCGGAGGGACCCAGCCAGGTCGACGAGTCCTTCACCCGCACGCGGCGCTTGACCCAGGATTCGAACAGGTCACCGGATTGGGAGGCGAGGTTGATGAAGGCCCCGGCAATCAGGCCATCGACGATGCCCCAGGAGCCGGGGGGAAGCATTTCGAAGTGGGCCAGCGCGGCACCGGCGGCAACTCCGGCCAGCAAGGACGCGACACATCCCGCCACGGTCTTGCCCGGACTGAGCTTGGGGAACGGATGCGTGCGACCGATCGCGTTGCCGACGTAATACCCGGCCACGTCCCCGATCTTCGAGAGCACGATCAGACTGATCAGGCCCGTGACGGTCCACACGCGTTCGATCTGCGCCACGGCCGGCAGCGGCACCGCGATCCACAGGGCGAGTCCGATGGCAATGCCCAAGTCCTTGCGCCGACTCGCGCTGCGGTTGGCGAGCAGGGCAATCACGAGCGCTCCCGCGCCGAGGATGGCGAACGCGGGCAGCGCGTCGAGCGGACTCATGTTCATGGCCTCGAGCCAGGAAAACCCGCCGGCGATCGCGCCGCACAGGAGCAGGATCAGAGTTTGACGCGCGAGCGCGTAGCGCGACAAGCCGCGGTTGATGGCGTGCGCGAGGACCACCAGCGCCGTGCCGAAGCCGATCTCCAGCGCGAGTTGCACCCAAGGCGCCTGCACGGGCGGCCGCTCGATGCAGGCGAACTCGAACATCGTGATGCCAAACAGCGGCACGAGCAGCATCACGGGCAGGCCGCGCATCAAAAGCGTGCCCATCATGCTGGCCTCGACCACGGCGAGCACGGCGAGCAAGGCCCCGACGCACAATACAGGCGTCGCGCTGCCGATCGAATGCGTCAACCACAAGACGCCGGCGCAAAGCAGCGCGATCCCGCCGCCGAAGAGGGTGCGCTGCAGGATGCGCGCGCGCTTGGAAGCCACCGCCGCACCGGCCGGCGGCGGCGCAGCAGCGCTGCCTTGCTCGAGAGTCTCGACCATGCGGGACGGCACTCAGGCGCGCTCGCGGTCCGATGAGATCCGGCCGGAGAATTTCGGCTCGGGCGGCGATTCGCTGATCAAACCGCCGAACTTGCGCACTCTGCCCGCGTAGTCGCGCAAGGCCGCGTGCAGTTCGGGCGTACGGAACGCGGGCCAGCACTCGTCGGCGATGTAGATCTCGGAGTACGAGATCTGCCACAGGAGAAAGTTCGAGACGCGCAACTCTCCCGCGGTGCGGATCAAAAGATCGGGGTCGGGGGTTTCCGGATCGTAGAGGTAGCGCCGCAGCGTCTCCTCGTCGATGCGCTCCGGGGTCAGGGCGCCACTCTTCGCATCGCGCACGACCGCGCGCAGCGCGTCGGCGATTTCGCTGCGCGCTCCATAGGAAAGCGCGAGCCGCAGCAGCATGCCGTCGCCGCCCGCGGTCAGGCGTTCGGTTTCGGCCAGAGCCGCGCGCGCGTCGTCGGGCAACGTGTCGAGACGCCCGATGCCGCGCAGTCGCACGCCGTTCTTCAACAGCGTCGGCCGTTCCTGGATCAGGAAACGGCGCAACAGGCGCATCAGATAGCGGACCTCGAGGCTGGGCCGCTTCCAGTTCTCGACGGAAAAAGCGTAGAGCGTCAGCGAGCGCACGCCCATGCGCGCGCACTCGGTCGTGATCTCGCGCACGCTGCGGATGCCTTCGCGGTGTCCAAAGATCCGGCGCATTCCGCGCTGCTGCGCCCAGCGGCCATTGCCGTCCATGATCACGGCGATGTGCTCGGGAAACGCGCCGCCGAAATCCGGTCGGGCGATCTTCGGGCGCGCGCCGGACTCTGGCTTGGAGGACTCGTGGTCGCGGGCCATGGGACGCTCGAACTAGCGCGCGGCGGCGTGGGCGCGAGTACTGGCCGCTTGGCGCGCGATGACCTGATCGCGCTCCGGCCCGACCGACAGCATCTCGATCGGAACGCCGATCAACTTCTCGACCGCCTCGACATAGTCGCGGCAGCGCTTGGGCAATTTCTCGTAGTGACGGACGGCGGTGATGTCCTCCGACCAACCGGGAAACTGTGTGTATTCGACTGCCAGGTTTTCGATGCCCGGGAGTGCCGCCGGATATTCCTCGAAGACCTGCGAGCCTAGTCGATAGGCGACGCCGACGGGGATCGAATCGAATCCGGTGAGCACATCGAGGTTGGTCATGATCCAACTGTCCGCGCCGTTCCAGCCGAGCGTGTAGCGCATCTGCGGAGCGTCGAGCCAACCGCAGCGGCGCGGCCGGCCGGTGGTCGCTCCGTACTCGTTGCCGGCTTCGCGGATGCGCTCGCCGAGCGCGCCATGTTGCTCGGCGGGGAAGGGACCTTCGCCGACGCGCGTGCAATACGCCTTGGCGATGCCGATTGCGCGCTCGATCCAGCGCGCGGGGAAGCCTGCGCCCGCGGGGATGCCGTCGACGCCTGTACTCGAGGAAGTAACGAACGGATAGGTGCCGTGATCGATGTCGAGCATCGCGCCTTGGGCGCCTTCGAACAGGATCCGGCGTCCGGCGCTGTACGCGGCGCGCACTTCGCTCGCGCTGTCGCCGACGAACGGCGCGAGCTGGCCGGCCCGCGTGGTGTAGCGCGCGAGTTGTTGTTCGAGGTCGAGTTCCTGCTCGCCGTGAACCTGACGCAGCATCGCGTTCTTCTCGGCCAGTGCCGCGCGCAATCGATTGCGGGCGTGCTCGGGCTCGAGCAGATCGCAGACGCGCAAACCGGTGCGCGCGGCCTTGTCCGCGTAACACGGACCGATGCCTCGGCCGGTCGTACCGATGCGGCCTTGTCCGCGCCAGCGTTCGGAGGCCTGATCGATGCGCCGGTGGTGCTCGAAGATCACGTGCGCATTGGACGACAGGCGCAAGTTGGTTCCGTCGACGCGCACGCCGCGCTGGCGCAATCCGGCGACCTCCTCGAGGAACTTGAGCGGGTCGAGCGCGACACCGTTGCCGATCACGTTGACTTTGCCGGGGTGCAAGATGCCCGAGGGGATCAGGTGCAGCACGTACTTCTGACCGGCGACAACGACGGTGTGGCCGGCGTTGGCACCACCCTGGTAGCGCACGACGACATCGGCTTCGCCGGCCATGCGATCGATGATCTTGCCTTTCCCCTCGTCGCCCCATTGGGCACCGAACACACTGACAGCGGGCATGGACTGGTTGGGTCTGGTTGTCGAGAACGAGGAACGAAAAGACAGCTGAAGGACGAGCGCTTCGCAGCGTGGATTCTCGCCCTCCGCGTCGGGAGCGGCAAGCCTTTTCGATGTCCTGCGGCGCAGGCTCAGCTCGACTGAGGCTTCCGGGCGGCGCTCTTCGCTCCGAATCCGCCGCCCCCGGGCGTGAGGATCGTGATCTCAGCTCCCTGCTCGACCGAAAGCGTGGCCTGTGAGGGCAGCACTTCGCTACCGCCGTCCCTGTGCCTCACGCAAGCTCTGCCGGCCGCACCGCGGCCGCCGCCACTCGAACCCTTGGGGCCCGACAGCGCGCGATCGGCGATCCAGCCGACGCGCGCCGCGGAGAGGAAGCGCAGGCGTTTCTTGATCCCGTCGCCGCCGCGCGCTCGGCCTTGGCCGCCGCTGTCCCGGCGCACGGTCAGTTCGAGCACGCGCGCGGGGAACTGCACTTCGAGAGCTTCGATCGGCGTGTTGCGGGTGTTGGTCATGTGCGTATGCAGCGCGTGGGCACCGGCCCCCCGCGCTCCGCCGCCCGCCCCACCGGCGATGGTCTCGTAGTAGGTGTAGTTGCCCCGCTGAATGCCCGATGCATCCAGCGGGCGAACTCCGCCAAAGGAGAAGTTGCTCATCGTGCCCGAACTGGAGGCCGGGATCCGCGCAGGCTGGAGCTGTGCGAGTGCGTCGAGCAAGACATCGACCAGCCGCTGACTGGTCTCGACGTTCCCGGCCGCGACCGGCGCCGGGTAAAGCGCGTCCACGACACTGCCCGGGCGAGTCAGGACGCGCGCCGGCCGCAGCAGTCCGTCGTTGGTCGGCGTCCCAGGCGGCAAGAGCAGACGCAGGCAATAAAAGACCGCCGACAGCACCACCGCTCGCGTCGTGTTGATCGGTGCCGCGGACTGCGCGTCGCAGCCGCTCCAATCCAGAACCAGTTCGCGCCCGCGACGGGCGACCTGCACGGCGATGCGCACGTCACCGAGGGGCGTCTCGAGCACGTCTTCGCTGCGCACCGTTCTGCGCGGAAGCCGAGCGATTTCCGCGCGCGTCAAGCGCTCGGTCCAGTCGAGTAGCTCGACACCGCTCGCGCACAGGCGCTTCAGCCCTTGCTCCTTGGCCAGCGAGCCCAGACGTTCCGCGCCGACTCGATTGGCGGACAATTGCGCGAAAAGATCGCCCTCGCGCTCGCGCGGCACGCGCATGTTCGCGAGCAAGAGGTCGAAAACCTCGCGCTGCACGACACCGCCACGGACCAGGCGCGTCGGCGGAATGACCAGGCCTTCGCCGTGCAGGTCGTACGCGGGCGCCATGGAGCCCGGCCAGGCGCCGCCGATGTCAGCGTGGTGCGCGCGATTGGCGCACAGGAAATCAGGATGCTTCGAGCGCGAGAGGAACACCGGCGTGACCAGGGTCACGTCGGGCAGGTGCGTCCCGCCGTGGTAGGGATCGTTGAGCACGACCACATCGCCGCGTTCGAGTTCGAAGCGCTCGAGCGCCGCGCGCACGCACAGCGGAATCGAGCCCAGGTGAATCGGGATGTGCGCGGCCTGGCTCAGCATGCGCCCACTTCCGTCGAAGATCGCGCAGGAGTAATCGCGCCGCTCCTGGATGTTGGGCGAAAACGACGAGCGCAGCAGCGAAGCCCCCATCTCCTCCGCTGCCGCGGCAAAGAGATGCTGGAAGACTTCCAGGTACAGCGCGTCCGCGGCCATGGGCGCAAAGACTACGTGACGCGCGCCGCAACGGCGATGGCCGCGCGCTCAACGATCTTCGTCGGGATAGTCCTGGACTTCGAAGGGCGTGTAGTCGAGCACTTCCCAGCGGATGATCGGCACGATCGTCGTACCGTCGTCGGAGGTCACACGCCAGACGACCGCGCGCACGCTGCGCGTCAGCGCGTTGCCAAGTTCATCGTCGTGCTCGCCGGGCAACGGCGGCCGGCTGCGATCGACGTTGTTGCGGTCGTTGGAATTGACGATTCGCGCGGTCACGAAAATCGAAAAGATCTGACTCTGCGTGTTCAGCAGGCTCAAGAGCTGCGCCTTGGGATCCGCGCTCAGCCGCTCGGTTCCGGGGACCTGATCGAGTTCCGCCAGCGTGTCGAAGACCTGGCGCACGATCACGACACGGCCGTATTCGTCGTAGACCGGATCCGCCTCTTCAGTCGTCTTGTCGTCTTCCTTTTTCTCTTCGAGATTGCGGTACTCGATCACGCTGTCCCACCAGCGGCCGGAGATGTCGCGATCCTCCATCAGGGCCTTGAGCACGCAGGGCGGAGCGGTATTGACGTTGACGGCGATGCCGCTCGAACTGGCCGCGGGCGAGCCGCCGCCCGCGCCCTGGGCGCCGGAGCCGCCATTGGCTCCGCCCTGCGCGCCCTGGCCGCCCGCTGCGTTCTGTCCGCCGCTCGCACCGGCCGGGACCCCGCCGGCCAGCGAGCCTGAGCCAAGGGACTGTGACTGCTTTCCACCCGGCGAGCCGCTGCTGCCGGCCGGATTCGACGCGCCGCCCGCGGCCCCGTTCGAAGCGCCGGCTCCCGCACCACCGGCAGCGGCGCTCGCTCCGCCGCCCGCACCCGAAGTTGCAGGGAGCAACGAATCGCCGGTGCGCATGGCGGTGTAGACCGTCAGGAAGGCGCCGATCCCGTGCACGATCTTGCCGCGATCGTCGCGGTAGTCGCGAAAGTGCCACGGCTCGAAGGGCTCGAGCGCCGCAAATTCCTTCAGCGACAGCGGCAAGCCGACGTCGGGATTCTCTTCAGTGTCGGAGAGCAATTTCGTGCGCGGCGAGTCTGAGTTCGCGCGCTTGCGCAGGTGATCGCGCATCACGTTCGCCATGCGTTCGGCGTCGTTCGAATCGATGTCCTCGGTCGTGCCCTGGCGGCAGGTGTCGAGAATCTTGACCACGCGCTCGTAGGCCTTGTTGGCTTCGTCCTCGTTCTCGGCCAGCATGCCGAGCACGTTGACCTTCGAGTCCTCGTCCTGCACGAATACACGCAATTCGACCTGACTGATTTCGGTGCGCTGGGGCTTGCCCCAGGCGTCCTCGTGGGAATCCACCGGTTCCTGCCCGCCACCCGCGGCAGCGCCCGCGGCACCGGGGACCTGCGCTGCGCCGGCGCCGGCGCCTGCGGCCCCAGCCGCTCCTCCGGCACCGGCACCGGTGTCAGCTCCGGCCTCGGCGTCGGTCTTCAGCTGATCGAAGACTTCGAGCAAGCTCGACTCGATCGCCTGGTCCATGCGCGTGATGCCCATGTCGTTCATGGCCGTGCGCTGGGAGGCTCCAGTGGAGACGCGCAATTGAGCGCAGATCGCCAGCACGACCATCAAGACCAGGAACGCCATCAGCAGCGCGACTCCACGCCGGCTGGGAGCTCCGCGCAGAGTCGCTGAACGTGCGAGTTTCATGGGTGATGGGACGCCCCGAGCCGGGCACTCTTCCCAGCGAAGTCTAGCCAGAACGAAGCCCGGCTCCTCCACAATGCCGTTGCTGCCTGCCCCCGAGCTGTCTGCGCTGCTACGAAAGTGCGCGTGCCTGGGTCCGCTGCAGTCCCTACTCGGACGGAACCGACGCCGTGCACCGTGCTGCCGGACTCCTCACCGGCCATCTAGAACTCGCGGTGAACGTCGACGCCCTGCAGGATGCGCGGGCGGATGAAGAACAGGACGTTGGCCTGTTCCTTGCGCGTGAACTTCGAGCGGAACAGATACTGCAGGACCGGGATGTCGCCCAAGAGCGGCACCTTGCGGATGGATTCGACGTTTCGCTCGGTCACGAGACCGCCCAGGATCACGGCTTGGCCCGGCTGGAGGTAGACGACCGTGCGAGCGCTGCGCTGCGAAAGCCGTGGGGCCGAGATTTCGTCGCCCAACGCGGTCACCAGCAGGATCTCGCGGCCCGTCTGAGCCGACGCCTCGATGTCGATGTTGAGCGCAACCGTCTTCGTGCCGATCACGCGCGGCACGACGTAGAGTTTCACGCCGACTTCCTGGAACGCGACGGTCGAACCGTAGCTGGAATTGCCCGCCGTGATCGCGCCCGGCAACAGGTAGGGAATCTTCTCGATGTTCGAGATGTCCGCGCGCCCGCCCTCGCGAACTGCAATCTTGGGCCGTGAGATGATCGAGACGTTATCGTTGGTGGCGATCGCTTCGAGGATCGCGTTGAACGCCATCCCGTTCTGCACGGCGCCGATCGCCAGCAAGGCCTCGTTGATGTCGGTGCCGTTCGGTGTCGAAGAGTTGAGGCTCTTGAAGAAACCGCCGGAAGTGAAGTCGAACATCGGTTGGCCATCGAGGGGCTTGGCTCCGACATCCAGCGTGTCGCTGAACGCGATCTCGACGATCTTGGCCTCGATCTCGATCTGCGGCACACCCGCCGCGAAAAGGTTGATGAAGTCCTCGACGTCGTAGAGCAGTTCCTGGCCGGTCGTGACCACCAGCCAGTCGGCGAGCTTCGTTTCCTTCGCCTCGGTGCCGATCGTGCGCATGTCCTGATAGAGCTCGACATCCCAGCCATCGAGCAGGTCGAGCTTGACCGTGTTGGGCGTCGAGGGCGCCGCCGGTGCTCCGGCCGCCGGCGCAACCCACATCGGGAAATTGCCGTAGTCCTCGATCAGCTTCTTCATCCGCGTGCCGGTGCCGACGCGCATCGGGTAGGGCTTGGTCAGCGTCCCATCGGGGTTGACCTTGATGCGCTCGCCGAACACGAGGTAAGGATTCTCAGGCGGCGTCTTGGCGCCGGGCGTCGGGCGCGCTGGAAGCTGATGCGGCACGTTCGCGCCCCCAACAGACGGAGGCTGGCCCGCGGCCGGCGGAGACACCCCGGGCGCGTCCACCTTGGGGGGAGCCTCGTCGCCCATGCCCGGATCCAAGTTGGCGAAAGGCTCCCCATCCATACCCTCGACCGGCAGGATCGTGCCCTTGGCGAGCAGCTCGCTGAACTCCTCGACGGTCAGCTCGCGCTTGGGGTGTTCCGCCCGGAACTCCTCCGGTCCGACACAGCCGACGGGCAGCAGGGCGATGCAGAGGGCTAGCCCGCGGATGAGTTGCTGGGACACGCTGAGGGGGGCCGGCGGAGGGTTGGTGGCCGGGGCACCCACGGTGGATCGACTTTCCGGGCCAGGAAGGAAAGGCTCAGGACGGGAGTGGAAAAATTGGGATCCTAGCCAGGCCTAGAGCAGTGCCTTGACCTTGTCCGTCACGTCCGTGACCGCCCGACCGTCCTTGTGCTTGATCTCTTTCCAGACGCTGCAGTACCCATTGGAGGACCGGATGGTCTCGCACTGGGTGGCGATCCGGTTGACCGCCTCATTGTTGAGCCTGATCCCCTCGGGCGAGGTCGCGCTGATCTTCTGGTCCTTCATCTTCTTGTATTCAGGCGTCGCGTCGAGGAGGGCCTGGAAGTCGACGACGACCGGATTGGAGAGCTGGGTCGCGTCCGAGAGACCACAGATATTGTTCTCCGCCTTGACGACCCAGTCGCGACCACCCGGCTCGACTGCGGCAGCGGACTGGCTGGCGGGGCCCTTGGCATCAGCGGCATCGGCCGTTTGAACGGGGGCCAGGGCCAGGAGCATCGCACCGAGGACGATCTTGATCAGGCTGGGGGTCTTCATGACGAATCTCGAAGTAGGGTGGCGCAGGTGGTTGATCCGCACGTCGATCGAACGCCGCGTGGACAGAATCGCTTGCGCAATCGAGGTGCCGGGTAGCACCGGAGTCGCTCGAAAACGTGAAGCTCAATCACAACCTGCTATTTGATAACGACTTATGTAACTTCTGGCGGGAGGAAACTTGAAGCCTGCAGAGGCCAGTCGCTTTCCGACAGTCAGCCGCTATTCGACATTTTCCGACATGAACGTGCGTCTATTGCCCATGAACCGCGTTCCAGGCCTTCTGGGTCCGCCTGAAACGGGTGCCGCGCTTCGTCCCCTCGCGCGCAAGGTAGCCCAGCTCGACGAGATCGAGCAAGTCCCGCAGGCCCGTCCGGTTGGAGATGCCGTGCTGTGCGGCGTAGACGGTCGAACTGATCCGTGCCGCCAGGGCCAGGGACTCCAGCACCTGCGCCTGCCGCTCGTTCATGGGTCGAGCAACCCCGCCTGCCCCCTCGGAAGGGTCGGATTGCAGCTCGACGTGCTCCAAGGAAAGCTCAGCCCCAGCGCCCAGGATGAAGGCCCGCGAGAGCACATTCTCCAGCTCGCGCAGGTTGCCCGGCCAGGGGTAGTCGAAGAAAAGGTCGAGGACCCCGGGTGACACACCGGTGACCGGGCGTGCGGCCGAGGAATTGTGGCGGCGCAGGTAGGCCTCGACCAGGCCCGACAAGTCCTGGCGGCGCAGCCGAAGGGGTGGAACGGAGACCTGGGCAACGTTCAGGCGGAAATAGAGGTCGCTGCGGAAGCGACCGCGTTCGACTTCGGATGACAGGTCCGCGGACGTCGTGGCGACGATGCGGACGTCCAGGGCGATCGGAATGGTCGCCCCCAGCGGCAACACTTCGCGGTTCTCCAGTACGCGAAGCAGGGCGACCTGCCCCGCCTGCGGCAGGCCGGCGATTTCGTCGAGGACCACCGTGCCTCCACGGGCGAACTCGAAGGGCCCCATGCGCCGGGAGGCGGCTCCGGTGAAAGCTCCGATTTCGTGCCCGAAGAGTTCATCCTCGATCAGGCTCGAGGAGAGGGACGGGCAATGCACGTGAACCAGCGGGCCCGCCCGGCGCGGACTCCACTCGTGGACCAGCTTGGCGATGCGATCCTTGCCGACACCGGTCTCTCCGACGATGAGCAGGGTCACTTCGCGTTCGGCGACCCGCCGGACCGTGTCGAGGAGTTCGAGCATCAGCGGACTCTTCGCAACGAAGTCGACCGGCAGCAACTCGTGGACGCTCGCGAGCCTCGGCGTCGAGAGCGGAGCCTTGCCCTGCGAGACCCGCTCATCGACCGTGTGCAACACCAATCGACCGCTGGCGCCGTCGTCGGGCCAGGCACCGTGGGCGCTGAACAGTGCATCGACCAGCTCTCCGTCGGGCCAGGCGCCCAGACGCACACGTTCGACCACACGCTCTTCGATCGCGTCGAAGTCGGGTCGGACTCCGCTCCACGGCAGGGCGACGTGCAGATCGGCGGAACCAGAGCGGCCGAACACAGCCAGTCCACGGACGGCGAGGCGCATGCGGCGCGCGGCCTCGCGCAGGCGCGCATGGGCGCGTGCGTCGTCCTCGGGCAGGCCTGTGATGCGGATCTGCACGACGAGCACGCCGGCGTCCTCGCGTCCTTCGCAGCGTTGGATTTCTTCGCTGAAGCGCTGCTTGAAGCCGGGTTCGGAAAGGAACCCGGTGACCGAGTCCGTGACCGCCTGATGGTAGAGGCGCGCATTCTCGAGCACGATCGCCGCTTGACTGGCCGCAGTGCGCAAGAACGCGAGGTCGATCTTTTGCTCGCGTTTCTCGAGTGAGATCACGATCCCCCCGCGGCATTCGCCACCGGCGAGCAAGGGCAGCGAAAGCACGCGCTCGAGCGGGCCGAGCAAGGCACGATCCTCTGCTGATAGCGTCGACAGCTCCGCGCCACTGAGATCGAGGACCTCGGTGGAAACGAGCACGCGTTCGAAGTGCCGCGCGCCTTCCGGCACGGCGGAATTGCGTCCATTGCGCGCGAACAAGCGCTCTTCTTCGCCGGTCTCGCCCGACCACGCCAACCACAGTGTCGCGGCCTGCGTGTGCGTCTGGAAAAACTCGAGCACCGCCTCGCGCGCAAGTTCGACGTCGAGGTGACTCGAGAGATCCTCCTGCGCCGTGCGCAACAATTCCAACTGCCGCACGCGATGTTCGAGCAATGCCGCGAAGGACTGCACCGCGCCGGTCAGGTGGCCGACTTCATCTTCGACTTCGACTTCGCTGGGCAGCAAGTTCGTGCGCCCTTCGCGAACGGCGCGGTCGAGCCGCTCGATCGGAACGACGATGTGGCCAGTGAGAATGCCGGCGAACAAAGTCGCCGTGAACAACGCTGTCAAACCCGCGGCCAGCAGCAACTCGTTGAGCGAGTACCCGCCGAACAAGGGCACGCCGCGCTCGCGGCCTTGGGCCACGAGCACCGCGGACAGCGTGCCGTCGCGCGCGAACAGGCCGCGGCGCACTTCACGCTTCGTCTTGGGATCGAGTTCGGCGAGCTTGGGCGCTGGATCGCGCTCCGCGCCGATCAATCGCAGGTCCAATTTACTGAGTGCAGCAAGCCGCGTGGGGCGGGCAACGATCACGAGCATCGGCCGCTCGGCGCCACTGGCCGTCTGGGCAACGCCACAGACGACGAGTTGCCCCCATGGCCGCGCGAGCCCTGAGGCTGGAGGTGCGAAGGCCTTCGGAATCTGACGCCAGCCAGGCCCACTGCCGATGCGCACACGCTGTCCGCCGGTCTCGATGTACTCGAACATGCGCACGACGCTGGGTTCGCCCTCGCCCCACCATGTGCTGCTCGAAAGTTCTTCGCTCGAGGCCGGGAAGTGGTTCCCCTGCTTCGAAACGAACTGACCGATTCCGAGCAGGCGCTTGGCCTCGTGCTCGAGTTCGCGCTGCTCGCGCTCGAGATCGACCTGAGCGCGGGTCAACAGACTCTCGACTCGTTCCTTCTCGTACGCCTCGTGCTCTTGCCCGAGCGAAGCTTCCAGCAAGAGCGTCAACACGAGCAGCGGCACGGCCGAGGTGATCGCGAATCCGAGCGCGAGTTTCGCGCGGATGCGCCTTCCTCCCGAAAGCCACTCGGCCAGGATCGCGACCAAAAAAGGCGCGAGCGCCGCAGCGACGACGATCGGCAGGAAGTCCCAGCGCGTCGGATTCTTGGCCGGCGTCGTGTCGTTGAGCCAAACCGCGGCGACCGCTTCGCCGCCGAGCTTCAAGTCGCGCTCGAAGCCCTCGGGCGAGGGCTTCTTCGGTGCGCGGCCCGCCGCTGCGATCTCGGCTTCGACTCCTGCGCGCCAGTCGGCCCACTCCCACTCGCCGGTCGCGGTCGTGCGCAGACCTTGCGGAAGACTCGGCCGCGGCTCGCGGCCGAGCAGCGCGACCGCAATGACATTGACCGCATAGCTTGGCTGCACCCCGACATGGCTGATTCGAACGTGGTCGATTTCGCGGCGCGCGCCGAGGTCGAGGAACAGTCCGTCGCCGTGCAACTCGCCGAGCGGTCCGCCGCGCACGTGGAAGGCCGCCTCCAGACCCGGGTGATCGCGGTGCTCGTCCTCGTTGAGGTGCAGATCCTGACGATGGAGAACCTTGTACGACTGGACGATCTGCTTGTCGCCGGCCATCAGATCGATGGCGAGCACCGGGATCTGCGCGACGCCGGAGCGCAGATAGCGCCGATCGGAGACGCGCATCACGAGGCTCAGCGCATCGACCCCCTGGGCCGCCGGCAGGACGAAGTCGAGCACCTCTCCGGGATCGAGCAGCACACCTTCGGACGGATCGCTCTCGAGCCGCCCCTCGGGCACCATCGGACTGAAGGGCAAGGCGCGCTGCGCGGTGACGCGCACGTCGAGCAGCTTTGCATTCGCCGGGGCGAGGTGCGTGGCGATGATCTCAGGCTGCGGCGAAATGGCCTTGCCCGACAAGAGGGCTTGCACGTCGCGCTGCAAGACGTCGGATTCGGGATGGCCGAGCACGCCCGAACGCAGCAACGCTTCGAAGCGATTCCAATAACCTGCCAGGTCGCTCCGGCGCTGCTCTTCGTCCTGGCGCGTCTGGTAGCGCGCAGCCACGACGGCGGAGAGCGAGAGCGCGATCAGGATCGCGGCCGCAAGCATGCCGCGCCGCCGCGCGCCGCTGGTGCGCCAGACGCGGCGAGTTGCCAGCGCCAGGCCGTACATCCCGACCAGAAGAACCAGCATCAGCGAAGGCAGCGGCAGCCGGTACTCGCCTTCGCCCTGGGATGCGCCCTGCTCGGCCGGCGCGGGTGGTGCGTCGAGCAGCAGCTGGCCGCGCCGGTCGGCCCACACGGCGATGTCGCGCTCGCCGGTCCAGGTCAGATAACTTTCCTGCTTGCCACGACCGTCGCGGTCGGTGAGCGCGAGATTGAACGTCAACTTGTCGCCGGCCGCGGGCGGCTTGGCGACGAAGTTGCGCCAGGGGATGCGCGCCTCGAAACGATAGCCGCCTTCGGACGGCCACGAGGAGACCTCGATGCCGCCGAATCCTCCGTCGGACGGAACCTCGCCGGGGCGGTGCGGATAGACGCCCCACGGCCGCTCGGGCCAGTCGGGCGCGAGCATGAGTTGGAAGTCGTCGACCTTCCATTCGGGACTGAGCGCGGAAAATCCGAGGTACAGCTCCAGTGAGTCGCCGCGCCACCAGTTCGTGGCGTCGTAGTCGGCTACCTCGTCGCGCACGACGCCTCCGAGCACGAGATCGGTTTCGTTCCAGCCGGCCCACAGACGCAGCGAACAATCGGCCTCGCCCGACCAGAGATCCGCACTCGACCCGCCCAGGTTGATCTGCTGGTCGGGACGAGCGAGAACGGCGTCCGGCTCGCGGCCGGACATCCATTCAGACGTATCGCCGTCTACGACCAACTTGCGCGAATCGACCCAGACGGCGTGGGCGCTCGGGCGCGATTGCAGCGCCGCGGTAGGCAGCGGCGCTGGAGTCGGCGGGCCCTGGAGCAGCACGGTCGTGAGCAGAACGGCGAACACAGGGCAATCCTAGCGCGGCCGCAACGCCGTTGGCATGCACAACGAAAACAGCGCGGCGGATTGCCGGCCGCTGTGGGCTGGCGATCCGCCGCGCGTCGCGGTCAAAACCGCTGATTTGGGCCTAGGCGACCGGCGCCTCGGTGGCATCGCCGCGCGACATCAGGATCACCTTGCGCGACAGCTTGATCTTGCCGCGGTCGTCCACGTTGATGATCTCGACCTCGATCGGATCGCCGACCTGGACCACGTCGATGACGCGGTTGATGTAACCGACGTCGAGTTCGGAGATGTGGCACAGGCCTTCAACGCCCGGCAGAATCTCGATGAACGCGCCGAAGTCCTTGATGCTCTTCACCGTGCCGGTGTAGCGCGTGCCGATCTTCGGCGTGTCGGTCATCGACTTGATCGCGTCGAGGCAGGCGAGCACCTTGGCGCGGTCGATGCCCGCGACCTGCACGTTGCCGGTGTCGTCGACGATCGAGATCTTGACCTTGTACAGCTCCTGCATGGCCTTGATGTTGCGACCGCCGGGCCCGATCAGGTAGCCGATCTTTTCCGAGGGAATGCGCACGTTCTCCATGCGCGGAGCGAACTGCGAGATCTGCTCCGCCGGACGCGAAACGACCTTGAGCATTTCGCGCAGGATGTGCTTGCGGCCGACGCGCGCTTGTTCGAGCGCCTGCTCGAGCAACGCGCGGCTGACACCCTGGGTCTTGATGTCCATCTGCAGCGCGGTGATGCCCACGCCGGAGCCGGCGACTTTGAAGTCCATGTCGCCGTGGTGGTCCTCGGAGCCGAGGATGTCCGACAGGATCACGAAGCGTTCGCCTTCCTGGACAAGTCCCATGGCAATGCCGGCGACGGGTTGCGTGATCGGCACACCGGCGAGCATCAGCGAAATGCAACCGCCGCAGACCGAGGCCATCGACGAGCTGCCGTTCGACTCGGTGATGTCGGAGACGATGCGAATCGTGTACGGGAAACGATCCTTCGGCGGCAGCACGCTTTGCAGCGCGCGCTCGGCGAGCATGCCGTGGCCGATTTCGCGCCGGCCCGGGCCCATGATGCGCCGCGTTTCGCCGACCGAGTAGGGCGGGAAGTTGTAGTGCAGGTAGAAGTGCTTGCGGTATTCGGCGTCGATGCCGTCGATGATCTGCTCGTCGTCGGGCGTGCCCAGCGTCACGCTGACCAGCGCCTGCGTCTCGCCGCGCGTGAACAAGGTCGAGCCGTGCTGACGCGGCACGAAGCTCGGCACGATCGTGATCTCGCGAATGTCGGTCGTCGCACGGCCGTCGGCGCGCTTGCCTTCGAGGATGCACTCGCGCTCGACCTTGTAGATCAGCTCGTTGAAGGCGGCCTTGACGGCCTTCGAACGCGCGCTCTTCTGCGCGGCATCGGCGATGCCTTCGGTCAGCTGGCTGTTGCAGGCGTCGGAGAGCTTTGCGATCGCTTCCTGACGTTCGTGCTTGCCGATGGTGAAGATCACGGCCTTCAGATCGCGATGGAATTTCGCGACCGTCTTTTCGATTTCGGGATCGTTCGCAACGGCCTTGAAGGCCTGGCGCGGCTTGCCGGCCTTGCGGCACAGTTCGTCGGAGAGTTCGGCGATTTCCTTGATGATCTGGTGCGCGAATTCGAGCGCGTCGATCATCTCGGCCTCGGAGAACTGCTTGGCGCTGGCTTCGACCATGCAGATCGCGTCCTTGTGTCCGGCGACGACGAGGTCGAGGCGCGATTCGTCGCGGCGACGATCGTCCGGCGGGAAGGCGACCAGTTTTCCGTCGAGCTGACCGATGCGCACGGCGCCCATCGCGCCGAGGAACGGCAGGCCGCTCAAGTTCACGGCGGCGAAGGCGGCGATCATGCTGAGCACGTCGGCGTTGTTGATGCCGTCGTAGCACAGGGAGTGACTCATCACCTGGACTTCATCCTTGAAGCCCTCGGTGAACAGCGGACGGATCGAACGATCCGTCAAGCGCATGGTCAGGATCTCCTTGGTCGTCGGGCGGGCTTCGCGTTTGAAGAATCCGCCGGGAATCTTGCCCGCGGATTCGGTCTTCTCGCGGTAGTCGACGGTCAGCGGAAAGAAGTCCTGATCGGCGCGCGCCGGACCTTGGGCGACGGCTGAGAAGACCTTGGTCTCGCCCATCGTGACGATCACGCTGCCGAGTGCCTGGCGCGCGACCTGTCCTGTTTCCAACGTGATCTTGTGCCCGGCGATTTCGCGCTCGACGCGCGCATAAGTGCTGAATGTCATGTGTGTTGCTTTTCCTTGTCTGGTTGTCTCGATCTATGGATTGTGTTCTGGAGGGCGCGCGCGCAGGCCGCGTGGCGGGGCTTGCGGCGCGCGAAGTGCGCGAACCCGGTCCGAGCGCTGAAGCTCGAAGCCGGGTTCGCTGCCGTGATCAGGCTGCTGGTCGCATGGCCTGTGCAGGTCTGCTAGCGCCGCAGGCCAAGGCGTTGCACGACGATCTGGTAACGATCCGGCGTGCGGTTGCGCAGGAACTTGAGCAGCTTCGAACGGGCGCCGACCATCAACAACAGGCCGCGGCGCGACGTGTAGTCCTTGCGGTGCACCTTGAGGTGCTCGGTCAAACTCTTGATCTCCTCGGTGAGGAGCGCGATCTGAACTTCGGGGGAACCCGTGTCGCCGGGAGTGCGTGCGAACTCTTGGACGAGTTCGGCCTTGCGTGTTGCCGTGATGGCCATGGCCATCTCCTTGATTCAACGGTTCATGCCCGGCCGAGCCCGATCTGGGCACTTGCCCGATCTCCAGGGGAAGGATCTCCAGAGAAGGGTGCGCGGGATCCAGCCGGGCTTGGGCCCTGCCGGTCTCGCCGAGGACCTTCGCTCCCGCCGGGCGGGAAGGAACGGGGCCTTCGTGGGCAGAAAGGATAGCGAGCGATCCGCCCGCGCTCAAGCGCAGGCCAAGGCGCGGGGTGTCAAGCGCCCTCGGCCGGCTCCAGGACCGCCTGCCCTGGCCGCCCTCAGGGATTCGTGCGCTCGGGATTGCGCGGCGGCAGCGAAGCCAGCACGTCTTCCGTGAACTTCTCGATCGCGCGCTTCATGAATGTGGCCTGGTTCGCGATCCCCGGCGAATCCTGGGCCAATTCCACACGACGATCGACCTTGCCGCCCCACAGCGGCTGCTTCGGATCGGGATTGCGCGCGTCGAGCAAGTAGATCTCGGCCTGTACGCGCAAGCGCGACATCGAACGCCACTGCGAATCGTCCCAGCCGTTGATGAAGACCTGAAAGATCGCCTGCTCCTGAAGTTCACCCGGCGTGTAAGCCGCCTCGACCGCATGCGCATCCACGAAGTCGAGCGCGAGCGGACTGTACTTCTGACGCACGAGTCCCGCGTGGAATGCAGTGCGCAGTTCGGCAAGCGGCAATCCCTCGCGGCCCGTGTTGTTTTGGATCGGGAGCACGACCACGTCGAGCGGATTGGTCTGCGTCAACGAGCCCACGATCAGATTGGGATTGTCGAGCCCCTTCGGCGGACGAGTCGGGCCGCAGGCAGAGAAAGTACCCAGCGAAACGAGCGCGGCCAGGCACAGCGGAGCAAGGCGAACAAGGTGCTTCACGTGGATCGATCCAATTTGGGAACGCATTACAGCGAGTTCGAAATGCGCGCCGTCGCAGGAGTCCAGCGCGCGACCTAGCGCCGATTCGGCGCCAGTGGCGGCGAATTGTAGCGTCGCGGAGAGCCCGATTTCGCGCCCAAACTCAGCCGAAAATTCAGGGCTGAGTGAAAGCAGTGGGCACGCCGGCCGAGAAGCTGTCGTACTCTCGTTCGATGTCGCTCCAATGGAAGGCCGAGGCCGTGAACGTCGCGTAGCCGAAAGCCTCGACCACGGCCGCGATGGATCCGTCGGGCAAGGCCGTGCCGCCGAGCGCAGCCAGATCGGGCACGTGAATCGTCCGCGTCAGGCCCGACGCGTCGTCGAGGTCGGGCCGCCAGAGTGTCCAGCGCCGTCCGCCGTTGGCGGCGGTCAGGGTGGCGACGTACATCCCCGGAGTCCCGGCCGAGTCCGGAATGGCGTTGGTGAACTGCAAGTCGAAGGTCGGCGCACCGGTGGACGCGCCCGGAAGCGGCGATAGGATCACGGGTGCCGAGACCGGCTGTAGGGAATTGCCCAGCAGCGAAAACGCCGGCCTCCGCCCCGCTCGCGCTCCCAGGGTGTCGCGCACCTCACAGGAAAGACGCAGGTCAGGATCGATCGCTCCGTCCGCCACGAGCTTGCCCAGCGCGTCCCCGGGATTGTCCTGTACGCCGTCCGCGACACCGGGGTAGGCAGAGCGCACGGACCAGGAGTTGCCGCCGAGGTCGAAGGCCACGCCCTGGCCTACCGCGGCCGTGCCCGGAAGTCCGAGCACCTTGGCCTCGACCAGGATCCTGGGTGCCCCGTCCAGGGAGTTCAGCAGAATGCCCGTGGTCGAGCTGAGATCGAGAGTCAGCGCCGGTCCGTCGATGCCGCGTTCCTCGATGTCGACCCCGGCGTCGTTCAGCATCGTATTGGCGACCAGCGTCACGTTGCTGAGCGTCCCAGCGCCGACCTGCGCCACCGGGATCGCGATCTGGAACGCGCGCAGGTAGGAGACGACGTTGTAGCTGAGTTCCGTCGGCGGAACCTCGAGCGCGAACAACGACGCGACTCCTAGCCTGTTGCCGCGGATCAGCGCGGGCCCGAAGACACAATCGTTGGACTGGGTCACCGGATTCGAAGTGCAGGATTGCACCGTGATCGTCGGCTCGGATTGCCCGAACCTGCGGCTGTCGACCACCGTTCGATCGAAGCTCGGGAAGGAACTGTCCGTCGAATTCGCGAAGCCGCCCACACTGGCGGGTGCCAGGCCCGAACGCGTCAGCGGCACCGACAGGCGGTCGGTGGGCACGTCCTCGAAAGTGAACAGGTCGAAGCCGTTGACGTCGACCGTGACGATCGTGCTGTCGGTGAGCCCCGCGGCCAGGGTCACCCGACCGCCCGCGTCGGTGAATCCGACGTCGACCGGGAACACCGTTCCGCCGCCGAGGTCCTCATGGATCATGACCCGAGCGTTCGCGATCGCGCTGAAGTTCGCGCTGTCGAACACATCGACGGTGATTGACGGTCCCGGCAGGGCCGCGCCGGGTCCCGCGGCGCCGAGCTGGGTGAAGTTGCCCGCGATCGGCACGAGCGCGGAGTTGAGCGCGCTGTCGTAGATCTGCGCGCTGAACGAGAGCGGCTGCTGGGCGGGAGTCAGCGTTCCAAGCTGGATCGGCGCCGCCACGAAGAGCCCGCTGCTCGTGCTCCCGACGACCGGGGTCAAGACTCCGTTGTTCCCAAGCGTCGTGCTGACTTCGACGGCGCGGATGCGCTCGGAGGCGCGACCGACCAGGGCGAAATCGCGCAGGTCCGAACGAAAGACCGTGGCGCTCGTGCCGATCGGGCCCAAGCCGGTCAGCGTGGGCCGCGTCATGTCGAGCAACGGCGCCTGGACCCCGTCCACGAGTACGTCGGCATCCAGCAGGCGGATCGGCGTGGTCACGCTGCCGCGCTGCATGCGAAAGGCGAAATTGAGCGTGCCGTCCGCCAGCCGGCCGACGTCCGGATCCGTGGCCAGATCAAGCTCGAGCTCGCCGAGGTGCTGCGTGGTCGAAGCGGTGGTCAGGGTCGTGTCGCGAAACAACGCCAGACGCTTGGGATTCGCGCCCACGGAGTTGCCGAAGATGAACACGCTCAAATGATCCCCCACCTGCGCGCTGGCCAGTTCCACCTGAATGTCCAGCGTCTTCGGGCCGGTCACACTGTCGAGACCGATCGCGTCGCTGGGCTGCGATACGATCGTCGCCGACAGCGGCGGAGAGACATTCGCGATGGTGTAGCGCGTGTGCACGGCCGGGAGTTGCGAACCATCCACGGCCGCGATCTTGCTGCCGAGCGGCGAGAGCGAACAATCGACTTGCAGTCCGGGCCCAAGTGGACTGGCATTGCCCGAACCATCTACGCTGCGCCAGCGGTACACGCGTGTGTCACTGGCCGTTGCGCCGCCGGAGGTGATCGAGAGCGCGGTGGGCTGCGGATCGAAAGTCGGATCGAGGCCGCCCACTTTGATGTCGAAGGAGAGCGGGGTGACGGTGACCGGATTCAGCTTGCGATCGAAAAGGGTGACAAACTCGCCGACGCCACTTTGGTTCAAAGCCGAGTCCGCGGGGAAGGCGCCGAGCAGGCGCACGGTCGCGAATGCCGTTGCCGCGACCTTGAAAGTTCCGGCGATCCGATCGGTCGGAATCGCGAGCGCCTGGCCCTGCAAGTCCACCGGCGCGGCGTTCTCGCTCCAGACCGCGTTGTAGGTCGTATCCAGCGTCAGCGCCTGGAGCGGAACGATGACCGCGACTCTGCCGTCGCCGACGAGAGTGACGGTCACCACCGTCGGCGCGCCCACTCCCCCGGTGGCGGGATCCTCGAGTCGCAGTGCGCCACTGAGGCTCGCTGCGGACATGCTCTCGCTGAACACGATCGCCATCGGCGAATCGGGCCCCAGGGTGGTCGCCGGTGCCGCAGGAATTTTCGTCACCACCGTCGGCACGCCGCTTTCGATCCACTGATGGTTCACGGGGACCGTCGCGGCTGCCCCGCTCGTCGATCCGGCGGCCGCGGTGTTGCACCCGTTGGGCCCGAAGACGCAGGCCGGGTTGTCGCAGGCCGGGCCGAGCCAAGTCACGCCGATAGCCATCGCGGCGGGGACGGCAAAACGGCGAAAAGTGCGCGCAGGCTGCGCGTTGTCGGCGAGGTCTCTCATGGAATGCGGCGTCGGCGTCTTTGGAATCCTGGCGTCACTCTACCCGCGTCAGAGCCCTGCGCGGACGACCGGGGCGCCAGGATCTTCCCTGCCGTGCGTTCCGCCAGAAAGGCCACGTCGCAGAGCGAACAGCGAGCAGGCGAGGCGAAAAAATCGCCTTGGCCGTGGTTGCCGAGGCGGCTGGCGCGTTTTCGCCAGCCTGGAGCTTCGGCGCGCCAGAAGCCGGGGCGGCTGGCAGCGAGCTTGCCTCTCGCGCACAATGATGGGTGCGGCGCAGGGAATCGAACCCATGAAGGGCGGAGCGAGCGAGGCTAGACTGCTGCCACGCCATTGGGACCGCTTCTTTTGTAGGGATTTCGGGCCCCGACCGTTGACCAAGCACTGCATGAAGCCTCTGCACTGGACCCTGCTGGCCATCGGCCTGGCGAGCTGCCGGGCAACTGGCGGCGGCACAGGCTCCAAGCCGCTCGGCCCGGGCAGTCGCGTGGTCGTCCCGAGCCTGGCGCAGCCCAAGGTCGAGGAAGAATCGCCGGCGAACCGGCCGGAAGTCCCGTCCCCGGTCGCAGCGCCCGCGGCGCCCCACACGGATGCCTCGCCGGCGCTGAAGCTGGTCGCCACTGCGCTCGCTCAGGCCCTAGTGCGAATCGCCGCGGCGGTTCCTTCGCCGCCTGCGCAGCCGCCAACGCCGCTTGCGGATCCAACTGCGAGTCAGACGAGCGAGCCGGCGCGAGCGACCGAAGCCACGCCTGCTGCGCTAGAGCTGCATTCGGATGCACAGCCCTTGTCGCAAGGTGAAGCAGAACTGAGATCGGCATTGGACCAGGCAGTCGCGGAGAAACGCTGGAAGGACGTGACGAAATACGGCGAGCGACTGTCCGCCTTGCCGTCGCTCGACCGGGCCAGAGGCCTGCACCAGGCAGCGCGCTTCGACGAGGAACTCGCCGTCATCGAAGCGGCCCTGGCTGAAACTCCCAATCTGCCGGAACTGCTCGAGGCCGCTGGTTACGCTCGCTTGGCATTAGCCGCGGCCGGCAGAAGCGATTTGTATGGCCCGTCGCGCGACGCCTTCGCGCGCGCGGGAGGAACGGCCACTGCGCTGCTCGGCCAGAGTCGCGCGGCGCGTGCCTTGGAAATTCACGATGAAGCTCTCGATTGTGCGCGGCAGGCGCTCGTCATCCTGTCCTTGCGCAAGGCCGAGCGCCTCGCGCTCGATCCCGCGGCCGAAGTGGTCTTCGCCGAAGCGGGCCTCGAAGTTCAGCGCAAATTGCGCGCGACGCCGGGAGTGCCGGCGACGCTGCTGCTGAACGAAATCGAGGCCGCGCTGCGTTCACGCATCGGCGAAATACCCACGGATAATCGAGCCTACGCAACCCTGGCCGAGGTCTACCTCGATGTCGGCAGGGTCTCCGAGGCGGAAGCAACGGCCGAACGCGGGTTGGTTTTCAGTCCGGGTGAAGCGCGTCTGATGGATCTCGTCGCGCGCTCCGCGCTCTCCTTGAACGGCAGCGAGGAACTGCTCGATGTCTTCAAACGTCTGCGCGAAAAAGCCCCGAACCAGGCGCTCGTCTATTGGTACCCGGCGCTGGAGTACTTCAGGAGTTCCGTCGCGCACCCCAGCGAGCCGATGCCGCGTTTCAACGGCAGCGGGAAAAAGCAACTCGATGCGGCCGAAGACGGCTTCCGTCGCGTTCGCACGTTGGATCCGCGCTACACGAAGTCGTGCCTGGGATACGAGGCGCTCTGCCGTGCACTGGCCGGCTGGCAGTGGTACGAGAGTGGAATGCGCTCGAACAGCACGAGCCAGCTGAAAAACGCCAGGCGCGCGTTCCTTTCGATGAACGAAGTTGCGCCGGGCTTGATCGCGGTCGAGCCGGCGGCCGTCGATGCGCTGTGCAAGGACCGCGTCGAGAATGGCGTCGTTGGGTTGCACAAGATCGCCGAGCGCTATCGCGAGCTGAAACAACTGAACGAAGCCGCCTCGGTGTACGACGACCTGGCCAAACAGGCGCCTCTCGACGCGCAGTGGGCGCGCCGTGCGGCGGAGAGCGCATCCGAGCTCGGCGATTTCCTGGCACTGGAAGCCGAGTCGTTCGCCAAGGCGAGTCAAGGCGAGCTGGCGGACCCCGACCGACTCGCACGACTGCGCAAATCAGCCGGCGTGCGCGATGCCGTGATCGGCACCCCCAAGGAACTGCAACGTCTGGCGGCCACGGGAGGCGCCCGACTGCTCGCTGCCGCACAGGCCTACACGCACAGCTGGGGTTGGTACCTGCGGGCCGTCGAGCTGGCGCCGCTCGATGCGCGGCTTGCCACGGACGCGGCGCGCATGGCCATCAACCACACCCGCACGGATCTGGCCCGCGCCGAGGAGCTGCTGCTGGGAGCCAGGCGCCTGGCCGACGAACAAAGCCAGGCCGCGGACCTGAAACCTGCCGAACGCGACCAACTAAAGGTGGCCTGGGCGCTCGCCGAGCGCACGCTCGGCGAACTCGAATTCCCGATCCGGAACAACCCCACCGCGGCCATCCGCCACTTCGAACGCTCGCTGGAAATCCAGCCCGATTCCCAGCCCTACGTGACGGAGTTTCTGCTGCCGCAGGCAGTCGAGGCTTCGAAGCAGTTGACCCCAATACCTGAAACTCACCCCCGCCAAGACCAGGACTGAGCCCAAGCCTGTCGTTGGATCGCGGCACTCCTCCTCCATGTCGATTTTCTTTTTGATTGTCCTGCCCTTTTCCGCGGCGCTTGCGTTGCCTGCCGAGTCCTGCACCGCGCGCGCAATGTTCGCGCCCTTGGGCTGCGAGGCGTCCGCGCTCCAAGGCGTGGACGAGCTGATCGCCAGCGGGCGCAAGTTTCTCGCCGAAGGCAAGCTCGACGAGGCGCTGCGCGACTTCAGCGCAGCGGAGAAGCTTGACGGCGCCACGCTGAAGACGCGTGTCTTCGTGCTGCGCACACTGATCGCGCAAGGCCAGATCGAGGATGCTCTGCTCGAAGCCGACGCATTGAAGAGCGCCGGCAAGTCGGGCGTCGAAGTCGACTACATCTTCGGCATGGCCTTCTACGCGATGGCCGCGCGCGACATGGCCTCGGGGCAGACGACCGCGCTGACCGGATCGCAATTCGAGGACGCCGTGCGCTACCTGAAACTCGTCGGCGCAAAGAACGATGCGCGCTTCGAGGATGCCTGGAGCGCGCTGGCCGATGCGGCCTGGTACGCGCAGGACATGGACGCGGGGCAGATGGCTTCCGAGAAGTACGTCGAACTCGCGCCGGGCGATCCGGCGCGGCGCATGTTGCGCGGCAAGTTGGCGCTTGCAGCCTATGCGCAACTTGCCGCCGACGAGACCAAAGCCGCCGATGCCGACGAACAATGGCAGGCCGCGGTCGAGGCCTTCGAAAAGGCGATCGCGCTGTGTGGCCTCGAGCCGGAGCCGAACTTGCGCTTGCTCGCGCAACAGGCCTGTGCGCAACTCGCCAGCGCCTTCCTGTGGAAGCAAATGCGCGATGACGCCGGCGCGGCCTACGTGCGCGGGATCGTGCTCGATCCGAACACGGTCGACTACAACGCGATCGCGACCGCCTTCCCGGGCCAAGAATTCGTCGACTTGATGCTGCGCGCGCACAAGAGCTGGAGCGCGAAACACGACGGCTCGGGCGCGGCCGACGCGACGCTTCAATGGTGGCTGGGGTACGCGTACTACGGCGCCAAGCTCTTGCCTGAAGCCGAAAAGGCCTTCGAAAGCGCGCTGGCGAAAAATCCGAAATTCACGAACACGCTTTATTACTTGTTCTGCGTGCGTTTCGAGAAACGCGAGTACGAGCAGTGCCTCGAAACCCTGCACAAGTACGCTGCGCTCGATGCCCCTGGCCTGACAGCTTCGCTGGCCTTCGACGTGGCCAGGAATTCGGCTCGCCTAGAGGGCGTGATCGGCTGGGCCACCGACCCGAAGATCCACAAGAGCGATCCCTTGAATCTCGAAGCGGCCTTCGCCTGCGATCTGATCACGAAGATTGTCGCCCATGCGCCGGAGAATTCGCGCCACTGGAACAACCTCGGTCTTTTCCTGCGCGACGAAGGCGACCGGCTGCGCGGCACGCAGGGTGCATTGACGGCGGCGCCGAAGTCCTACGACGAAGCCAAGGTGAACAAGCTCTGGGAGGATTCGCTGGCCGCCTACGAAGTGGCGCTGGAGCTCGAGCCGAAGAATCCCAACTACTTGAACGACACGGCAGTGATGCTGCATTACTACTTCCTGCGCGATCTGGAGCGCGCGAAAAGCATGTACGCGCAGGGCTTCCAGGAAGCCACGGCCTTGCTCAAACGCACCGATCTTTCGCCGGACACGCGCGACGCCGTGCAGATCGCGCTGCGCGACACGGGCAACAACGTCAAGCTGGTGCAGAAATTGATCGACAAGCGCGCCGCCGAAGCGGCGGGTCACAAGGACGTCACGCCGCCGGTCAAGCAGTAGCTCGCGCACTCGCAGCGACGCACGAGCGTGGAACTACCGCTTCGCTACCAGTCCGCGGCCGGCGCGGAGCACGTGATCTCCGTCGACGGCGCCTTCGACGCGCCCGGGCTCAATCTCTCGCACTGGCCGGGCAATCGCACACCGCTCGCGCTGCGCCGGGATCTTTCCACGGAAATCGTCCTGGCCTTTGGCGCTCTGCCGGCGAAGGAGCGTGACGAACTCGCCCAGGGCTGCTCGGCGATCGTCAACAACCACTATGACACCGACGGCAATTGCGCCTTGTTCGCGGCACGCCATCCCGAATTGGCGCGGCCGCGCGCCGCGGCGCTGATCGAAGCCGCGGCGGCCGGAGACTTTTTCCGCGGCAGCAGCGAGCGCGGTTTCGCGATCGACTGCATCGTCAGCGCGATCGTCGATCCAGTGCGCTCGCCGATCGCGCGCGATCTCGCGGGCTTGTCCGATCTCGCGCGTTGGCAGCGCGCGAGCGAATTCCTGTTCGAGCACTTCCCGCGGCTGCTCGATGGCGAGTTGGCGGACTTCCGCGCGCTGTATGAAACCGAACTCGCCGCCCTGCGCTGCGACGTGAAGGATCTCGAGCGCGCCGCCAAGGACGACATCGCGCATCTGGATCTGTGCGTGTGGACCGCGCCGCTGAATACCGCATCCTCGCGCGCCGCGACGCAGCGCTGCTTTGATCCAGGCCGGCACGCCCTTTTCCACGACAGCGCGCGCGACCGCGTGCTGGCGATCGGGCCGCGGCGCGAGGGTACGACCTATCGCCTGGTGTTCAGCACGCTCTCGTGGTTCGACCTGGTGACGCGCACGACGCTGCCGCGCGCGCCGCTCGCAGAACTTGCGGCCAAGCTGAATGATCTCGAAGGCATATCCGCCGACGCCGAGGTCGCTTGGCGTTCCCAAGCGACGGGCACACCGTCGCCGGAAGTGTGGTTCGGGCGCGCGCAGCACGAAATGTTCGCCGAGCACTGCGCTGCACTCGAACCGTCGCGCCAGACGCCGGCAATCGTGCGCCGCACGATCACCGACGCCCTGCGCGACGCGCTAGCCTTACCTCAATAGAACTACTGCTTGGCCGGAGGGGAGAAGCGGTTGACCTGCTTCACCATCATGAAGATGCAGAAGGCCACGATCAGGAAGTCGACGACAGTCTGGATGAAGTTGCCGTAGCGAATCACCGGCGCGCCGGCAGTCGTGGCTTCAGCAAGCGTCGTGTACGTGCCCTTCAACGAGATGAACAGGTTCTTGAAGTCGACACCGCCCAGCAGGAAGCCGATCGGCGGCATGATCACGTCGGCGACCAGCGACGCGACGATCTTCCCGAAGGCAGCGCCGATGATCACGCCGACGGCGAGATCGACGACGTTGCCTTTCATTGCGAACTCTTTGAACTCTTGGACGATGGCCATGGGATTGCCTCTTGGGTACTTGGTTGGTTTCGGAGTTCGTTAGAAAGTCCAGCCGATCGAGATGATGTAGCGATTGTCGATGCGCTCATTGGCGCCGGCGGGAGTGTTGTCCCAGTCCATGACCCACTGGCCCTGCGCGTAAAGCTGGTCGGACAGCGTGACCTTCAGGCGCGTGTCGACCTTGGCGTAGACGTCGTTCGCGTTTTCGAGGCTGGGGTAGAGCTCGCCGCCGTTGAAGAAGACCCAGTCCTTGTTCAGGTTGCGGTCGTACTTGTAGGCCAAGCGTGCAGTGAAGTAGTCGGAGGAGGGCGAGTTGTTGAAATGCTCGTCGAACCAGGCAATGCCCGCTTCCGCCGAGAACTTGCGCACCGTGTCCTCCAGGAACTGACGGCCGGCGCCGACACCTGCGATCCAGCGCCGCTCGAGGTCGGCATTCGCGTCGCTTTCGATGCTGGTCTGCGCCAGGCCGTACGTCTTCTCGGAAAAGAAGTAGTCGTACTGGGCCTTCAAGCCCGTGCGGCGCTGCAGCACGCCGGTCTTGTCGTCCTGGTAGTTCCACCAACCGCCGAAGGTCGTACGGTCGTTTTCGCGACGGTACAGGGCGTCGAACTGGGCATTGGCCGAGCGCGTCTTCGTGTTTCCGTCGGTGACGATCGCGCTGGCGCTGAGACCGCCGATCCATTTATGGAGCACCGGCTTGTCGTCGAGCGCGAGGATCGTCGGAGTCGCGGCCGATTCGCTGGCAGCGGCATTCGTAGGCGATTCGCCGGAACCGGCAACGGGGACGAGCAGCAACAGCAATTCAAGATTCAGCATGGATTTGAAGATGTGGGGACGGACGTGCCGGGCACGTCTGGAAAAAAAAGGAATAGGAGCTGGATGCTACAGCGCGGATCGCGCCGACCTCGGCTGAGTTTGCGTCGTCGCGGGCGCAGGCGTGACTCGCGGCCGCGGCAAGAGTTCGTCGAAGGGCAACTGCGCGCGCAAGGCCTCCACGCTGGGCACGTTGGCAAGCGACAACACGCGCTCGACCAGACGCACGCGCTCCTGCATCGACAGCGACTCGCAGGGAATGTACGGCACGCTGTGCAGTTCGAGCAGCAGCTTGACCATGCCGTCGATGCGCAGGACTTCTTCCCAGGCGACCGAAGCGCGCACGCCGTCCTCGGCGAGCAGTTCGCGGTGCGGGCGCAGGAAGAACACGATGCCCTCGCGCACCGAGTTCATGTACTCGCCAAAACTAGGCTGGGCGCAAACTCGCGCGAGCACGGTCGAGTGGTGCGCCGCGTAGGCCAGATTGCAGAACGCGCGATCCGAGACGAAGCTCGAGAGTTGCTCGCGCTCGGCCGCGATCTGGCGCTCGAAGACCTGCAACTGGTAGCGATCAACGACTTCGAGATTCGAGCGGATCTGGTCGAGGGGCGCCTCCATCTCGGCCAGCACGCCGCGCGCAACCTCCGAAATCATCGGCAGGCCGTAGTGGTCGCGGATCCAACGCGCGAGCGTGGTCTTGCCCGTCGAGTGACTGCCGACGAGGTAGATTCGGACCGGATTCTGGACCACGGGGGCGGGCGCCGGGTGCGGCGCGGGGCGCTAGGGTAGCCACGCCGGACAACTTGTCCAGCAGTCTGCGCGCCGCTCTGTCGCGGGCATCACCCCCGAGGCTCAGCCGACGTCGGAGACGGCCTTTTTCCGACCTGCGCCGCCGCGGACCTGCACTGCGTTTCGATCCTGGGACTCGACCTGCGCTCAGCCTGCCATGCCGAAAACGCGCTGACAGCCGACCAGATCGTCCATCGTGTCCGCGTATCGCGCCCGGATGAAGTCGGCCTGCTCCTGGCGCGAGAGGAACGCATGCGTGGCCTTGGGATCGAAGTGAGTGCCCGCTCCTTGACGGATCCAGTCCAGGGCGCGTTCGTGTCCCCAGGCCTCTTTGTACGGCCGCACGGTCGTCAGCGCGTCGTACACGTCCGCCACGGCCAGGATGCGCGCGGCGAGCGGAATCGCTTCCGCGGCGAGTTCGCGCGGATATCCCGAACCGTCCCACTTCTCGTGATGGCACCAGGCGATGTCCAGGCTCATCTGCAGGAAGCTCTGGTTCTTGTTCTCGGTCATCACCGCGCGCAACGTCTGGGCACCGATCTCCGTGTGCCGCTTCATCACGATCCACTCATCGGGCGTGAGCTTGGCGGGCTTCATCAGGATCGCGTCGGGAATACCGACCTTGCCGATGTCGTGCAACGGCGCGGAGCGCACCAGATCCTGGATCCAGGCGTCCGTGATGAGGTCCTGGCAGTGGCCGTCCTCGCGCAAACCCTCGGCGATCAGACGACAGAACAAGCTGACGCGCTCGAGGTGCTTGCCGGTCTCGTTGTCGCGCTGCTCGGCCAGGCGCGCCAGCGCCAGGATCGCCGCCTGTTGGGCTTCGTCGCGCTCGAGCCGGCGCAACACGTTGAAGGTGGCCACGGCGGTTGCCGATGCGATCGCATTCAGCAGTTCGTGCTGCGCAACCGTCAGTCCACGCGGCTTGGAATCGCGCATGTCGATAGCGAGCCTGCCGACCGATCCGCCCGCGGCGACGATTTCCTCGACGTGACGATCGGGGGAGAGCTCCCCGCCCGAACTCGCCGTCGTGGTCAGGTCGCCAAGACTGCTGCCCAATTCGATCTGCACCGCGCGCTGCTGCAACAATCCCGAACTCGCATCGGCGGCCAACCTGGCGATTTGCTCGAGCGATTCCGCGCTGTTCAGCTCGGAGACGAAACGATTGAGCCGGCGCAGCGACTGCGTCTGCTCCTTGATCCGCGAAGTCAAGGCCGCGTTGAAGTCCCACAGCGCGTCGCGCGAAAATTCCAGTTCGCCTTCGTACAGGCGTGCTCGCACTTGCCGGCCATGCTCCTTGGCGCACTCCTCGACCGCGGCTTGCAACTCGCCTTGCCGACAGGGCTTTTCGAGGAAATGGCGGATGCGGCCCGAGTGTAGTGCGCGGATCGCCACGTCGACCTCGATCACGCCGGTGAGCATGATCCCGATCGTCTCGGGCCAGCGCTCGTGCACCAGGGCCAAGAGTTCCGTGCCATCCATGATCGGCATCTCGTAGTCGCTGACCAAGACCGCGAACGGCCCCGCTGTTTCCAGGACGTGGAGCGCCTCGGCGCCGCTCGCGGCTGTCACCACCTCGAAGCGCGGACTCAACGAACGCCCCAGGGCAGTCAATAGTTCCGGGTCGTCGTCGACCAGCAGCACCCGGTGGCGCGGCGGACCTTCATCGGGGAGGGAAACGCTCACGACAGAGCTTCGGCACCAGGATCGCGGGTCTTGAGCCCAGGCTGGTGTTTCCGTCCGGAAACATCGCTCGTTTGGCGGAGTCGGCTCGACTCGCCGACGGGCGCGCATTTTTTTCGGGCAGCGCGGCCCGCGCTCGGACGCTGCCCTCTAGTTGCGGTAGCTCTGGATCGGAGCCGGCATGCGCCCGCCCCGTGCGAAAAGGCCCTGGCACGAGAAACGGCCCGGATCCTGGACGATCGCCGTGCCGAGCAGGCCGCCCCACTCCACGGTTTCGCCGACGCGCTTACCCGGGACAGGAATGATGCGCACGGCCGTGGTCTTGTAGTTGACGACACCGATCGCCATCTCGTCGGCGATGATCCCCAAGATCGTGGCGAGCGGTGTGTCGCCGGGTACCGCGACCATGTCGAGGCCGACGGAACACACCGAGGTCATCGCTTCGAGCTTGGCGAGCGACAGCGCGCCGACGCGCACGGCCTCGATCATGCCCGAATCCTCGGACACCGGAATGAAGGCGCCGGAGAGTCCGCCGACGCTCGACGAGGCCATCGCTCCGCCCTTCTTGACCGCATCGGTGAGCAGCGCGAGCGCCATGGTCGTGCCCGGAGCGCCTGTGCGCTCAACGCCGATCAATTCGAGGATGTCGCTGACCGAGTCGCCCTTCGCCGGCGTCGGCGCGAGCGAAATGTCGACGATGCCGAAGCTCGTGCCCATGCGCCGCGCGGTCTCGCGGCCGACCAGTTCGCCCATGCGCGTGATCTTGAACGCGGTGCGCTTGATCGTCTCGGCGACCGCCAAAAGGTCGGCGTCCGGACCTAGTCGCGCGAGCGCTGAACGCACCACGCCGGGTCCCGAGACACCGACGTTGATCACCGTCTCAGCCTCGCCGATGCCGATGTGCGCGCCGGCGACGAAGGGATTGTCCTCGACCGCGTTGGCGAAACAAACCAGTTTCGCGCAGCCAAGTCCGCCGCGATCGGCGGTGCGCCGCGCGGTCTCCATGATGACCTGTGCAAACTGCGCGACCGCGTCCATGTTGATGCCCGCGCGCGTCGAAGCGAGCGCGACGGACGAGCACACGCGCTCGGTCTCGGTCAAGGCCTGGGGAATCGATTCGAACAACGCGCGATCGGCGTTGGTGAAGCCCTTGTACACGTAAGCCGTGAAGCCACCGATGAAGTCAACGCCACATTCCCGGGCAGCCGCGTCCATGGCGCGAGCGATCGGCACCAGGTCGCGCGAGCCGCAGGCCGCGGCGACCAGCGAGATCGGCGTCGTGGCGATGCGCTTGTTGACGATCGGAATGCCGTAGTCCGCGGTGATCGAATTGGCCGTCGCCACCAGATGCCGGCCGTGGTGCACGATCTTGGCGTAGATCTTTTCTGCAGTCGCCTCGAGGTCGGGATCGGCGCAATCGAGCAGGTTGATGCCGAGCGTGGTGGTGCGGATGTCGAGCGTTTCGAGCTCGAACATGCGCACGGTCTCGAGGATTTCTTGATCGGTGAAGGGCACGGGGCGCTTTCTTTGTGTGCGCGCTTAGACGCGGTGCATGAAACGGAACACGCGCTGGTGCATGACGCGCACCGCGTAATCGTCGGGCCCGCCCATGCACTCCAGTTGCTGCTTCAGCGGCCCGAAACTGACGCCGGGATCGAGCTCGATCACCAAGATCAGGTGGAAGTAGCCGTCGATGACGCGCTGCGAGATGTCGTGCACGCTGACGCCGGCTTTGCCCAATGCACCGGTCAATTCCGCGAGCACGCCCGCGCGATTCTTGCCGACGGCGGTGATCACGGCTCCGCCACCGCCGCCCTCTGCGGTCTCAGCCGCCGGTTCGGGCAGGTGCGGCAGCGAACGCAGCGCGCGCTCCGCATCGGGGCCGCGATCGGGCTTGGGCTCGGCGTAGGCGCCGATCTTCGTGCGGATCACGATGTTCGCCGACTGCGCCGCTTCGAGCGCCTGCGGAGTCA
>JAYUUV010000059.1:0-17057 GCA_043754695.1 Planctomycetota bacterium
CGTGACGGATCTGGGCGTCGGACCGGGAGACATCCAGTCCCTGGCGACCGCGATGAACTCCGCCGGCGTCGTTTGCGGCATGTCCGACAACGGGATCGATTTCAAGCCCACCGCATGGATGTCGCCGTTGTCGCAGAGCGGTGAATATGCGCTGCAAATGTTGCCCATGCTGCCGGGAGACTTCGGTGGCGCCGCCACCGACTTGAACAATGCGGGCTTGATCGTGGGGCACTCCGACAACGCCGCTCGAGCCAAAGCGGTCGACTGGAAATTTTCCGGCGGCTCTTGGGCCGTCACAGGCCTCGAAGAACTAGCGTCGAACCTTGGATCGGAAGCGCGCGCGGTCAGCTCCGCGGGTGTGATCGTGGGCCATTCGGTAGCACCCCGTTCATTCGTCGAGCACGCCGTGCGCTGGCAGAGCGGCGCGTCCGGAGTTGAGGACCTCGGTACGCTCAATGACTGGCGCACCTTTGCGAACGGAATCAACTCCGCAGGCGACATCGTGGGCGAGTCCTGGCAATTCGGCCTCAGCGCGGCGTGGGTGCGGCTCGCTGCGCAGGCACGGATCGTGGATCTGAATACGCGCCTGCCCACCGCGACAGCGTGGGTCGTCTTATCCGCCGCGGACATCAATGACAGCGGACAGATCGTCGGTCTGGGCACGCTTGACAACACGACTCAGTCCTTCCTGCTCACGCCGATCACGATGATCCTGGAGGGGCCGACGCCGTCGAGCGCCGGCCAGTTGAGCACGCTGACCGTGAAGGGGGGCACACCTGGAAGCCGCGTCGTATTTTATCTGGGACTGTCGGGTGGCGAGACCGCAGTGGGAAATTGCCCGCGGCAGACGCTCGACATTTCACACGTACTGAGGCTCGGCCGGGTCCACGCGGACGCACAGGGGACGGCCGAACTGATTCTGCGCATTCCATCGAGTCACGCAGACCGGCCGCTTCTGTTCCAGGCCCGCGAGCCCACATCGGGCCGCGTCACCAACGTCAACAAGGCCACGTTCTGATGCGAGACAAGCTTCGGATTCGGGGGCCTTGGAGCCAAGCTCATCGGCGTCGACGGCTTCACTCATCGAAACGCGATCCTCTTTTCGCAGCTCCTGATCCCGTTGCCGCGATCGCCGATCCGCTTCAGTGGGTCACCAGGATTGCCAATGCCGCTCTGCCGGCATCGGCAATCTGAAAAAATTGTCGCGGACTACCGTGTCGGGGTCAGAGACAGATTGCGTACTCCAAGGCATCTGACAGCGTCGCGTTGTTCGGCGCGCTGAAACCGTGGTCGCGGCCCCAGAATTGGCAGTCGACCAACGTGCCAGGCACGCTCAGGTAGGCCTGCGGCGATCCGTCGAGCGCTCCCGCCGCGAACGCGTTCATGTCGATCGAGTACACGCCGGAGCCGTTGTTCGGCGGAGGATTGCCGCCAGAGTTGAGCGGCGTCGTGCGCCGGACCGGGGCGTTCACGCGCGCAACCCGCCGACGAAAGGTGCCGCGGCGCGGCCGGCGTTGCCGTAGAGCATCAAGCCCGGCTCGTTGTTGATCACGTTGATCGCCTTGACGACGAAACCAAAGCCCGCGCTGGCGCTCGGAAAACCAACGAAACCGATCCTCGGCGTGCAGCCGAGCGAGTTGAGCTTCGCTGTGCAGTAGGTCTGCACAGGCGCGAAGACGCACGGCCGCTCGAACTGCAGGTGGTCGATTTCGAGGCCGCCACTGGAGTTGCTCACCTGGATCTGACGGATACCGCCGATGAAATCGACACCGAAGAAACGAACCTCCGCCGTCGTTCCAGTGTTGCTCCCGTCGCCGACCGCGGGGGCGAACACCGTTCCAAGCAGCACGCCGTTGCCATCGAAGGCCGGTGGCGCGCGTTACATGAAATCTCTGCGCCGAACCTAGGATCCGTTATCGGGCTCAACTTCGACGCCACGACCTCGGCACGCGTCGGCGTGCGCGGTCGCGGTGCCGCAGTCGAACCTGGCGCCGTATCGCAGAGCAGTCGCGCGGCCGCCGGCTCTCCTCACGCGAGAATCGCGCGGATCACTTCGCCGTGCACGTCAGTCAGGCGCCGCTCGATCCCGTTGTGGTACCAGGAGAGCCGTTTGTGATCGAGGCCGAGCAGGTGCAGCAGCGTGGCGTGCAGATCGTAGATGGTCGTCGCACCGTCGACGGCCTTCCAGCCGAACTCGTCGGTCGCGCCAAAACTGAAGGGTGCCTTCACACCGGCGCCGGCGAGCCAGACGGTGAAACCCTTGGGATTGTGATCGCGGCCGCTCGCACCCTTTTGAAACGTCGGCATGCGGCCGAACTCGGTCGTGAACAGTACGAGCGTGTCGTCGAGCAAACCGCGCTGCGCGAGATCGTCGAGCAAAGCGGCGGCGGGCTGGTCGAGGATCGGCGCGTGGATCGCATACTGCTGCGCGAGGTACTTGTGGCCGTCCCAGTTGCCGACGCCCTCGCCCATCGCGTACGAACCGTTGAACAACTGCACGAAGCGCACGCCTGATTCGAGCAGTCTGCGCGCCAGCACGCAGTTGCGCGCGAAGCCGGCCTTGAGCGGATTCGCGTCATCGCAGCCGTAGGCGGCGCGCGTCGCGGCGCTCTCGCTGGAAAGATCTCCGACCGCCGCGGCCTTGAGTTGCATGCGCGCCGCGAGTTCGAAGCTCGCGATCCTCGCGGCCAGATCGCTGTCGCCGGGGAAACGCTCGAGACGTTGTTGATCAAGCTTGCGCGTGAGTTCGCGGCCGGCGCGATCGCTCGCTTCGTCGAGCCCGGTGGGCAGCGCGAGGTGCTCGATCGGCCGGTTCGCGCCGAAGGCCGTGCCCTGGAAGACGGCCGGCAGAAAGCCGGAACCCCAGTGATTGCCCATCGATTGCGGCAGACCGCGCGGATCCGGGATCGCGACGAAGGCCGGCAGATCCTCGCACTCGCTGCCGAGCGCGTAACTCACCCACGCTCCCATGCCGGGAAAACCCTCGAGCGTGAAGCCGGTGCTCATCTGGTTCTCGCCGGGCCCGTGGGTGTTGCTCTTCGCGACCATGCCGTGAAGAAAGCACATCCGGTCGACACGCCGCGCGAGTTCGGGCAACAGATCGGACGCCCATTTGCCGCATTCTCCGCGCTGCGCGAAGTTCCACGGACTGCGCGTGAGGTTGCCCTGCTCGCCCTGAAACGTGACCAACCCTTCGCCTCCCGGCAACGGCGTGCCGTCGCGTTTTTGGAGTTCGGGTTTCCAGTCGAAGGTGTCGAGGTGGCTGAGCGCGCCCGAGCAGTAGATCACGAGCACACGTTTCGCACGCGCCGCGAACGGCGGCGGCCGCGCACGCAACGGCGCCGAGGGATCGATCACCGGCCGAATCGGAAGGACATCGTCCTCGCGCGCGCGCGACCAGGTCGGCGCGCCGCGCGCCTTGTCCGCGAGCAACGCGGCCAGCGCGATCTGGGCCAGACCGCTGCCGCTTCCGGCAAGGAAGGCGCGGCGTTGGTGGAGTCGTCTCATTCGATCCATAGGAATTCGCTCGCATCGAGCAGCGCGCGGCAGCAAGTCGTGAGGCCGTGGTCGCGCGCGACGTCTCGCGCGGCGCTCAGTTCGCCCGCGTCCGGCGCGCGGCTGAAGACAAGTTCGAAGGCGCGACGCATCTGCGCTTCGGGGTCGCTTGGCCGTTCGGCTTCGAGCCTTGCGGCGAAACGGCTCGCAGCTTCGAGCACGAAAGGCGAGTGGGTCAAGGCGAGCGCCTGCAAAGGCGTGATCGCGCTGCCGCGGCGCGGGCAGGGCTGACCGCCGTCGGGCAAGTCGAAGGACGCAAACGTCGGATCGGGGTGCATGCGCACGCGCAGGAGATTGATCGAGCGTCGAAAGTCGGCCGCGGCGAACTCGCGCTTGGGCTCGTAGAGCCGCACGTAGTTGTCGTTGGGCACGAAGGGCGAAACGCTGGGACCGCCCAGCGTGAGGTCGAGCGCACCCGCGACCGCGAGCATCGAATCGCGGATCGCCTCGGCGGGCAGGCGACGCGGCGCGAAACGCCAAAGCAATCGGTTGCCCGCGTCGATTGTGAGCGCCTTGGCCTGCGGGCGGCTCGACTGGCGCCAAGTCGCCGATAGCAAGAGTCGACGGTGCAACGCCTTCATGCTCCCACCGCCGCGCACGAAGTCGCAGGCGAGCGTGTCGAGCAATTCGGGATGGCTGGGCCGCGCCCCCATCGCGCCGAAGTCGCTGGGCGTCTCGACCAGTCCGCGGCCGAAGTGTTGCTGCCAAATGCGATTGACGATCACGCGCGCACTGAGCGGATTTTCCGGCGCGACGATCCACTCGGCCAGCGCGCGACGCCGCGCGGGTTCGTCGCTCGCGTCGGCGAGCGCGAACGGCACGTGCACGCGCGCAACTCCGCCCGGCGCGACCTCTTCGCGCGGCTCCATCGGATTGCCGCGCTCGAGTCGCCGCGTCAGCGCCGGCATGACATCGAAACGGCCGGCAAAAATGCTCGGCCCGGAGTCGGCCGGCGGACGGCGATCGGCGGAGCTCGAGGCGATGCGCCATTCGCCACCCTCTGCTTGAACTTCAATGCGATAGCCGGTCGCGAGGCGATCGTGGAATTCGCCGTTGCGGTCGCGACCCCACACCACCGTGTCGATCGCCGTCGGTTGTGGCAGCTCGATCTCGATCCAGCCCAGCGGCTCCGACGGGATCCAGCTGTAGTCGTTGCCGAAGCGGCCGTCGTTCACGTGTTCGAGCGTGTGGCGCGGGTTGTCGGCGAAGACGCTCGACACGCGCGCGATCGCGCCAAGCGACGCAAGTGCGACGTTGCGCCCCGTCGAGCCCTCAGCGGCTGCGGATTCGTCGGCAGCGAAGAGTTCCAACTCGTCGATGCACGGCTCGGCACCGCTCGTAGCGGTGACGACGAAGCGCACGCGCTTCGCGACGAGCGGCGCGAAGTGATCGACGTTGCGCACGGCATCGACCGGATCGCGACCTGTAGGCGGTTCCACTACTTTGGCTGTTCGCCACGGCCGGCTCGCGATCTGCACGCCGGAGAAACAGGCGCGCAGCGCGTAGTAGTCGTGCTGGTCGATCGGATCGAACTTGTGATCGTGGCACTTGGCGCAACCGACGGTCAGACCGAGCAGCGCGGCGCTGGTCGTCGAAACGATTCCGTGCAGTTCGTCGTCGCGTTGTACCGCGGTCAGCTCCGGATCGGGACTCTTGACCTCATCCCACGCACCGGCGACAAGAAAGCTCGTCGCTGCGTCTTCGCCAAGCTGATCGCCCGCGAGCTGCGCGCGCACGAAGTCGGCGAATGGAAGGTCGCGATTGAACGCGTCGACGACCCAGTCGCGATAGGGCCAGGCATCCTTGCGCGGCTGATTCATCTCGAAGCCGTTCGTCTCGGCGAAGCGCACGAGGTCGAGCCAGTCAGCGGCGCAACGCTCGCCGAATTGCGGCGACGCGAGCAGGCGGTCGATCAGCTGGACATAGGCGCGATCACCCGCCTCGCGCGACTGTGCGACAAAGCCTGCGACCTCTTCGGGCGTCGGCGGCAGGCCGGTGAGGTCGAGCGTCGCGCGACGGATCAGCGTGCGCGCATCGGCCTCGAGCGAGGGCTCGAGTCCAGCCGCCGCAAGTTGCGCCGCGATGAAGAGATCGAGCGGATCTCGATTGAAATGCGCGAACGCCGGCGCGTCAGGCAACGCGGGAGGTGTGTGCGGTTGCGGCGGTTCGAAGGCCCAGGTCTCGGGAATATCGACGGCGCCGTTCGCGGCTCCGGCGGGCAGCGCGCGGCCCTCGGGCCAAGGCGCGCCGCCGCGGATCCAGACTTCGAACGCCGCGATCACATCGGCGGCGAGCTCGTGCGACGGCGGCATTTCAAGGTCGGCGTCCGTGCGTCGCAGTGCGTGGATCAGCACGCTCGCATCGGGATCTCCTGCGACGAAAGCCGCGCCGCGCTTGCCGCCGGCGAGCAACGCCGCGCGCGTGTCGACGCGCAGCTTGCTGCGCTGCTTCGTCGGCCCGTGACAGCTGCGGCATTCGTTCGCGAGCGTCGGCGCGACGTGCTCATCGAAGGCGCGCTGGGCAGCGCGCGCCGCCGCGTCGTCTTGGCCCAGCGCGCTGCCGTCCTCTGGCCCCGCAAGGACGACGGCCGTCGCAAGCGACAACACAAGTGCAAGACCGGGCAGGCCATGAAGCGGCATGGAAACTCGCACGCCCTGACTGGAACAACGCTTCTCCGCGTCAATGTGCGGGCTGGACGACGGCCGATCGCTGATCTCTCCCAAGGCACGTCACACTCTAGCGGGTACTGCCCCGCATAAATGTGCTGGACTCGCTTGGGCGGTCTTTCCAGCTCGCCTTGCGACGGTTTTCAGCACAGCCCGACGTGTCCCCTCGCGCGATTCCACAGGCGGCGAGCGCGTCTAGCGCGAGTTCTGCACAATCATGCGGGGCAGTGCTCTGGGTGCATTCGCGCGAACGGCCCACCCCTGAACCAAGGCGTCCGTTCCAGCCCGACCCTCGGCGCACTGGAATCGAGAGCGCCGTCACGGAGCACGGAGCTTCACGAGTACTTCCTCGGCGTGGCTGCGGCGAGAGGGCTTCTCCTCAGCAGGAATCCGAGGATCCAAGTCGAGCTTCGCGATCGCGGCCTCGTAGGCAGCGATCGCGGCGGACTGGTCGCCCGCGGCGACGCAGGCTTCGCCGAGGCTGTCGTAAGCGTTTGACGATTCGGGAAACACGGCGACGATCGCGCGGAAGATCTCGATCGCCGGTGCGACCTTACCCTCTTTGAGCAACTCGTATCCGTACAGGTTGTGAACGGCCTCGCTCGCCAGCTGCGAATTCGGGTCGGCGCGCAACAGCTCCTTCCACGCCGTGACTGCGTCGTCGTATCTCCCGGCGTCGAGCTCGAGCAGCGGCAGCCGAACCGACGCGGCGATCCGCTTCGACGATCCGAAGGGCTCGTCGCCGTTCGCCAGTTGAATTCCGTCGGCCGTCAGCGTGAGCCGAACTCCGCTCGACATGATCACACGGTCGGCAGACACCGCCACCAGCGGATCTGGAGCGCCGAACGGGCGCAGCGCAATCAGACCGTCGCCGCTCGCCGAGATAGACAGCGGCAGGCCCTCCGCATCCGTAAACGTCGCGATCCATCGATCGCGCTGCGCCGCGCTGAGTGCGACGCGTGTGATCGGCGAATTGGCGCCCGGCCAGTTCATGGCAGCAAACACTGTGCGCTCGATCTCGGGGAAGATCTGGAAACCGTTGTCCGAGTTCGCCATCACCACGAGGCCGAAGCCTCGATCGAGGCTCGCGCTCGCGTAGGCCTGGAACCCTTCGTCGGCACCGTTGTGTCCGAACATCGCCTCTCCGTTGCGAGTGGACAGGAACACTCCCAGGCCAACTTGCGCCTTCGGCGCGACCTCGCTGGTCATCTGCATCGCGATCGCATGGGTGACGTGCGTCGATCGGTTCGCACGTGCAAGCGCGATTTCGGTGAAGAACCGCGCGAGGTCGGTGGGTGTAGTCCACAGACCCGCCGCCGCCATCTCGGGATACACATGGCGCTTGGTGGCGACCACGGTTTCGTCTGGGTGGTGTCCAGAAGCGGCGTGCGAGACGCGATCCGCCGGCAGCGGCTGCTCGTACGTGCTGTGGTTCATGCCCAACGGTCCGAGGACACGCTGCGCCTGGATCGCCGGATATGGCATGGCCAGCGTCTCGACAAGCAGCAGTTGAGTGATCGTCGTGCCGCCGCCCGAGTAGCGGAACTTGGCGCCCGGTGTCAGATCGACGCGCACCGCCGGCGTGTTCGACGGTGGCACTCCGTCGAGCACTTGGACCAGCGTCGGCAGCGTCGCGCCCGTCGGATAGCCAGGAAAGCCGTGGACGGTGGTGCCCGCGGTGTGGCTCAAGAGCCGGCGCAGGGTTACCGGTGACGCGGTCGTGAGCTCGTTGTCCGGGAGCTTCCAGCTCTTGAGATAGTTGTTGATCGGTGCATCGAGCTCGAAGGCGCCGTCGGCCGCGGTCAGCAGCACTGCAAGCGCGTTGACGGACTTGCTGATCGAGCCCGCCTGGAACAGCGTGGTCTCGGTGACCGGCTCCGTGGTCTCGATGTCGACAACACCGTACGCCCCTGCCCAGACCAACCGATAGTTGTCGAATACCGCGATGCTCACGCCCGGCACCTTGTGCTTGGCCATGCGTTCGGCGAGCGTGAAGTGCTGAACGTCCTCCCCCGCGACCTCGACGGCAGGCAAAATTCCGGACTCGATCTGCTGCTGGATTCTGGGACCTGCTCCCGTCGAGCGCGAGACCGGCTTTGCCGGGGTCCCGCAGGCCGCAAGAATGAACAGAAACCCGAGAAACGCGCCGTGCTTCATGGCGCGGAATATACCAAGGCGCCATTTCAGCATTTGGACCTCTCCCGGTTCAGTGGACACCGCCGCTCAGTGCCTGCCCGTCCCGTTGCACAGCGTGCATGTCTCGGATTGGACCATTTGCTTTTGCCAGCCGAAGACCGGACTCCAAACATCGACGGTCTTCATGGCTATCTGCAGCTCGCCCCTGCCACCGCAGGCGCTGCACTCGCCGAGACTGGAGGAGTTGCCAGCACCTTGCACCCTGCGCGCGAAAACGTCTGCCTCGGTCCACGTGTAGGTCGGAGTGTTCGCGTCTTCCTGACGCTGTCGCTCGGCTCTGACGCGGGCATATTCGACGTCCCACGCGGCCTTGACTCGCGCGATCTCCACGTCCCGCGCCTCTTGGGCAGCCTGCGCCTCGAAGCCATCGAGTTCGCGTTGCTTGCGTTCCGGGTTGCTCTCGGTGGCGCACGCTACGTTCCCGAAGACGCGCAGCATGACGCCGGCGTCGTGATCCCACACCGACAAACGCCCGCCCGGCTGCCAGAGAATGGCTTTGTCCCCGTCCCACCAGCGATCGGCCCACGGCAGGTTCGCGCGGGTCTTGTCGATGTACTCCGACGTAATGATGTACCTGGTGGCGCTGTTGATGATCCGCACCACGCGCTCGCCACGCTCGGGACTGCCGATCAAGTCGGCAAAGGCGCCGTTGCTCGGCCAGCCGCCCTGGAAGCTGCCCGCGAACGTGCCCCGCAACGGATGCGTCAAAAAGCCGTAGCGCGTCGGCTGCACATGCTTCTTTTCCAAGTCCAGACAGCCGGTGCCGCGGAAGAACCAGCCATCGGTGAGTTCGAGATTCAGCGTCCACTCGGCCTGTTCGCCAATTGCGAATCCTGCAGCAGTGAGAACCTTCGTGTAGGCAAACGCGCGGGACGGCGGCAAGCCGAACCGGCAATTTCCTACATACTCGCCGGTCGTTTTCGAGAGGTAGATGCCGACGCCCGTGTGCTCGAAGAGTCCGAAGAATAGGTCTCCATTCGGAAACACGACGAGGCGCGTGTCCAGGCCCTCGCCATCCGATGCCGAAGACTCTTCGCTACTGCCCGCACGGGGCTTGGCACGCAACTCATGCTGGCCGTTCTCGGCATTCCACGCGAGGTCCGACAAGCGGCCAAAGATCGCGTGCTCCCCGGGGATGTAGACCTCGAAGGTGCCTGACGCCTTCACAGCGAGCCGCCAGCCGGTGCCGGTGCAGGTCCAATCGCCGTCGCTCGCACCGGCCACCGTGACCCCCGGCACAGACGAGGCGATCTCCCGCACGTTGGGTGCTACGGCCGGCGCGGCGGCGGTTGCCATCGCGACGGCGCGCTTCATCTCTGCGGCGAGCGCATTGCGCTGCTTCTCGTCGAGCGCTGCCACCGCGAAACCACCGCGGTTGGCGAGCCCAGCGGCAAGCGCCCAGCGCTGGGTCGCCATCGCGCAGTAGAAGAGCCGCAGATCGGCGACGCCTGGGCTCATTTCCTGCGCGGCCAAGTAGTGCACAATGGCATCCTCTGGCGCGGCGTTGCGCATGGCAGCATCGCCGGCGAGCAGATGGGCGATGGCGCTGGCGGTAATCGCCTCGGGGTGCTGCGTCAGCAGCATGTCCAAGCGATTTTGCATCGACTTCTCTGAATTCACCAGCAACGCCCACGGCAGCCAAAAGTCGCAGAGGTCCGGATCGGAAAGCGGTTCTTTCGTGAGCGCGTCGTCCCCGAGGTCCGTCAGGCGACGCGAGGCGACCCGCGAGATCAGGCCTTCGGAAATCTGATTCAGCGGCAGCTCTTGGTAGAGCGTGCGCCAACGCAGCGCCGCATCAGGATCAGCGTAGCTCTGCGTGATGACGAGGTAGTACTCGCACGCCATCGTCTTGTTGCCCGCAAGTTCTTCCGCACGAGCGGCAGCCCACATGCTGGCGTGAGATTTCAGTCGGGCGTTCGCGGCGACAGCACGCTCGTAGCGAGCCGTGTCCGGCTGACCGAGGTCGATCGTGCGCTTCGCTGTCGCGCAGCCAAGCATCAGGAAGCAAAACGCGAGCAGGAAGGACCAGGAGGGCGACGGCGATCGCATGCGAATCCGGATGGGTAAGGACCAGGGACACGGTATCAGGTTCGAGTTCGACACTTCGATCACGAACGCTGGCAGCGTTGGCCTGCGCGGCCAAGGTGTCGAATTTGATTCCGGTACCGTATCCCCCCGTATCCCCGTATCAAGAAATTGCCTGGAATGGGGTCTGACTCAGCGAGTCTGCATGCGATAACCTCATGGCTATGAGGCGTACGCTACCTGCACTGAGTTTGCTGGCGCTCGCGATTCTGGTCGCGCTGATCCTCATGCAGCGGACAGAGAGTCCCGGCGCGCAAGTCCACGCGGTTCTAGATCGTGCACGCGCTCCATCCGTTCCGTCGAGCGCGACGCTCGAGGCTCCGACTCAGCTGCCGGTGGCCGAAGAACGGGCGCAAGTCAGCCAGAGCAGCGCGCAAGATCCCCTCGAAACGCAGGCGCGGCCGACAACGGAACTTCAAGCGGAACTGCGCGGGCGCTTCGTGTTCGCCAACGGCAGTCCGGCATCGGGCGTCAAGCTCCGGCTGAGCGGCTATCCCGGCAACGACGAACGCGTGATGAAACACGGGGCGCCCAAGGACTGGGGCCCGTTCAATTGCGAGAGCGATCAGGACGGCAAATTCTCACTGCACTTCGATCCTCCACTCGCCTTCCAGTTCTACTTGACGGCCGAGTACGCGGGCTGCGCCTCCGTCAATTGGCGTTGGTCCGAACTGCCGCCGCGCGAAGTGACCGACCTCGGCGAGGTCGTGCTCGCGGTCGCGGGTTCGATCCACGGTCTTGTGGTGGACTCCGCGGGCAAGCCGGTCCCTGGTGATTGGAGGGCTACGGCCAACTCGGCCTCCAAGCCCGCGGGGGACGCCGGCGATGCAACTCGCGTCAGCGTGATCGTCGATTCGCACAGCGGCGAATTCCTGCTCGAAGGTCTTCCTCCCGGCCCTGCGAAGCTCAGCGCGACATCGTCCATGGCCATGGGCGTCGGTGGCCAAAGCGTCGTCGTTCGCAGTGGGGAAACGGTCGAAGCCAACATCGTTTACGACGGGCCCGACAATTCGCGTCGCATCATCGTCACCACATTCTGCAAGAACCTGCATATTTTCAACAACCCCGCCGAGGGCTCGGTCGTGTTGCTCGGCGCAGGGGACGAGCGCCGAGCGAAGCGAGTCCCAGGCTCTTCACAGCGCTGGAGCTTCGAGGATCTCGATCCCGGTGTGTACACAATCGAAGTGCGCGATCCGCGCTATGTTCCGTGGAGCCAGAGCGACGTCCGGCCCGGATCCAATGTGAATGCGAAACTGCGCGGCAACGCAGCCGTCGCGCTGAGTGTGTTGGACGAGGCGGGCAATGCCGTCGTCGACTATCGCCTGCGTGTCGACTACCACACTTCCAATTGGTCGCCGCACGAGTTCGAAGTGCGCGGCCCCGACGTGCCGCTGCCTACGGGCGGCATTTATGACGCATTGATCCCTGACGACATCACCCTGTGCGTCTTGGCGCCGGGTTACTCGAATTGTGCCGTCGTAGTTCCGGCGCTGGCCCCCAACGAAGTGCGCGCAGTGACAGCGCAGCTCAACCACGGCACGCGTTTGCTGGGCGTGGTGCTCGACGGGACGACGCGAGCGCCGGTGGCCGGAGTGCATGTGGCGCTCTCGGCCTTCATTGATGAATCCAAGAGCGCGACGGGACAGGCACGTAACGATCAAGCGCTCTCAGACGCGCGAAGAAATGCGCGCCAGACAGATACGGATGAGCAGGGACGCTTCGTGTTCGATGCGCTGCCCAATGCCAATTACGAGCTCAGCGCGAGAAATGGAGCGCGGGTCTCGACTCGGCTCGCTCCACTCGAGCTCGACGGCGGCGAGCGCAACGTCGAATTGGTGCTGCCCGCTTGCGGTTATCTCGTGGGACGTCTCGTGGGCCCCGCGGGTGCGCGCTTCGAAGGCTTGTCGCTGAGCGCGCTCCCTACAATCGTCGACGAAGATCCGATGGAGTCGATTCTGGACTCCTTCGGAGAATCGGCGAACCAACCTTGCGGCGTGGATGCCGGCGGGAGTTTCCGCATCGGACCGCTGCTCGCCGGCGAAGTGGAGGTCAAGCTCGTGTTCCCTGAGGTGATGATCCCGACCAGCTCCAACTCGAGCATGGGCTTGGACGGCCCGCTCCGCTCCCTGGGCAAGGTCATGATCGCAGCCGGCAAGGAAACGCGGCACGACTTCGACATAAGCACAATTCTTCCTGGCAGTCTGAACGTTTCGATCTTCGTCAACGGTCTGCCCGGCGCGGGCCTGGTCGTGCTCGCGCGTTCCGACAATGACTCCACGCCGAAGGGACAAGAGGATCGAAGTGCCGCACTCAGCAACGCGGCCGGCGTCGCGCGGCTCGGCCCCTTGCCGCCGGGCAATTGGAAGCTCACTGTCCGCACCGACGACTCCTCATGGTTCTGGAGCACCGAAACCTCGCTGCACATCAACCCCGGCGAGCAGGTCGAGTTCGTCGCCAACATCGTGCTCGTCGAGGCCGACGTCACGCTGCTGGCCGATGACGACGGCAAGGCGTTTTCCAAGCGCTCTTTCGTCGTGCGGAGCAGCGGCGAGCCGATGCTGCAAGTCAAATCCGATACCGCCGGCGTGGTGAGACTTCGGCTGCCCCAGGGCCGCTATCGGATCTTGGACTGCGGAGAGACCCCGTTCGGTTGGATGGACAACGAAACGCCCGCAACGCTGGAATGGACGGCGAGCGGCCCGGGCGCGCCAACGCTTCGCGTGCCCCGGGCGCCGAAACAGAACTAGATACGGATGCGGTACTTGGTTCGACTTACGCACATCGTTCACGAACGCTGAGCGAGTCGGCGTGCGCGATCGAGATGCGCAATTCGAACCCGGTTCCGTATCCCCGCATCTTCAGGCTCGGTCCGGTCGGCTATCGACGCCGACGCAGCAGAGTTCAAGGACCGACTTCGACCTCGAGCGCGTCGGACAATCCGACTGGGAAGGGTGTCGAGAACACGTCCCGCGACCAGCTCTGGACCAGGTAATGCACACCGGGGATCAGCAGCCCGGGACTCGGCGTTCCGCCAAGCAGGCCGGCCGCGAAAGCGTTGAAATCCAGGTCGAAAACGCCGCTGCAGTCATAGCCGAGCTGCCCGCCTGCCGGCAGCCCCGGCGTGCGACGAATGCCCGCGGGGCCGAGGCAGAGCGTGCCTCCCTGGAAGGGAATCGCGGCGCGCGATCCGCTGACTCCGTAGAGGTAGAGCCCGGTCGAGGGTGAAAGCACCAGAAGCGTCCGCACGCGAAAGGGCCGCACATTGCTCGCGCTCGGCGTGCCTTCGCCGGTGATCAGCGGGCTGCAACCCGCCGAATTCAGCTTGGCCAAACAGTAGCGCTCCCAGCCGCCGAAAGAGAGAGTCGTCAGGTGGCTGCGCACCGTGTCGTAACCGTAGTAGGTGACGACGACATCGGACTGGTTGTCCGCGTTCAGCTTGCCGACAGCCAAGGAGGTAGGTGATTGCGCGAGAGGTGAACTGTAGGCGAGGTCGAAATCTCCGCCGCCGACGTTCACGAGCACGCTCAGCTTCGACAACACCGCGCTGTCCGCGCTGACGATGTCCGGCCGCCCGTCACCGGTGAAATCCGCGACGGCCAAGTCCTGCGGTCCGGTGCTGAGCGGGTGGAACTTCGGAAACTGGAAAGTCCCGTTGCCGTTGCCCTTGAGCACCAACACGGCGTGATTCTGCGTGTCCGCCACGATCGCATCGAGTCGGCCGTCCGCATCGATGTCGCTGAGCGCGAGTCCCTTCGGCGCTCCGCCGAAATAATTGAAGATCGGCGCTCCGAATGCACCCTGTCCGTTGCCCAGCATCGATATCAGGCGATGGTCCAGCCAAGACGTCGCCACGACGTCGAGGAAACCGTCGCCATTGAGATCGCCAAGACGGATCTGTTCCACTTCCCACGTGACTGGGTAGGAAACGGCACCGCCGAAGCCGCCCAGGCCATCGCCCAGCGACACGGAGATGTCAGCACCTGCTTGAGTGCCGCACACAAGATCCAACTTGTTGTCGCCGTTGAGATCCCCGGCTTGCACCCAGACGGGAAAATCGCTCACGGGGATCGTCGTCGGCGCGGCGAATGCGAAAATTCCCTGGCCGAGCAGGACGGCGATGGTGTCGTCACTCGCATTGGCGGTCGCGAGATCCGGCTTCCCATCGGCGTTGAAATCCCCGACGACGACGGAACGTGGATTGTTGCCCACGGTCACCAATCCCAAGGCGACAAAGCTGCCGTCGCCAACGCCTTCGTAGAGCGAAACCTTCGTCCCGGCGAAGTTGGCCACGACCATGTCGAGCGCAGGGCCACCAGCGATGTCGGCCAGGGCACATCCGAAAGGGCCATTGCCGGTCGCATAGCTGCTCTGGCCCGGGAATAGCGTGCCTTGTGCGAAGCTCGGCGCAGCGAGCGCGCCGGCGATCAGCGAATACGCCGCAAGGGTTCCGTGCGTAGAACTAATGCTGAATCGATTGGCCATGAAGTCACCGTCTTCATTTCAGAGGTTGATCCGAAGAGTTGGTCGCCCCTTCGATGCTACCCCAGTTCCGCAGGCCGCCAAGTACTCGTTCACGGTCGAATGAGCTTCGGCATGCAGTATCCGGTACTAGGTTCGACTCCTGCACATCAATCACGGACGTTGGGCCAGGCGGCGTGCGCGATCGAGATGCGGAACTCGAACCTGGGGCGGTAAATGTGTCTCAGCGCGCGATTTGAAGCGCGGAGGCGGCGCGGCTGCGGCTGCGGTCGCGCCTGCGGATCAGCACGAAGGCGACGAGCAGCGCCAGGAGCAGCACGGCGAAAAACGGAACGAGCACGCTGGCGATCGACAACCCGGTCGATCCCACCGCCTCCGCCGTCGAGACGACTGGATTCGCAACTCCGCCAGTCGTCCAGGTCGATACGCCGCGCGCGATCGCGGTCGGGATCTGAACTAGCGCGGCTCCCCCACCGCCAACGACCGCGGCAAGACTCCAGCGCAGCATCGGATCGAGGTCGCCAAGCACCGCCGCGCTCAGCAGGAAACCGGCGACGATCGCCGCCGGTGTCGCCAGAACATCGAGCGCGTGATCGAGCCACGGAATCGCGTTGGCGCACAACTCGATCAAGGTCGCGAGCAAAAGCACGACCAGCGCCGGCGTCGAAGCCAGCCACTGGAACCCCTCGCTCAAAGGCAGCAGCCCTGCGCGCGCGGCGATGGCGGCGATCAGGGCCGGGATGAAGATTCGAAAACCGGTGGCGGCGGCCAGGCCGACGGCCACGAAGAGGCTTTGCAGCAGGTGTGCGGTATCCATGGATGTGGGGCGCGGTTGCGCGTGCGCGATCCCGAAATTCTCTGAAATGGAGCCTGCCATCCTCAGTATCAGTATGATATCATTCCGATACCGCTCCAGTCCCGGCCGGCGAGCGGCGGCCAAGCCAAGGTCCCCTTATATATGGATACCCAGACTCAGACTTCCCGCCCTGAGGTCCCCTTCCAGGCCATGTCCGGTTGGCCGATGCTGCCCGCCATCCTGGCGCTAGGCATCGTCCCGATCGTGCTGGTCGCCACGAAGACCGTCGAACCGCTGTCCTTCTTCGGCCCCCTCTCCGCGGTCTGCGCGGTGCTGGCCATGGTGTTGATGTTCGGCTTCTTCATCGTCAATCCGAACCAGGCCAGCGTGCTGGTCCTGTTCGGTCGCTATCGCGGAACGGAGCGCCGCGACGGTCTGCACTGGACGAACCCCTTCACGATCCGCAGCAAGGTCTCGCTCAAAGCCCACAACCTCAACGGGCAAAAGATCAAGGTCAACGACCTGCTCGGCAACCCGATCGAGATTGCCGCGGTCGTGGTCTGGCAGGTGCGCGACACCGGCCGCGCCAAGTTCGACGTCGAGAACTTCGAAGAATACGTCGCCGTGCAGAGCGAGGCCGCGCTGCGACAGCTCGCCAGCGGACATCCCTACGACGACGGGCAGCACGCGACGGTCAAGACGACTCTGCGCGGCAGCAGTGCTGAAGTCGCGCGTGAGTTGGCCATCGCGCTGGAGCAGCGCCTCGAACGCGCCGGCGTCGAAGTGCTCGAAGCGCGCCTCTCGCACCTGGCCTATGCCGCGGAAATTGCCTCGGCCATGTTGCAACGCCAGCAAGCCAGCGCGGTGATCGCCGCGCGCCAAATGATCGTCGAAGGTGCCGTCGGCATGGTCGAGATGGCGTTGAGCGAGCTGTCGAAGAAGAACGTCGTCGTGCTCGACGACGAACGCAAAGCGCAGCTCGTCGGCAACTTGCTGGTCGTGCTTTGCGCGCACGAGAATCCGCAGCCCGTGCTCAACACCGGCAGTCTCTACACCTGAGCTCCGCGATGTCGAAGGAGCCCGACAACCCGCCCGATCCTGAAGCCAATTCGGGCAGCGAGAGTGCCGGCAGGAAAGCCTTCCTGCTGCGCCTCTCGCCCGAGGTTTTCGAAGCCCTGCGCAGCTGGTCCGCCCAAGAACTGCGCAGCTTGAACGGGCATATCGAGTACGTCCTGCGCCAGGCGCTCGAGGAACGCAAGCGCGCGGGACGGCGGAAGTAC
>JAYUUV010000060.1:0-6655 GCA_043754695.1 Planctomycetota bacterium
TTGGGCAGCGCTTGCATGTCGCTCTTCCAGACTTGCCAGGCGCACAGGCCGGCGAGTCCCGTGGCCCCGACGGCCATGCCGGCGAAGGCCAGCACAGTCGAAGTCTTCTGCAGCGGATCGCGGGCAAGTTTGCGCCACTCGTGATCGATCGGCTCCGGCGCGGCCATCGAGCGCGCCAGCAATCCAAGGCGTTGAAGTTGCACGACCTCGCGGCGCAGGTCTTCGCGCTGCCCCAGCTGATTCTCGAAATCCGAGCGCGCCTGGGCGTCGAGTTCGCCGTCGGCGTAGGCCATCGCCAGCAGTTGTTCGCGCGAGGGCTCTTGCTGCGCTGCGCTCATGCCTTGCCTCCGTGCGAGCCGCTGGGTTTTTCGATCCCGAGGTCGGAAAAGTCGTCGCCGAGGAAAGCGGAAAGCTCGTCGCGCAGGCGGCGGCGCGCATGGAACAGCCGCGACATTACCGTGCCGATCGGGATGCCCAACGACGTGGCGATTTGCTGATACGAATGATCGTGGAAGTGACGCAGCGAAAGGATTTCACGGTCGCGCGGGGAGAGCTGCTTGAAGGCGCGCCAAAAGGCCTGGGCCCGTTCGTCGCCTTCCATGCGCGCGTTCGGCGCGGCGGCGTCCTCGTCGACCAGTTCCCATTCGCCCGAACCCTCGCGCGAGTCGTCGCCAAAACCCGGCGAGAGCGAACGCTGCGCGATCTTGCCGTGCTTGCGCAGGTACGTGTAACAGGTGTTGCGCAGGATGCGGTGGAACCAAGGCAGGAAGGGTTCGCCCTCGCGGAACGTGGCGCGGGCGCGGTAGGTCTTGAGGAAGGCCTCCTGAGAGAGCTCCATGGCATCGTCGCGCGATCCGACCAGGCCATGGGCGACATGGAAAGCCCGGGACCGCAGGCCGACGACCAGTTGGTCGAAAGCGTCTCGGTCTCCGTTCTTCACCAGGATCATCAAGCGGGTCGCCTCGGTCTGCATCAGGTCGGCGGCGTACGCCGACTCGGCGGGCTTGTTCAATGGAATTTCCGGCGGGCTGGCCATCGGTGCGGTGCTCAACGAGAGTCTTGCTTGGAGCCATTCCGCTCGGCTGCCAGCCCCAGGACCTCCTCAGCGGCCCGCGCGCAGGCTCCGGGCGGGCCAAGACGCTCGGCGGCGAGATCGAGTCCCCGTCGGCATTCGGCACGCCAGGCGGAATCGCCGACGGCGCGCTTCAGCGCTTCGCGAACGCGTTCGAGCGGCCCTTCTCCGTTGAAGCAAAATTCGGGGACGATTTCGCGGCCGACCAGCAAGTTGATCGAGGCGAACCAGGGCGGCGTGAGCAGGTGCGCGTACATCCATGGCCCCAGTTTTCCATCCAGCCGATACACGACGACGGTTGGCAGTCGATGGTGCAGAAGATCGAGCAGCACCGTGCCGGAGACCGAGAATGCGGCCCGCGCGCTGCGCAGACTTTCGTGCAAGTCGCCGGTCTCGAGCCGCACCCAGGACTGTGCGCCAGCGGCGTCGACGTGAGCACGCAGCAGCGGCTCGAGTTCCGCGCGACCGTGCGGCAGGACCACCTCGAGGTCGGGGAATTCGCGGCGCAATTCCGCGAGCCGCGCCAGCATCCACGGCAGATTGCGCTCGATCACTTTGCGCCGGCTGCCAGGCAAGAGCGCGATTCGGCGCGAGTTCTCGTCGCTGACTCCGCCTGGCACCCTCGCGAGCGCGTCGAGTAGGGGATGGCCGACGTGCACCGTGTTCACGCCGCGGCGCGCGAACCAGGCCTGCTCGAAGGGCAGGATCGTCAGTGCGCGGTCGACGGCGCTGACGTAGCCCTTCGTCCGCCACGGCGCCCAGCCCCAGTGTTGGGGCGTGACGAAGTGCACGACGGCCACACCTGCTCGGCGCGCGATGCGGCCAAGCGGCACATGCAGCGCCGGCGAGTCGATCAGCACGCAGATGTCCGGCGCTTCCTCGCGCAGATGCACGGCCACCGTGTGCAGCAGGCGCACGTAGAACGGCAGCGAGCCGAGCACGGCTGAAAATCCCATTGCGGCCTTTCGAACCGGATCGCCGATCGTGCGCACGCCGTGCTGGCGCAGTCGGTCGCCTCCCAGGCCGGTCACTTCCGGTTCGCCAAGGCCCAGTTCGAGGCAGCGCGCGCGCAGGGCGTGCAGTGTGGTCAGCGCGTGGGTTTCGCCCGAAGGCTCCGCGCAGGAGAGGAAAATTCTCGGCGCGCGGGCGCAACGCCGTCGGGACACAGCAGCGCGTGGCAGCGGGCTCGAGGTCAAATCCTTCAGCAACTCCGCGCGCAGGCGTCGACGCGCCAGCAAGTAGCCCGCGAGCCGAAAAGGGAAGAGCGCGACAGAGCCCAGGGCGCGTGCAAATTCCAGCGCGACGGAAATCGCTGCCGGCGGGCCCCTGCGGGCACGGGCTTGGGCCTCGGGCATGCCCGGGAGACTAGCAGCCCTCCTGGGCGCCCGGTATTGCCGCGGCTTCGATTGCGCGGGCAAGACACGATTTCCGGCTCGGTGGGTTGGGGTCGGGCATTGTAAGAAACGGCGGTGGATTACCGGGGACCAAATTGCAAGATGGTGGCGCTTGCAGTGGATCGGCTTTTTTATCGGCGCGGTGCTTTTGTCCAGCGTGTTGCGCCATGTTCCGGGGATCGGCGGTTTGCTTCGCAGCATCTGGGGGTTTTGGATCGCCGTGCTGCTGCTCTCGGGCATCACGAATTGGCTGTCGACGAAGTGGCTCGAATACTCGCGCCTGCGGCGCGGGCGGGCGGAGTTCAGCCAGGTCGACAACGCGCACAATCAGGGCAAGCTCGGCAGCCTGTTGCTTTTGAATGGCCGTGTGCGCGCGGCGCTCGGGCCGCTCGAGCGCGCCGTGGCCGGAGAGCCGGAGAGCGCCGAGTGGCATTATCGGCTGGGCAGCGCGCTGCGACTGTGCGGCCAGCCTGCGCGCGCGGCTGCGGAACTCGAAGCCGCTTTGAAGCTCGCCCCCGCCCACGCCTGGGGTGAGGTCGGGATCGAACTGGCGCTGGCGCGCAGGGCGACCGGCGATGTTCAAGGAGCGCTTGCGGCCTTGCAGGATCGCGACCGCGAGCACGGCGAGAGCGTGCGCAGTGCCTATCTGCGCGGCACGTTGTTGTCGCGCGAGGGGCAACGCGAAGCGTCGCGGGCGGCCTTCCGCGAAGTTGGCGAAATTGCGCGCCGCAGTCCGCGCTTTTCGCGCAAGGGCACGCTGCGCTGGCGCGCGCTGGCGCGCCTGGCCCTGTTGCGCTGAACTCAGGCGGAGAAAAATCTTCGCGCGATCGGCGAGGCGTGGTGCAGCTGCAATTTCCAGACCCCCGCGCGGCGCACGAACAAGTTCGTCGCGACCGCTTCGGAAATCGGCTCGCCGGAGTTGCCCGGCCGAATGCGCTCGATCGCGCTGGCCCAGGCGAACTCGCCGACGCTCTCGATCGTCAGGTCCTCGAGTTCGAAGCGGATGGCGTCCGTGGCCGTGAATATCGCGGCCCAGGAGCCGAGCACGCGCTCGCGTCCGACCAAGCGCTCGCTGGCGGGGTGCACACATTGGATCGAATCGTCGTCGAGCCAGACCGCGCGCATGGCCTCGATGTCCAGACGCTCGAAGGCACGGTAGAACTCGCGGTTGGCGCGCGCAGCCTGCTTGGCGGCGCTGTAGTGCCCGTCGTCCATGGCTCTCATCTCAACCCGCGCGAGTCCTCCGCGCGAGATGCCTCGCGCGGATTCCGGACGGATTGGTAGGCTCACAGGCGATGGGTTTTCCGACGAGCGTCTTGGTCCTGATCGTGGCGCTGGCAGGCAGGCCGCAGGCAGAGCAGCAGCCGCTGCCTGTCGATGCGCTTCCGCGGCCGATTCCCGCTGAATTGCCGCACGGACTTTCAGGCGCGGTTCCACAGGCCAGCGCGGCACAGATCGCGCTCGGCCGAAAGCTGTTCTTCGACCCGTTGCTCTCGCGCGATCGCACAGTTGCCTGCGCTTCCTGCCACGAACCCGAACATGGCTTCGCGAGTACCGCGCGCTTTTCCCTGGGCGTGGAAGGCCGGCGCACGTTGCGCAACTCGCCGAGCCTGTTCAATCGCGGCCTGGCGACGCGGCAGATGTGGGATGGGCGCGCCAATTCGCTTGACGAACAGGCGTTGATCCCGATCGCGGATGAGCGCGAAATGGGTTCGAGTGTCGCTGAAGCGCTCGCGCGCTTGAACGCCTCCAGCGAATACAGCGCCGGTTTTCAGGAGGCCTTCGGCGGTCCCGCCGACGCAGCACGCCTGGGGCGTTCGATCGCGGCATTCGTCGAGCGTCTGTACCTGGCCGACAGTCCGGTCGATCGCTTTCGCATGGACAACGATTTTGGCGCGCTCAGCGTCGAAGAGCGTTCCGGTCTGTGGTTCTACGAGAGCCGCGGTCAGTGCTGGCGCTGTCACTCAGGCCCCAATTTCAGCGACGAGGAATTCCACGCCACGGGCGTCGGTGCCAAGGACGGAGTCGCCGAGCAGGGACGCATGGCGATCACGCACGAGGCCTCCGACCGCGGCCGCTTCAAGACGCCCACGCTGCGCGGGGTCGCGCTGACTGCGCCCTACATGCACGACGGCAGCCTCGCGACACTCGAGGACGTGGTGAAGTTCTATCGCCAGGGCGGCATCCCGAATTCGAATCTGGCGCCGGAGATCGCGCCGATCGAGATGAGCGACAGCGATGCGCACAACTTGGCGCAATTCCTGCGCGCGCTCTCGCGTCAGGCTGCCTCGTCGCACTGAGTCGCCTAGCTAGGGCACGCGGCGTTCGAAGGCGATCATGGACGCGCCGACGAACAGCGCGCTGGTCAACAAGAGCGGCGCGACGACCTGCCAATCGAGCCGGCCGGTTTCGCAGATCGAGATGAAGCGCGGTATGTCGGCCAGCCGGAACAACGAGTAGTGCGTGACCTTCTCGATCAGGTAGATCGCGAACTGGAAGATCGAGAACAAGAGCATCCCGAAGCCGATGCTCAGCGGATTGGAACCCACCGTCGAGAAGAAAAACGTGACGCTGTAGATCGCGAGCAGCAGCGCCGATTGGTGCGCGGCGCACAAAAGCATTGCGCCGAGCGAGAGTTTTTCGTCGACGAACGTGAGCAGCCAGGGAATCGTCGAGGAAGTCAAGAAGACAGGAATCACCACCGCGAGCGCGCCGCCGGCCCAGCGTTCGAGCAGCAGCCTCTTGCGCGAGATCGGCCGCGAAAGCCACAACTCGAGCGTGCCGCGGTGTGCTTCACCGGCGATGGCGCCGGCCGCGAAAAGTACTGCGGCGGTGGTCCCGAGCGTGTTGCAGGCCTTGAAGAACTGCTGCCCGCAGACATAACCCGCGGCTCCGGCCTGGCCGAACTGGTCGAGCATGTCGCGCGCGGCCTTGAACGGCATCAGGCCGCGCAGCGAATCGATGTTCTCGCGGAACTTGGGCCAGAAAAGCACTGCGGGCACGAGCAGCGTTTCCAGCACGAGCGCGAAGGCCAGTGCGCGCAACAGAAGCGCTCTGACACCGGTGTGCATCAGACTGCCTCCACGCCGTAGATATCGCGATACAACTCGGCCAGCGAGAGTTGCCCGTATTCGATGCCCTCGGGCCGGGGCAGATTCGAGTCCGTGCTCACCCGCGCGAGCAAGGGACGCGGATCGGCGACGGCTAGTTCGACGATCACGCGCCGACCGCGCGAAACCGCGGACTTCGCGCCGAGCGCGATCAAGGCCGCGCAGATCGTGCGGGCCTGTTCGGGTACTTCCAGCGCCGCACCGTAGTCCAAGCGCAGGATGCGCGCGGCTTTGGCGCGCACGCTCGCGGAGTCCTCGCTCTTCACCAGACGCCCGCCGTGCAGGAAGAGCATGCGCGACGAGCTGCGATCGACCTCGCCCAGGTGGTGCGAGGACAACAGGATCGTGGTGCCGCTCGCCGCATCGCGCTCGACGATGTCGAGGATCGCGCCGCGTTTGGAAGGGTCGAGTCCTTCGCTGGGCTCGTCGAGGATGCGCACGGCAACGCGCGGTGCCATGGCGGCACAGAACAAGAGTTGGCGTTTCATGCCGTGGCTGTAGCTGCGCACGCGCGCCTTGAGCGAGAGGCCCAGGTCGTCGGCCAGGCGCGTGCCGACACTGAGCGCCTCGCGCTCGCGTCCGCGCAGCAGCCAGGTGAGATGCTCCGACCCGCGCAGCTCCTTGTAGACGTTGATTTCACCGGGCGCGAACGTGCAGCGCTTGCGCACCATCGTGCCGTCGCCGACCAACGGCTCGCCATCGATCGTCGCGCTGCCCGCGTTGGGCCGCACCAGGCCGACCATACAGCGCAACAGCGTGCTCTTGCCGCTGCCGTTGGGGCCGAGCAGCGCCGTGATTCCGCCCGGACCGATCTCGAAGGAAGTCGGATGCAGCGCCGTCAACGTTCCGAAGCGGCGCGTCAAGGAATTCACCTTGATCGTTCCGTCGACTTTCGTGGGGGGAGCGGTGGGCATGGCGCGCGAGAGCATCCGAACTGGGGGAGCGCCGCGCAAGCACCAGCGAGCAGGGCCTGAGAACCGCCGCGCGCTGTTCCAGGCTGCGGGCTTGCCCTGGCGCCTGTGGAGCGCAGCCTGTTGTTAGGCTTGTCGCAACCTAGTCGGCTTCGAATCCCTGCCCAG
>JAYUUV010000061.1:0-24118 GCA_043754695.1 Planctomycetota bacterium
GGCACGCGAGGAATTGACTTACGCGTATACGCCGCATTTCCTGACCTTCACGACCGGCCGCTCCAGTGAACCGGTCGCCTTCGCCTACACGCCGCATGATCTGGACGTGCTCGGCGAAGCGATCGCGCGCATGTTCGACATCGCCAACATCAATTCCAGCGAAGAGCGCATCGCCAATCTTTTCCCGTTCGCGCCGCACCTGGCCTTTTGGGCGCTGACCATCGGCGGATTCACGACCGGCCGCATGGTCGTACCCTCGGGCGGCGGCAAGGTCATGGGCACCGACGGCAACATCCGGCTGGCCGAGCGCATCGGCGCGACCGCGCTGGTCGGCACGCCGGGTTTCCTCTATCACATGCTGCGCCAAGCCGCCGAAGAGAAGCGCAACCTGTCCAAGGTCAAGACCATCGTACTCGGCGCGGAAAAAGTCCCGCCCGGTCTGAAGCACAAAATGAACGAAGCGCTGCGAATTTGCGGCGCGGACGAGATCACGATCCTCGGCACCTACGGCTTCACCGAATCGCGCATGGCCTTCGCCGAGTGCCCGACGGCCTACGACGTTTCCAGCGGCTACCACATCTTCCCCGACCTCGGCGTGTTCGAGGTGATCGACCCGCGCACGGGCAGGGTGCTGCCCGAGAACAGCGACGGCGAACTCGTCTACACGGGCTTGACCGGTCATGGCACCTGCGTGCTGCGCTATCGCACCGGTGATCTGTGCGTCGGCGGGATCACGACCCTGCCCTGCCCGCATTGCGGACGCACGATCCCGCGCGTCGCCAGCGAATTGCGCCGCGTCAGCGAACAGCACGCGCTCAACCTGACCAAGCTCAAGGGCACGCTGGTCGATCTTTCGTCCATGGGCAGCGTCCTGATGCAAATGCGCGACGTCGAAGAATGGCAGGTCGTGCTGAGCAAGCGGCACAACGATCCGCTGGAGCTCGACGAACTCGAAGTGCGTTTCGCGCCGCGCCAGGGCGCCGATGTCGAGGCCACGATCCAAGAGCTCAAACGTCTGATCCACCTCGCGACCGAAGTCGTGCCCAATCGCGTGCAGGCTTGTTCGCTCACTCAAATGCTCGGTTATCTCGGCATGGAGAACGAGATGAAGGAGAAGCGCTACCTTGATCTTCGTCCCAAGTGACCTCGACGGCGGCAAGTCCGCCCCGCGCAACCCCGAACCTGAGAAGCCCGCGGCGCACCCACCTGCGCAGCCGACCTGGGGAGCCAAGGCCGCTGCAACGCCCGCGCCACTTGCGGTTCCGACCATCCATGTCCCCGCGCCGCGGCCGCGCTGCGTGATCGCCGCGGGTTTGCGCCTGCCGCAGGTGCGCGCGGGCGGCGTGTACAAACGCGAGGACGCGGCACACCTTGGTGCTGTCGCGGCGCGCGAACTTCTGGCCCAAAGCGGCGTGCCCACGGACTCGATCGACGAAGTGATCGTCGGCTGCGTCGGTCCGCCGCAGGATCAGGCCAATGTCGGCCGCGTGCTCGCGCTGCGCGCCGGCGTGCCGCAAAGCGTGCCGGCGCGCACCATCGGCCGCAATTGCGCCAGCGGGATGGATGCGGTCACGAGCGCTTGCGCGCTGATCGAAGCCGGACGCGGCGATCTTTTTCTGTGCGTGGGAGTCGAGGTCATGAGTCAGTACCCGCTGACTTTCGGGCCCAAAATGACCGCGCTGTTCGAGCGCCTTTCGCGCGCGCGCTCGCTCGGCGAGCGCGTGGGAGCACTGGCGACGTTTCGTCCGAGCTTCCTCAAGCCGCGCATCGCGTTGATGGAAGGTCTGACCGATCCGGTCAGCGGCCTGATCATGGGCCGCACCGCCGAACTTCTGGCGCGCGACTTCGGCATCACGCGCGCAGACGCCGATCGCTTCTCGCTCAGCAGCCACGCGCGCGCGGCGCGCGCCCGCGACAGCGGCCGGCTGGCGCGCGAAATTGTGCCGCACTTGGCCCTGGGCGCGAAGGAGGGCGAGCCTGCGACGATGCACGACGACGGCATCCGCGACGGACAAAGCATGGAAGGCCTGGCGAAATTGAAGGCCTACTTCGAAAAGCCCGATGGCACAGTGACCGTCGGCAATTCCTGCGGCATCAGCGACGGCGCGACGGCGCTGCTCATCACGACGCCCGAGCGCGCGCATGAACTCGGGCTCACGCCGCTGGCCATGATCCGTTCCTGGGCCTGGGCCGGGCTCGATCCGTCGCGCATGGGCCTTGGACCGGTGTTCGCGAGCAAGCTCGCGCTCGAACAGGCCGGAGCGACCGTCGCGGACATGAGTGCCATCGAGATCAACGAGGCTTTCGCCGCCCAGGTGCTCGCCTGCCAGTCCGCCTTCGCGAGCGCGGCCTTCGCCGCCCAACATCTCGGCCGCTCGAGCGCGCTCGGCGAAATCGATCCGGCGCGGCTGAACAAGAACGGCGGAGCGATCGCGCTCGGTCACCCGGTCGGTGCGACGGGCGCGCGCCTGTTGCTCAGCACGGCGATCGAACTCTCGGTCAGCGATGGTGAACTTGGACTCGCGACGCTTTGCATCGGCGGCGGCCAGGGCGGAGCGGTGGTGCTGGAGAGGGTCCGAGCATGAACACAGCTTTCCTGGCCTTGATGCCCACCGACGCGCCCGCGCCGGGCACTTGCGTGCGCCTCGAACGACCCGAGCCCGGCCTCGTGCGACTGGTGCTCGATCCGCCCCACCGCAAGCTCGCGGTCCTCGACCTGCCCTTGATGCGCGATCTCGATCGCGCGCTCGACACGCTCGCGGGCGACGACGGATTGCGCGCCGTGGTGATCACGGGCCGCGAGCCGACCTCGTTCGCAGCGGGTGCCGACATCGAAACGTTGATCAAGATCGAGGATCCAGCGTTGGCGTTGGAACTCGGCCGTTACGGCCAAGCCGTGTTCCAAAAACTCGCGAAACTGAAGGCATTCAAGGTCGCGGCCGTGGGTGGCCCGGTGCCCGGCGGAGCCTTCGAGATGGCGCTGGCCTGCGATCGCATCGTGCTCGCGGACCATCCGAGCACGCGCATCGGCCTGCCCGAAGTTTTGCTCGGGATTCTGCCCGGCTGGGGCGGATCCCAACGCCTCCCCCGCCGCATCGGCGTGCCCGCGGCGCTCGAGGCGATCCTCGCCGGACGACTGTTCGATCCGCGCCGCGCGCTGCGCGCAGGTCTGGTCGATCGGCTGACCTGGCCCGAGTATCTGCTGCGCATCGCCAGCGACATCGCCATGGGACGCACGCGCTGCGCGCGCTTCGAGCGCGGCTCGTATGCGTGGTTGGTGGACAAGAATCCAATCGCGCGTTCGATCATCCGCCGCAAGGTGCTGGCCGAAGTGCTGTCGAAGACCCACGGTCATTATCCCGCGCCGCTGGCGGTGATTCCGCTGATCCTCGCCGCGCCGTCGACTCCGCTCGAACAAGGCCTCGAACACGAGGCCAAGGCTCTGGCGCAATTGATGGTCAGCCCGATTTGCAAAAACCTGGTGACGATCTTCCGCCTGTCGGAGGACGCCAAGCGCCTGGGCAAATTGCCGGGCGGTGGCGAAGCGCGCGAATTGCGCTCGGTCGGTGTGGTCGGCGCCGGAGTCATGGGCGCAGGCATCGCGATGGTCGCCGCGCAGAAGGGTCTTTGGACCCGGCTCTCCGATGTGGAGCGCGCGCCGCTCGACAAGGCGCTGCACGCGCAGCGCGCGAGCGTCAAGAAAGACGCACAACGACGCCGTCTGCCCGCGAACGAAGTCAACGCGGCTCTCGATCAACTGAGCGCCGGCGTTGGCCTGAAAGGCATGGCGCAGAGCGAGATCGTCATCGAGGCGGTCGCCGAACGCCTGGACATCAAGGCCAAGGTCTTCGGCGACTTGGCGAAAATGCTGCCCGCCGACGCGATCCTGGCCACGAATACGTCGTCGCTTTCGATCGACGCGATCGCGGCGACGGTCAGCGGGCCACAGCGCGTGGTCGGCATGCACTTTTTCAATCCCGTGCCGCAGATGCCGCTGGTCGAAGTGGTGCGCGGCAAGCTGACTTCGCCCGAAGTGGTGCATGCCGTCGCGCGCCTGGCGATCAAGCTGGGCAAGACGCCGGTGATCACCAGCGATCGCGCGGGCTTCGTGGTCAATCGCTTGCTCGGCCCGTACCTCGACGAGGCGGTGCGGCTGTTCGAGCACGGAATCGAAGTCGAACACATCGACCGCGTGGCGAAAAACTTCGGACTGCCGATGGGACCGCTCGAATTGCTCGACGAAGTCGGCTTCGACATCGCTTCGCACGCCGCGGAATCCCTGGAGCAGGCCTTCGGCGAACGCATGCACGCTTCCGGCCTGTTGAAGCGCCTGCTCGACAGCGGATTGAAGGGCAAGAAAACCGGCGCGGGTTTCTACCTGCACGGAAAAGTGCCGCGCGTGGTGAACCCAGACGTCGCGCGGCTGCGCGGGGCGTTGAGCAAGTCACGGGCAGAGTTTTCCGAACAGGTGATGCAGGACCACATGTTGATGGCGATGCTCAACGAGGCTGCGTTGGCGCTCGAGGAACGTGTGGTCGCGGGCCCGCGCGAACTCGACCTGGCCACGGTCTTCGGCATGGGTTTCCCGCCGTTCCGCGGCGGCTTGTTGCGCTGGGCCGATTCACTGGGCGCGCGCGACGTGCTCGCGCGGCTGGAACGCATCTGCGGCGCCCCGGACATCTTGGTTCGCCAAAGCGGCGCCGCGCGCTTCAAGCCCGCGCCGCTGATCCGCAAGCTCGCCGAAGCGAACGAGCGATTTCATTCGCTCGTCGACGGCAAGCTCGTCAGTGCCGGGACGGTTGCGCGCTGAGCTTCAAGAGCGTGTCGAGCCAACGCGGATGGTCGTTCAAGCACGGGACCAGGCGCAATTCTTGCCCGCCGTTGGCGCGGAACGAACGCTCGAGGCGCTGACCGATCTCCTCGAGAGTTTCCAGGCAATCCGCGGCAAACCCCGGACAGGCGATCAGCACGCGTCGCTTGGATTTGGCCAACTGATTTACAAACAGGTCGGCCGCAGGCTCCAGCCACTTGCCCTTGCCGAAGCGCGATTGCCAGACCAGCGACCATTGATCGTCGCGCAGTCCCAGAGCCTTCGACAATAGTTCCGCGGTCAGCTTCGATTCGCGCGCGTAGGGATCGCCGCGCTCGACGTAACGCACGGGGAGTCCGTGGAAACTCCAGACAAAATGATCGACCGGACCGCGCTCCAATTGTGCTCGCACCGAATCGGCCAGGGCCTCGATGTATCCGGAATCCGCGTGGTAGGTGCGCAGCGCGTCCCAGCCGATCGGACGCGGCAACGCAGCCACGACCTCGCCCATCTCGGCCAGGATCGAACCGCTCGTCGCTTCGCTGAACTGCGGGAACAACGGCACCAGCCGAATGTGCGCTACGTCGTCGCGCGCGAGCTGCTGGACCACGCTGCGCAGCGAAGGCGTGCCGTAGCGCATCGCGAATTCGACACGCACGCCGCTTTCAGCGCGCTCGCGCAGTTGTGCGCAGACGCGGCGGGTGTAGTCGACCAGCGGCGAACCGTTCGCGGTCCAGATGCTCGAATAGGCGTGGGCAACCGGCCCGCAGCGGCGCGGCAGCACCAGCGTGCGCCGCAGGATTTTCCACAACAACGGGTTCAGGTCGACGACGCGCCGATCGGAAAGGAATTCCTCGAGGAACTCGACCACCGCCGCGCTGGTCGGCGCCGCCGGCGAGCCTAGGTTGACCAACAGGATTGCACGGCGCGACGGAAGCATGTGGCTGTGCGGATCTTCGACGCGACACGTGCTCGACGCGAGCATGAATTCCGAAAGTTCCGTGGCCAAAACCCGCTCGGCGGAACGATGGCGCCGAGAATTCCGTGGCCATGACACAGCGATGACAGTCGCGCCTTGGGCAAGCCACAAGATTGCGACGAAAGAAGGGCCACGCAGCTGCCGGATCTCGGTCAAGCGCGGACATTCACGTGGAACGCATCGCCATCGTCGGACTCTCGCTCGCACGTGCGGACGTCAGCGTGCTCGAACGGCTCAAGGCACACGCGCGCGACGGACAACATTTCGCCCGGCTCGTTGCCGACGAACTCGGCGCGTCGGAAGTGGTCGTACTCTCGACCTGCAATCGTTTCGAAGTCGTCTTCGCGCGCGAGGAAGGCCATCTGCCCTGCGAGCAGGATCGCGCGGCGATCGCGCGGCTCTTGGCGCTCGAGGCTGGTGTCGAGTCCCTGCTGTGCTTCGAGGCCGGCTTGTCCGCGGCACGACGCCTTTTCCGGATTGTCTGTTCGCTCGAGTCCTTGGTCGTCGGCGAGGACCAGATCCTGGCTCAGGCGCGCGCCGCATTCGCGCACGCGGAGCACGACGGCATGAGCGGTCCGCTGCTTTCGCCCCTGTTCCAGCGCGCTTTCCAGGTCGGCAAGGAGGTTCGCACGAAGACCGACTTGTCGCGCCATCACGTTTCGGTGGTCTCGCTGGGCATGGACCAGCTGTGCGCGGCACTGCCCGCCGCGCGACGCGATCTGTGCGTTTTCGGCGCCGGCGAAATGGCCCAGCTCGTGGTCAAGCACGCCGTGAGCGCGGGCTTCACGGTCCGCCACATCGCCAGCCGCAGTCACGAGTCCGCAAAGCGCCTGGCCGGCACGGTCGCGGCCGAAGCATCGACGATCGAAGAGTTCCTGCGCGCCGGGCCGCCGGTGCATGCACTGGTCAGCGCGACTTCCGCACCCGGATTTGTCGCCCCAAAAGCTGCCCTGAGCGGGCTGGCCGATCGCTTGCCGCAAGCTGAAAGATTGTTCGCCCTGGACCTTGCCGTTCCGCGTGACCTCGAGCCCAGCGAGGACCCGCGCATCGTGATCACCGATCTGGAACTCCTGCGCGCGCGCGCCGACACGAACCGCAAGTCGCGCGCGGACGCAGCCTCTGAAGCGCAAGCCTTGATCGAAGCCAAACTCGAAAGTTTCCAGCGCGCCTCGCTCGATCGCCGCGCGGCCTCCACCGTGGCGGAAGTGCATGGCGAGTCGCGCGAAATCGCCGAGCGCGAATTGTCGAGCCTGTCGGACTCGCGCTTCACTTCGCTCTCGAGCGAACAGCGCCGCGCCGTCGAGGAATGGGCGCGCGTGGCCTTCGGCCGCCTGGAGCACGCCCCGATCCGCGCTATCAAACGCTGGCTAGAAGACAACCGTCAGCTCGAGGAGAACGCATGAAGTTGCGCATTGGAACCCGTGGATCGGATCTCGCGCTGTGGCAGGCGCGGCACGTCGCGTCGCTGCTGTCGCCCGAGGCCGAGTGCGAACTGGTGGTCCTCAAGACGCGCGGCGATCTGATCGACGACGTGCCCCTGCAGACGATCGAAGGCAAGGCCTTCTTCACCGGCGAGATCGAACGCGCACTGCTCGACGGTGCCGTCGATCTTGCCGTGCACAGTTTCAAGGATTTGCCGACCGCGATGACGCCCGGGCTGACGATCGCGGCGGTACCCGAACGTGCTTCCCAGCGCGAACGTTTGCTGATCCGCGCGGAGTCCCACGCGCCGGATGGCGCTTTCCTTCCGCTGGGCCGGGCTGCGAAGGTCGGCACCAGTTCGCCGCGGCGCGCAGCGCAACTGGAGATCCTGCGGCCGGATCTCTGCACGGTTTCGCTGCGCGGAAATGTCCCGACGCGGGTGACGCGACTGCGCGAATGCCGCTATGACGCCATCGTGCTCGCGTGCGCGGGCCTGGACCGCTTGAACCTCGACCTCGGCGGGCTGATCGACATAGAACTCGAATTGGATTGGTTCGTGCCCGCGCCCGCGCAAGGTGCGCTCGCGATCCAGATTCGCAGCAAGGATGCGCGGCTCGCACAGCTCGTGCAGCGAAAACTGCACGACGAGCACTGCGCACGCGCGGTGGCGGCCGAACGCAGCCTGCTCGAGCGCGCGGGAGGCGGCTGCAATCTGCCGCTCGGTGCCGCGGTCGTCGGAAGCGGGCCCTACCGCGCCTTCGTTTTCCTCGGTGCCGGCCATCCCCACGCCGGCGATCCTTCGCGCTGGGCCGTCGCCGAAGCGTCGACGCCCGAACAGGCGGCGGATGCGGCCTTCGCGAAGCTTGACCTGCCCGACGCGCGCTCCGGACCGTTTTCCGGCACGACGATCGCGCTGTGCGGTTCCGCGGGTTCCGTGCTCGAACTGCAAAGTCGGCTTGCGGAGCTCGGCGCAACCGTCGAGCTCGAGGAAGTGATCGGCTTCGAGGAAATTGCCGCGGCGGATCTTGCGCAGCGCGCGAGTGCCTTGCGCTCGGGCGACGCGCTCGCCGTGACGAGCCGCGAGGCCGCGCGTCGACTGGCGGGCCTTTCCCTGGTGGCGGGCGTGGGCATCGCCGCGGTCGGCGAGGCCACGGCAAGTGCCCTGCGCACGGTAGGCCTCGAACCGACGGTCATCGGCGAGCAGGGCGGCACCCAACTGGCGCAACGCCTCGGTTGCAAGCGCGGCGCGAGCGTGCTGTTTCCATGCGCCGAAGAAACCAGCGGCGATCTCGAACGCGAGCTGCTCAGCTTTGGCGTGCGTGTCGAACGAGTGCCGATCTATCGCAGCGTGCGGCGAGCACAGGCCGCACTCGTTCAAGGCGCGGACGTGCGCATCTTCTTCAGCCCTTCCAGCGTGCGCGCCGCGGCGGCGCTTGCGCACGCAGCGAATTCGACACGCCTGATTGCCCTGGGCCAGCGCACGGCACAGGCCTGCCAACTCCTGGGCTGGCCGGCGCGCGTCGCCGGCGACACTCACACCGAAAGCGTCGTCGCAGAAGTTGCGCGCGCCATCCACGACTTGGAGGTCCCAACATGATCCGCCGTACTCGCCGCCTGCGTCGCAGCACCGCGCTACGGGATTCGCTCGCCGAAACGCGCCTGCACGCCGAGGCCCTGATCCAGCCGCACTTCATCGTCGAGGGCCACGGGCTGGAAGCGCAGATCGACGCCATGCCCGGCATCTCGCGCACCAGCGTCGATCGGCTGGTGGAGCGTGTGCGCAAGGACCTCGATCTGGGCCTCTCGAACGTGCTGCTTTTCGGCCTGCCTCAACACAAGGATGGCCAGGGCTCGGCCGCGACAACGAACGACGGCCTGGTGCCGCGCGCCGTAAGGGCCTTGCGCGACGCGTTCGCCGAACGACTGACGATCATCACCGACGTCTGCCTGTGCGCCTACACCGACCACGGACACTGCGGCGTGCTGCACGAAGGCCATGTGGTCAACGACGACACGCTGCCGATCCTGTCCGCGATGGCCGCGGCCCATGCGCGCGCCGGCGCGGACATCGTCGCACCCAGCGACATGATGGACGGCCGCGTGGCGCACATGCGCGGAGTGCTCGACCAGTCGGGCTTCAAGGAAACGGCGATCCTCTCGTATTCGACGAAGTTCGCCTCGGGCTTCTACGGCCCGTTCCGCGAAGCGGCGGACTGCGCGCCCAAGAGCGGCGATCGTCGCTCGTACCAGATGGATCCGCGCAACGGCCGCGAGGCCGTGCTCGAAAGCCTGATCGACGAGGAAGAAGGCGCCGACATGTTGATGGTCAAGCCGGCGCTCGCTTACCTCGACGTGATCGCTGCCTTGCGCGCGCGCACGCTCTTGCCGATCGCGGCTTACAACGTCTCCGGCGAATACAGCATGGTCAAAGCCGCCGCGCAGCGCGGTTGGATCGACGAAGCGCGCGTGGTGCGCGAAGTACTCTGGGGCTTGACGCGCGCCGGAGCGGATCTCCTGATCACCTACCACGGGCGCGAGGCGCTCGGGAAAGGCTGGCTAGCGTGAGCGATCTTCTTCGACGTGCGCGCAAGGTGATGCCCGGCGGCGTGTCCAGTCCCGTGCGCGCCTTCGGCGGCGTGCGCGGAGATCCGCCCTTCGTCGCGCGCGGCAGCGGCGCGCGCATCTTCGATGTCGACGGCCGCGAGTACATCGATCTGTTGGGTTCCTGGGGACCGCTGATCCTCGGCCACGCCCATCCCGCGGTGATCGAAGCCGTCGAGCGCGCGGCCCGCGACGGGCTTTCCTTCGGCGCAACCTGCGCGGCCGAAGTGGAGCTCGCCGAAGCCGTGCTCGCGCGCTTTCCCTTCGCTGACAAGCTGCGCTTTGTTTCCACAGGCACCGAAGCGGTCATGTCCGCCGTGCGCCTTGCGCGCGGCTTCACCAAGCGCAGTCGCATCGTCAAGTTCGAGGGCTGCTACCACGGCCACTGCGATCCGCTGCTGGTCAAGGGCGGCTCGGGCCTGGCGACCTTCGGAACCGCTTCGTCCGCGGGCATCCCGGCCGAAGTGGTCGCGATGACCGAAGTGCTGCCGCTCGACGACGAAGCCGCCGTGGAAGAACTTTTCGCGCGCCGCGGCAGCGAGATCGCCGTGGTCGTGGTCGAACCCATGCCGGCCAACGCCGGCCTGATCGTTCAGCGCCTGGAATTCCTGCGCACGCTGCGCCGCCTGACCCGGCAACATGGCGCACTCTTGTTCTTCGACGAAGTCATCAGCGGTTTCCGCGTCGCGCCCGGCGGCATGACGCAACTTTCCGGAATCGAGCCGGACATCGTGACGCTGGGCAAAATCCTCGGCGGCGGCATGCCGGTCGGAGCGTATCTTGCGCGCGACGAAATCATGCAACACGTCGCGCCCCTCGGACCGGTCTATCAGGCCGGCACTCTCTCCGGCAACCCCGTGGCGATGGCTGCGGGCATCGCGACGTTGCACGAACTCGAGCGCCCAGGGAGCTACGAGAAGCTCGAAGAACTCGGCGCGCGGCTGGAAGCACGCATCGGCCAGTCGCTGCGCCGCGCCGGCATCGAACACAGTCTGGCGCGCGTCGGTTCGGTGCTCGGCCTGTGGCTGCAGCCGGGACCCGCTCCGCGAGCGTTCCACACGATCGACACCAGGGCCGCCGAGCGCTACGCGCGGCTGCACCCGCTGCTGCTCGCCGAGGGCATCTGGATGGCGCCTTCCTATTTCGAAGTCGCTTTCGTCTCGCTGGCGCACAGTCTGGCCGACATCGAGCAGGTCGGCCGCGGGCTCGATCGGGCCCTCGAACGCCTCGCGGTCCCCGTCGCATGATCACGACACGTCGCATGCTGCAGGTCTACTGGGGCGGACTGGCCCTGGTGCTGCTCTTGTTGACGTGGTGGGTCGTTTTCTTCTGGAATCAGGGCGACTACCTGATGGCGCGCGTGACTGGCTCCGGCGAATCGTTGAGCCTTGCCCAACAAACCGCGGTCCGCGCAGCAGCCCACGAAACCATGCGCATGTTCGTGGCCGAGGGCATGTTCCTGTTGCTGCTCTTGCTCGGCGGCATGCTCCTGATCCTGCGCGCCATGCAGCGCGAACTCGTCGCGCACCGCCAGCACAAGGACTTCTTGTCCGCGATCACCCATGAACTACGCTCGCCGATCGCCTCGGCGCGCTTGTACCTCGAGAGCATCCTGCTCGGCCGCGCGTCGGGCGAAAAAACCCAGCGCTATCTGAAGCACGCCAAGGAGGACCTCGATCGGCTCAACGAGCAGGTCGATGCGCTGCTCGCCGCGGCAAAAGTGCGCCGCGCCAGCCCGGAAGTCGCCGCGCAAACATTGGACATCGCGCCGCACGTGAAGAGCTGCATCGAGCACATCCAACAGGCCGGCCTTCCGCCGGGAGCGCGCCTGGATTGTTTCACGGACGGTGAGGCGCTCGCCGTCGCCGATGCCCACGCGGTCTCGGCGATCGTGACCAATCTGGTCTCCAACTCGCTCAAGTACGGCGGCGACCCCGCGCGCGTCGAAGTGCGCGTCGCGACCCGCGGCGAACGCGTCGAACTCTCCGTACGCGATTTTGGCCCGGGCCTGCGCGGAGCCGATGCACAGTCGATCTTCAAGCCTTTCGTGCGCGGCAAGGACGACGGCGTGCAGATGCTGCCCGGCACGGGACTGGGCTTGTATATGGTGGCGGAACTGGCGCGCGCACTCTCCGGTGACGTGCGCGCGGAAGATCAACTTGACGGCGGCGGTCTTTGCATCCGGGTCAGGTTTCCGCTCGCGCGAATCAAGGCACACGCATGACGAACGAACAGCTGCTGGTCGTCGAAGACGAAGTTCACCTGGCCGAGGTGATCTGCGAGAACCTTGTGCTCGAAGGTTACGCGGTCGTTGCCGTGACCGACGGACTTGCGGCGCTCGAAGCCGTGCGGCGCGAAAAACCGGCGCTGGTCTTGCTCGACGTGATGCTGCCCGGACTCGACGGTTTTGGCGTCTGCGAGCAGTTGCGCCGCGAAAAGAACGACGTGCCGATCCTGTTCATGACCGCGCGCAGTTCTTCGGACGACCGCGTGCGCGGCCTCGAACTGGGCGGTGACGATTATCTTGGAAAGCCTTTCGAACTGCGCGAACTGATGCTGCGCGTGCGCGCGATCCTCAAGCGCACGCAGTGGTTCCGCGAGTCCACGCACGACTCGGAGACACTGGTGCTCGGCGCCGCCACCGTCGACTTCAAGTCCTACAAAGCCACCGTGCGCGGCGAGACGATCGAGCTCTCGACCAAAGAAACGATGATCCTGCGCGCGCTCGCTGAGCAGCCCGGAGAGGTCGTGCCGCGCGCGCAGATCCTCGATCGCGTGTGGGGCTACGACGCCTTTCCGACCACGCGCACGGTGGACAATTTCATCGTGCGCCTGCGCCGCGTGCTGGAACCTGATCCGCAGAACCCGCGCTACATCCACACGGTGCGCGGCAGCGGATATCGCTTGACACCATGAAGACACTCACTGCTCCGCGTCTGTTGTCGCGCGCCCTGGCGCGCGAGCCGCTGAAAAACCCGCCGGTGTGGCTGATGCGGCAGGCCGGCCGCTACTTGCCCGAATACCGCGCGGTGCGCGAAAAGGCCGGCGGTTTCCTGGAGATGATCCGTCAACCGGAGCACGCGGCGGAAGTGACGCTGCAACCGGTGCGACGCTTCGGACTCGACGCCGCGATCTTGTTCAGCGACATCCTCGTGCCGCTGGAAGCCATGGGCATGCCGCTCATTTTCGACGAACACGGTCCCAAGTTGCCGCGGCCACTGCGCTCGCGCAGCGACATCGATCGCTTGACCATCCCGGTGCCCGCCGAGACGATGCCCTATGTGGGCGAAGCGTTGCGCATGGTGCGCCGCGCGCTGCCCGAGACGACGTCGTTGATCGGTTTCTGCGGCGCGCCGTTCACGCTCGCCTCCTACGCGATCGAGGGCGGCACCGGCAAGTCGTTCGCGAACCTGCGCGCGCTGATGTACCACTGCGAAGCGGATTTTGCCGTGCTGATGGACAAGCTGGCCGCGACCGTCGCGAGCCACCTCGCTTATCAGATCGAGAATGGTGCCGAAGTGGTCGTGTTGTTCGACACCTGGGCCGCGGCCCTGGGGCGCGACGACTATGTGCGCTACGCGCTGCCCTGGTCGCGGCGCGTGCTGGCCGACCTGCCGCGCGGTGTTCCGCGCATCGTGTTCGCGGGAGCGGGCGACCATTTGCTCGCAGATCTCGCCGAACTGCCGGCCGAGGCGCTCGCCATCGATCACCGCACTTCGATCGAGCTTGCCTTCCGCCGCTTTGGCGATCGCCGGGCGCTGCAGGGCAATCTAGATCCCGCCGCGCTGCTCGCGCCGCCCGAAGAAGTTCATCGCCGCACACTCGCGTTGCTCAGGGAAGTCGGCGGCCGGCCCGGGCACATCCTCAACCTCGGTCACGGAGTGATCAAGGAAACCGATCCGGCCTGCGTGGCCGCCTTCGTCGCCGCGGCGCGGGAGTATCGAGCGTGAGCGGCTTCGCTGTGGACGACGCGACGCTGCTCGAACTTTCCGGGCCCGGGCCGCGCTACACGTCCTATCCGACGGCGCCGGTCTGGAGCGCCGAGTTCGGCGAAGCGGCAGCTCATGCAGCCTATGCACGCGCCGCGGCGAAGCCCGACGAACCGCTCTCGCTGTACGTACACATTCCCTTTTGCAAGCGTCTGTGCCTGTATTGCGGTTGCAGTGTCGACATCACGCACCGCGCCGATCGCGTGGAGCGCTATCTCGAAGCGCTCGAGCGCGAATTCGCCCTGGTCGCGCCGCTGCTGAAAGAACGCCGACAGGTCGTGCAGTTGCACTTGGGCGGCGGAACGCCGACGCACCTCTCGCCCGCGCAGCTCGAACGATTGCTGCGCGCACTGCGTTCGCACTTCGAGTTCCTGCCCGGCGCGGAACTGGGCATCGAAGTCCACCCCCACGTCACTTCCTTCGAGCAGATCGATACGCTCGCAGCACTTGGATTCCAGCGCTTTTCGCTCGGCGTCCAGGACCTCGATCCCGCCGTGCAGAACGCGGTGCAACGCTTCCAGACCACGGAAGAAACCGTCGCGCTGGTCAAGCACTGCCGCAAGGTCGGCGCGCAGAGTGTCAACCTCGATCTCATGTACGGCCTGCCCGAGCAGACCGTGACGACGTTCGATCGCACGCTCGACACGATCGCGGCGCTCAAGCCCGATCGACTGGCGGTCTACGCCTACGCGCATGTGCCCTGGCTCAAACCGGCCCAAAAAGTGCTCGAGGATTTTGCCTTGCCCGATCCGCCGCAGCGCGCGCGACTTTTTGGTCTGGCGCTCGAACGATTGTCCGCCGAACAGTACACGCTGGTCGGCCTGGATCACTTCGCGCTGCCCACGGATGCGCTCGCGCGCGGGCTCTTCGACGGCACGTTGCACCGCAATTTCATGGGCTACACGACGCGCAACGCGCCCGACATGCTCGCTTTCGGGATGAGCGCGATCGGCGACGTCGGCGGTGCGTTCCTGCAGAACGAGCGCACGACCAAGGACTATCAAACGCGTGTCTTCGCAGGCCGTCTCGGCATCGCGCGCGGCATCGAGCGCAGTCGCGAGGACAACTTGCGCGCGGAGATCATCCTGTCCTTGATGTGCAAGATGACCCTCGACCTCGACCTGATCGGACAGCAGTTCGGCGAAGCGAATCTGGCCGGCCGCATGTCGAAGGAACTCGAACAACTGCGCCCGTTCGAAGCGCGCGGCTTCTGCGCCGTCGACGGTTCGCGCGTAAAAGTCGAGCCGGTCGGCCGCCTTTTCTTGCGTCAAATGGCCATGGTCTTCGACGAGTACCTGCCCAAAGCGACACACGAGGGTCAGCGCTTCAGCCGCACCGTCTGAGGTACCGCTCGTGCTCCTACGCGCCTAAGTGCCCGCCTGGTTGAGGGGCCTGCGTCCTGCTTGCATGCAAAGCTGTTGTGAATTCAACCTTGCTTCACCGTGAGCCGGACAAGACTCAGACAAACAGCCAATCGAGAAGGACAGCAATAACGAGCACGACGAGCACCCAGCCCGGCAGGTTGACCTCGGCTTGTTGGTGCTGCGGATGCAGAGGATCCTCGGGCGAGTTCGCGATGATGCGTGCAGCTTGAACCGACATGCAACAATCGTAACTTCCACGGGTCAACCCGGTTCGATGCCAATTTCCTCACCGCGTTCTGGCCGGGGGGCGTGCAGTAATCGACAAGCCGCGCGTATGGCGGGCAGCATGCACATCGGCGTGCGCGAGTTCCGTTGCGCAGTACACTAGCGGCGTGTCTCGCTTCGGAATTTCCCACCTGTCCGTCCGGCTGGCCCTGGCCATCGTGTCGGTTGGCCTCGTTGCGCTGAGCTTGCTGGCGTTCGACATGCTTCCGCTCTCCGAGTGGATGCATGACCACCCGTCGATCGCTCTCTACGGCCTCGTCGCGCTTGGCGTGCTCGGCAGCGTTGCGGCAGCAGTGGTGTGCTTTTGGCTCAAGGGCCTGCTGTCGCCCCGTCTCCCCCAATCGCCCAGGGAGACCTTTCCGTCAGAGTGAGCAGTGAATCCGATGCACGAAGCGGCACAGCCTCGGTTCAAGGCATCACGTCAAACCCCGCGCCACTCGTCGACACCGGGTTGGCGCCGAAGAACACGACCGCCGAAAAATCGACGCGGCCGCCGATCAGCGGCGCGATGTTCGTGAGCCAGGTCTGGAAGCCCGCCTGCGCGTAGCCGTTCGCGTCGAGGTTGCCCCTGGAGTTGGGGAAGATCGCGCTGTTCGCTTCGCGGATCGACATGCGGAAAAACGGATCGGCATTGAGCGGCATGTGCACGCCCTGGAAGACCGTTCCCGGCTGCGTGCCTTGCGCGCTGGCCAGCAGCCAATAGCGCCTGCCGGCAGCCGCGGGCCCGAGATTGAACGTCAGCGGCACGAGCGTGTCGCGCGAGATCGAGATCTGGTCGAAACCGCAGTGCAAATCGAAGGCCGGATCGACTCGCATCTTCAAGTACGGCGCGAGCGTCGCTGGGCGCGTGCCGTCGTTGGCCGTGATCTGCCACTGATCCTCACCCGCCAGCAGGCCGGCTGTTAGCGTAAACGAATACGTGCCGTTGCCGTGATCGATGACCGCGCTCGGCGTGGTCACCGCGGGAACTCCGGACTTGTTGGTCAGCGTGATCGCCGCTCCGCCGCTGGTGAGCGGAAAGCCTTCGATGTCGACCAGCGAGAAGTCGACGCTGGTCGCCGTGCGGCCGTCGGCGGGCAGAGTCTGCGCGCCGGCGAAAACCAGGGAATTGTTGCCGTCGGGATGGCCCAACTGCGCATTGCGCCAGGTCTGATACTGAGCGGCGAGTTGGATCACGGGATCGAGGTCGTTCGCATTCCCGATGATGTTCAGATTGAGGTAGTAGCTGCCGGTCGCACAACCGTTCGTCACGTTGCAGCCGCCGTCGATGTCGCCGAGTCGGGCGTCGATCAGAAAGCCGACGTGGGCCGACTTGGCAAAATTCGGCGGCGGCACGCCGCAGGAAGTCGGCGCGTTCGGATTGCACGAGCAGCGCCCGTCGCCGCCGAGCGCGCGCGCCGCTTCCATGGCGGCCATGACCTTGGAGCTCAGGTCGCCGGGCAGCGCCAGGAACGCGAGCTCGGCGTCTGTGATCACCTGATTGCCGGTCAGCACGTTGCCCTGGATCGCGTAGCGGATCTCTCCGTTGGCGCCGGCGACTCCGAATTTCGCGACACCCGCGCCGGTTCCGGTGAACGTCACCGACGGATTGAACATGTCGACGATGCCGTACTGGCGCGTCTGGAAGCTCGGGTCGATCTGCTGAAGGGTGGCCAGGATCTGCGTCGGAGTCTGGCCCACCATCAAACCGTTGAAGATCGCCAGCCGGTTCTGTCCGCTCTGGTCGACGAACGACTGGGCGCAGCCCGCGCCCTTGCCGACGACGATCGCCGGCAAGAACTTGCGCAGGTCGAAGTTCGTGAGACAAGTGGCCGACGCGACGCAGATCTCCTTCGTGCGCATGTTGATCGCGACGATCGACCAGGTGGCGCCGGCGTTGGTCACCAGCGTCAGCGTGATCAGAGCGGTCAGGGCAGCGCGGAGAGCCGGCACTTTTTTGCAGAGCATGGAGATCTTCATGGCCTCCAATGCTACGCCCGAAAGCAGGTCCGGGGTACGCAGCCCTCCCGCGATCCGCCTTTCAGCCCCGCAACGCTTGTTCGAGAGCCGTCGCGCTGTCGGTCTTGGCGTCGCGGTACTTGACGATCAAAGCGCACTGAATCTGCAGGCCGTGCCCCGTGGCGAAGGCCGAGCGCGCCGGACGGGACCCGGGAACGACCACGGCGCCGGCCGGAATTTCCAGGGGCGCATCGCGCGTGCCTGTGATTTCTTGCTCGGCCACAAGATCGAACACGCGGGTCGACGCCGTCAGGATCACGCCCGCCGAGAGCACGGCCCGCTCGCGCACGAGCACGCCCTCGTAGACGCCGCAGCCGCCGCCGATGAACACGTCGTCCTCGACGATCACCGGCCGCGCCTGGGCCGGTTCCAAAACGCCACCGAGTTGCGCGGCGGCGGAAAGGTGCACGCGCGCGCCGACTTGCGCGCAAGATCCGACCAGCGCGTGACTATCGATCATCGTGTTCGCGCCGACGTAAGCGCCGACGTTGACGTACATCGGCGGCATGCAGATCACGCCGGCCGCCAAGTGCGCGCCGCGGCGCACGGCCGAGCCGCCCGGAACGATGCGCACGCGCTTGGACAGGTCGAAGCGCCGCACGGGCAGCGCGGACTTGTCGATGAACGTGCCCAGCGGATTTTCCTGCGCGTCCCCATGCACGATGTTTTCGCTCGCGCGAAAGATCTTGAGCAGTTCGTCCTTGACCCAAGAATTGACGCTCCAAACTCCAGCAGCGGAGCGTTGCGCAACGCGCAGCTCACCTGATTCGAGCGCGTCGAGCAACGCAGCGCCTGAAAGCTTTTCGCTCATCGCGCCGCATCCCGCTGCAAGAGATTACTCGCCGTTTTCGCGTAGATCGAGATCGCCTGCTCGATCGCGAGCTTCGAAACGCACTCGTGATCGGTGTGCGCGTCCTGGATGTTGCCTGGACCGACCAAGAGCGGCGTGCCCCAATTTCGCAGATGCGGCGCGTCCGTGCCGAAGGCCACCGGCACACCGCTTTCGCCCGCGGGCACGAGGAACTCGGTCGGTCCGTAGTTCTTGTACAAGCAGTCCAGATGCACATGCGCCGAAAGATGCTTGCGCACTTTGGCCTCGGTCGTCGCCGGCGTCTCCACAGCGCGCAACAGCAGCGTCGCCGCGGCACGATCGGCGACGACGTTCGCAGCAATACCGCCCTCGATCTCGCCGACATTGAGCGAGCCTTGCCCGAGCGTCGGATGCTGTCCCCAATCCTCGCGCAACAATCCCGCGAGGCATTGCACGAGTTCGTGCACAGCGCTCGGTCCAGCTGTTTGCGAGCTGTGGCCCGCGACACCGCTGGCCAAGAGCTTGGCCTTGAAGATGCCCTTGTGTCCGCTGACGAAACGATTGCCGGTCGGTTCGCCGACAATCGTATGGCGCGGCTTCCAGGGCTCGGCGAGCCTCGCGTTCGCGACTTGCGCGCCCAGCGAATCGGTTTCTTCGCCGACCGTGAACAGGAAGCCGATGCGATCTTCGCCCTGGGCCAAGAGCCGTGCGCCGGCTTCGATCATCGCCAGCGCCGGCCCCTTCGCGTCGCACGATCCGCGGCCGTGAACGAACTCGCGATCCTCGCGCGGCGCGATGAACGGCGGCACCGTGTCGAGGTGCGTGCAAAAAACCACTTCGGGCAGCCCAGCGCGCGCGAGCAGGTTGAAGCGGCCAGGCGCGACTTCCTGACGTTCGACGGCGAATCCGTGAGCGATGAGGAACTGTTCGAGCAGCTCTGCATAGTCCGCTTCGCCGCCGGTGATCGACGGCACCGCGATCCAATCTTGAAGCGTATCGAAGCGCGAAGGCATGGCGGAGTTATTCCGCCGGCACGATCATCACGAGCTTCGCGCCGCCCGCCACGGCTTCGCGTTCGCGCACATGAATGGTCTTGATTTTGCCGGCGGCGGGCGCGGCGATCTCGTTCTGCATCTTCATCGCTTCGAGGATCAGGAGCGACTGGCCGGCTTCGACCAGGTCGCCCTCGGCGACCATCAATTTGACGACGATCCCGGGCATGATCGCCTTGACCAGACCGCCGCCCTTGCTCGCCGCGCGCTCGGCAGCGTGAGCAGCGCGTTCGCGTTCGTCCTCGATCTCGACCGCGTAGAGGTGGCCCGCGATCACGACCGAGGCCTTGGACATGTCGCCTTCAATCGACACGCCATAGCTCTTGCCTTCCGACAACAGCGCAACCTGACCGAGCGTGTCGACCTCCTCGTAGGAAAGATCCAGCGGCTTGCCGTCGACAGCGACCTTGAGTTCGCCCAAACGCTCGACGACGTCGACCTCGTGCTGGCGGCCGTTGACTTGAATGAAGTACTTCACGGCTTCACCTCCTTCGTCGGGCGCAGGTGTGGATCGGCCTGGTGCGCGGGATAGGAGGAAAGCCGCGAGCGATTGCGCTCGAGCCAGTTCGTGCGCGACGAAGCGCTGCTGGCCAGCGCGCGGCGCTTGGACAAGAGATGGCGGTGAATCGCGGCCACCGCGGCGACCAGCGCATCCTCGCCGGCTCGCGGATTGGAAAGGTCCATCGTGGTCAGGAAATGCGTGTCGAAATCGCCTTTGCGGAAGCGCTCGTCCTCGAGCACCAAGAGCGCGGCCGGTGCACCCGTGCGCACACCACCGACGTTGAGTTCCTGCAGCGCGCGCACCATGCGGTTGATCGCGATGTTGCGGTCCGCGCCCCAAACGATCAGCTTGGCCAGCATCGGATCGTAGTTGAGTCCGACCTCCATGCCGCGGTACAGCGCGCTGTCCATGCGCACGCCGGGACCGCCGGGCGCGCGCAGATTCTTGATGATGCCGGTCGAAGGCACGAAGTTGTTGAACGGATCCTCGGCGTTGATGCGCACTTCGATCGACCAGCCCTTGGGTGCGATGTCTTTCTGCTCGTAACCCAATTTTTCGCCGGCGGCGACGCGCAGTTGTTCGCGCACGAGGTCGACGCCGTAGACCATTTCGGTCACCGGGTGCTCGACCTGCAGGCGCGTGTTCATCTCGAGGAAGAAGAACTCGCCTTTGGAATACAGGAATTCGACCGTGCCCGCGTTTTCGTATCCGACCGCGCGGCCGGCCTGCACGGCGATCGCCCCCATCTTCGCGCGCAGCGTTTCGTCGACGATCACGGAGGGCGCCTCTTCGATCAACTTCTGGTGGCGACGCTGGATCGAGCACTCGCGCTCGCCGAAGTGCACGCCATTGCCGTGTTTGTCGAACATCAACTGCACTTCGATGTGGCGCGGCTCCTCGAGGTAGCGCTCGAGGTAGAGCCGTCCGTCGCCGAACGAAGCCAGCGCTTCGCCCGAAGCGGTGCGAAACGCGCCGGCCATTTCCTTTTCGTTGCGCACGATGCGAATGCCCTTGCCTCCGCCACCGGCCGCGGCCTTGATCGCGATCGGATAACCGATGCCCTTGGCTTCGCTGATCGCCGCGGCGACGTCCGACACAGGATCGACCAGGCCGGGCACGACCGGCACGCCGGCCTTTTTCATGTTGCGCCGTGAAGTGATCTTGTCGCCCATCGCGCGAATCGCGCTGGGCGGCGGTCCGATCCAGACCAGCCCGGCCTCGTTCACCTTTTGTGCAAACTCCGCGTTCTCGGACAGGAAGCCATAACCCGGGTGGATGGCCTCGGCGCCGGACTCCTTGGCCGCGCGAATGACCTTGGCCATGTCCAGGTAACTTTCGCGCGGCAGCGAGCCGCCCAGCGCAATCGCGCGGTGCGCCATGCGCGTGTGCAGGGCGCGGCGATCGAAGTCCGAATAGACCGCGACCGTGTCGATGCCCATTTCTCGCGCCGTGCGAATCACGCGCAGGGCGATCTCGCCGCGATTGGCGATCAGGATGCGTTGGAACATGTCGGGATTCGTGCCTCGAGGCTTTGGGGAAGCGGGGATTCTACGGACCGGCTCGCCTTGGAGAAACCGGGAAGGGCACGGTTAGCTTTGTTCCTGATCAACGGACGGAAGGTGTGGCCTGTTCGGCCCCTCCCCGACCTGAATCAGGCGGGCATCGCCCCAGGAAGACGCGTCTCGTAAGGTCTTGGCGACCGCGCTCTCAAATCATCGGGACGAACATTCCAATGTCGGCGAAGAACACGGCCACCAGGAAGGCGAATGGTGCCGAGAGCAAGAAGCCGATCCGCAGCAGTCCGCGACGGCCGTGGTGGCGGGCTATGCCCAAGTACACCCAATCCAACGGGATGAGGATCAAGCCACCGATCAGGCAATCAGTCGAGAATATACGCAGCCCGAAGGTCAGCGTGTGACCGCCGCCGTCATCGTAAACATAAAAGGCGTCGCTGCCTTGGAATGTCGCGATGCCGACGAGAGCGAGCATGGGGGTTCCCAGGAAGAAGGCGCGCATTCCGTTGATCACCACGAGCGCAAGATCAGACTCCTTGTTCGGCCCCAATCTCAAGACTCCGCGCGTAAACAGCAGCACGACTAGCCCGCACAGGACCGCGCTCGCGCACAGGATCCCCAACTGGACTGCTACGACGCCGTCGCCCATCGCCCACCGACTCTAGCAGTTCGTCACCCACTCCCCGGTGAAGCCGAGGAACCGATCGCGCCAAGTTGCCTCAGGGCTCGGCGCCTTGGCCCGCAGATTGCAGACTGTAGGCCATGGCCCCCCTCGCGCGCCCCAGCCTCTTCGTGCGCCTGACGGCGACTTTTGCTCTGGCGATCGCGTTGCCTTTCGCCGGCAGCGCCTGGTTTGCGCTGCGCAACGCCACGAACTGGACCGAGAGCGAGGCGGAGCGGCGGGAGCAGGCGCTCGCAGCGTTGGCCGGCAATCTGACCCTGGCAACGATCGAGCGCGCCGAGGTCAAGTTGGCCACCTTGGCGCACATGGTCGCGACCGCGCCGATGTATTCGACGCCGGCGGATTCGCAGCTGCTCGAAGCGCAAGTCGAGCCGCCTGACGTCTTCCTCGAACTGCAGAACATCGATGCCGGGCCTGGGTTCGCGGTGAATTCGCAAGTGCAGCAGCGCGCGCTGCCGGCAGACCTCGAGAACGATCGGCTGCGCGCGCAGGCGAACACGAAAGGACGCGCCGTGCAGGCGCCGATCGAGACGCGCTTGCCCTGGCGCTCGCCGAAGTTCGAAACGCTGCGCGATGTGACGACGCTCGCCGTGTCGGCGCCGTGCCTGCAAGGCAACGTGACGCGCAGCGTGCTCGTCGGCTATATCGACTTCAAGGAACTGCGCGCGGCACTTTCGCGCGCGAGCGGCGGCGAGTCGAGCGTGATCGTGCGCGACGGCGCCGGGAACGTGCTCGCGGACACAGGCAGCCTCGCCGGAGAATTGCGCTCGATCCGCGCCACGATCGCCGGATCCGATTGGAGCGTCGAAGTCAGCGAGCTTCGCGAGAACATCGCGGCACCGCTGGTGGCGCTGCGCAAACAGATCGTCGGTTTTGGAGCACTCGGTCTGCTGCTCGCACTTGCCGCCGGTTCCGCGCTCGCATCGTGGATTTCGCGTCCGATTGCACGGCTTGAATCGGCTGCGAAGCGCATGGCCGCCGGCGATCTCGCGGCGCGCAGCGGCGTCGATGGCAGCGACGAGATCGGGCGACTCGGTCAGGCCTTCGACACGATGGCGGCAGGCTTCGAACGCCTCGATACGGCCAAGTCGGCGTTCGTCGGCAATGTCAGTCACGAGCTGCGCACGCCGCTGACTTCGATGCGGCTCTCGATCGAAAATCTGCTCGCGGGAGTGCGCGGCGAACTGAGCGCGGAACAGCGCTCCACGCTGACGCGAGTCGAACGCGACTTGAAACGACTTTCGAGTCTGGTCGACGATCTGCTCGAACTCGCGCGGCTAGAATCCGGCGCCGCCGCCACACGCTGCGAACCGAGCGAGTTGCGCGCCATCGCCACCGAAGCGCTCGAACCCTGGCGAGCGATTGCCGCCGCGCGCGACGTGCGAGTCGAAATCGACGGCGAAGGGCGTGCCTCGGTAGATCCCGCGCTGTTGCGGCGCGCGCTCTCCAATCTGATCGACAACGCGATCAAGTTTTCGCCCGACGGAGGCCGGGTCGAGATTCGGGTCAGCCCGGCTTGCGTGACCATCCAAGACGAAGGGCCGGGAATCGAAGGTGAAAAGGTCTTCGAGCGCTTCGTCCAAGGCGAGCAGCACGGCACAAAATCCGGCGGAGTGGGCATCGGCCTCTCGATCGTGCGGCAGGCGCTGGGCATGATGGGCGCGGAAGTCACGGCCAGCGCGCGACCGGATGCCAAGGCGGGAGCCTTGTTCGTCGTGCGACTGCGCGAAGCGTGAATCGATGAGCAACATGAAGGGCACTCGACTGTTGATCGTCGACGACGATGCGAGCATTCGCGAAGCGCTGGTCGAGCGCCTTGCGCCACAGGGCTTCGCGCTCAGCACGGCCGGCAGCGGCCGCGACGCGTTGAAAGCGATGCGCGCGGGTGTCGACGTCGTGCTGCTCGATCTGCAATTGCCCCACGGCGACGGACTCTCGGTGCTGCGCACGGCACGCGAAGAGGAACTGGAAGCGACCGTGATCGTGGTCACCGCCTATGGAACGATCGAGCGCGCCGTCGAAGCGATGCGCCTGGGCGCCTTCGAATTCCTGCAGAAGCCCTTCGCGCCCGAGGTCGTGCGCCTCAAGGTCGAGCGCGCGCTCGAGCTG
>JAYUUV010000062.1:0-4565 GCA_043754695.1 Planctomycetota bacterium
TGCGCGGCGCCCGCGCGAGCCAATTCCAGGGCCGCAGTCAGATCGCTTTGCTGCCCGTCGCCGACGCGCGGCGGCGGGCCCGCCTGGCGGCGCGCACTGCCGGGGCCGAGCCACCACGTTCGGTCGCCGGCGAAAACGAGTGCGGCGAAATCACTGTTCGAAGACAGCGCGCGCCGGCGTTCCGCCTCGGCGGTCGAAAAGATCCAGGCTTCGTAATCCGGCCGCGTGCGCTCGACGCTCGCGGAGCGATCGAAGATGACAATCGAGAGGCGCCGGCCCGCGTCAGGATCGTGCAGCGGAGCGGCGAGCCAGGCGCCCAACGCAAATCCGAGCGCGGAGGCGCCGAGCAGCGCGCGGCCCACTCGCCAAGGTTGACTAGGGCCGGTCAATGGCTTGCACCGCCGACGCGCCGCGCTCCACCGTCACCAACTCGCTGGACTCGATCCAACCGCCGCCGAGCAAATCGTCGCCGATGTAGAACGCCGCTCCCTGGCCGGGCGCGATCGCAAGTTGCGCTTCGTCGAACACGACTTGTGCTTCGCCGCCGCTCACCGTGATCGTCGCCGCGGCGGGTTCGTGGTGGTAGCGGGCCTGGACTTCGGCCCGAAACTCGCCCGACGCCGGCACGTCGAAGCCGATCCAATTCAGTTCGCGCACCAGCATCGAACGCGCATGGCATTCTTCGCGCGAACCGAGCACCACCGTACCGTTCGCCGGATCGAGGGCAACGACGTAGAGCGGCGCGCCGCCACCGATGCCGTGTCCGCGGCGCTGACCGATCGTGAAGTGCTCGGTCCCGGCATGCGGGCCGAGCACGCGGCCCGAAGTGTCCACCAGGGAACCCGGATGCAGCGTCGCGCCGCGCTGCTCGAGCAGCAGCCGGTAATCATTGGAAGGCACGAAGCAGATTTCCTGACTGTCCGCCTTGCTGGCCGTGCGTAGGCCCGCCTCCGCGGCCAGAGCGCGAACCTCGGACTTCTGCAGTCCGCCCAGGGGCAATTTCGCGCGCGCCAGATGCCGCTCGGCGACGCTGAACAATTGGTAGGACTGATCCTTCGAGCGGTCAACGCCGCGCCGCACGCGCACGCGGCCGGCCTCTAGATCGATGCGCGCATAGTGCCCGGTGGCCACGAAGCCGGCGCCGAGTTCGTCGGCGAAAGCCAGCAGCCGGTTGAACTTGAGATCGCGGTTGCAGATCGCGCAGGGGTTGGGCGTGCGCCCGCGCGCGTACTCGGCCATGAAGTAGCGGATGATCTGGCCGAATTCCTGCTTCAGGTCGACGGCCTGGAACGGAATTCCGAGCGCACCCGCCACCATGCGGGCGTCGCGCGCGTCGGAGACAGAGCAGCAACTCTTCTTGTGCGAATCCGCGGCGTCGACGTGGACGCCATTGCGCATGAAGAGCCCGACCAGCTCATGGCCCTCGCGCTGCAGCATCCAGGCGGATACGGAGCTGTCGACCCCGCCGCTCATGGCGACGACAACGCGCGAATTCGAAGCAGGAGAGACCAAGGTGATGAATCCGAAAAAACCGCTGGATGAGTGTGTGGAAGAAGCGCAGGCGCCCGGGAAGGCCGGCACGGGGGAGGCGCAGCTGCCAACGGCCGCGCGCGCTTCCGGTTCGCCTGGGATTCTAGTAGCCTCTTCGCCCGCTTGTCAGAACCTGGCCTCCGCGGAAGCCCCGATTCGACACAAAGCTCCACCGAACGACCCCAGCCCAGCGACCGACCATGATTGTTCCCGTGCTAGTCCTACTCGATCAGGAGACCCCGCAGGCACCCGCCCAGAGCGGAGACGCGACGACCGCTGCCCCGACGGGCGGGACGGCACCGGGACCGAATGCACCGGCTCCCGACGGGATCATGGGCGCGATCGGGGGCTTCGTGCCCTTCATCCTGATCATCGCGATCTTCTACTTCCTGATGATCGCGCCCGAACGCAAGCAGCGCAAGAAGCGCGAGGCGATGCTGGCCGCAGTCAAGAAGGGCGACAAGGTCGTCACGACGGGCGGGATGTTCGCGACTGTCGCGGCGGTCAACGAAGATTCGATCACGCTGCAGGCCAGCGACGACGTGCGCCTGCGCTTCACGCGCCAGTCGATCGCGACAGTCGTCGAAGTCGATGGTGGCGAGAGCTCGGCCAAGAGCTGAGACGGCGCCTGCGCAAAATCGCGCTTCGCACAGCTCCGCTGTTCTTCGCGCGCCGGTTCGATCCGAGCACAGACGAAGTCGGCGAGATCGGCGAGCAGCTGGCCGCGCGTTTCCTGCTGGAAGGCGGACGCGTGCTGCTCGGGCGGCGCGTGGCCACCAGCGCCGGCGAAGTCGATCTCGTCTTCAGCGAGCGCGGGCGATTGGTGTGCGTCGAAGTCAAAACGTCCAGGAGTGCGCCCGGAACTCTCTGGCGTCCAGGCGATCGCTGGCGGCGTAGGGCCTACGAGCGTCAACGTGCGGCAGCCCGCCTGCTCCAGGCGCGCGGTTTCGGCCGACGGGACGCACAGCTGCGGCTTGACCTGGTGGAAGTCTGGATCGGCCCGCGCGGAAGCACCCCGAAGTTTCAACATCATCGCGGGCTGCGCGGGCCACTGTCCTGAAAACACCGGACGGAATTTTCTTCCAAAATCGTCGTGCAGCCAAAGGCTGCGCGCGCGGGCTCAACCGGGCGGGCTCGCCCAGCCGATGAGCACGAAGCGTGAGTCCCCCATTCACGCTGAACTGTCGTCTCCCCCACCTGCTAGACTCCATGCGCGGCCCGCTCCGTCGGCGGTACGTCCTCTGCTTGTTCTGCATCTCGTCCACCCCACGCCTTCGCCTGCGGGCCACCCGCCCGGCACGCAACGTTCGCCGTGGCCCGGGGTCTAAGCCTTGGGCCAGGCCCGGCCGCTGCGGCGCAAGCACATGATTCGCGTCCTGCGCCACTACTTGCCGCTGCGGCGAGCGCTGCTGATGCTCAGCGAGACGCTGTTGTTGTTCGTGGCCATGGGCCTTGGAATGACCGCCCACCTGATGTTGAAGGAGCCGACGGAGACGGTGATCCTCAACCTCGCGAAGGACGGCTTGAACCGCGAGGATGCCCTTTGGCGCTGCCTCCTGTCCGCATTCCTGCTCGCTCTGATCGCCCAGGTCGCGATCGCGTTCAACGAGCTCTACGACTTCAGCATCTCGATGTCGCGCTTCGATCGCGCGTCGCGATTCGTCGCCTCCACGGGCAGCGCGATCCTGCTTTCGCTGGGCCTGGTCAGCCTTGCGCACGTCTGGAACCTCGGCCGCGTGCTCGACTTCCCCGGCCTGTCGTTCTCGCAAAAGGCGCAGACGCTGGTCTTCACTCAGCTGCTCGGCTTTGGCCTGCTCTACCTTTGGCGCAACGCTTTTCACTTCGCGCTGCGCAGATGGAACTTCAACGAGCGCGTCCTGATCCTGGGCGCCGGCCAGGCGGCCAGATCGCTGGCAGCTGAGATGCTCACGCACTCCGACTCTGGCCACGAAGTCATCGCGATGATCCCCGAGGCCGGCGGATACGGAGTCGAACCCAGCGCGCGAACGGAGCGTGAACCCTTCCGGGAAGTCGGCAAGCGGCTGACAGAAGGCGGGAACGGCGGCCTGCCGCATGCGGCGCAATTTGGATCCACGCGCGCAGGCCAGCAGACAGGCGCACTGCTGCTCGAACCGGTGACGATCCAGAAGTCGATGGCCGCCGAACTCTTGACCCTCGACACGTCGACGTCGTTGCCGCTCTCCGAGCCCTTGTTCGAGCTGGTCAAACGCATGGAGATCGACATCGTCGTCGTCGCACTGCAGGACCGGCGCGGCAACCTGCCCACGGATCAATTGCTGCGCTGCCGGCTGGCCGGCATCGCGGTCAAGGAGCGCGAGGCACTCTACGAACAGATCACGGGAAAGATCGCGGTCGAGGCGCTGCGGCCTTCGTACCTGATTTTCAACGACGGCTTTTCGCGCAGTCCGGCGGCCGACATTGCCAAGCGCGTCGTCGACGTCGTTTTCTCCCTGACCGGGATCTTCTTGACCTGGCCCGTGATGCTGGCCACGGCCATCGCGGTGCGCATCGATTCGCGCGGACCGGCGCTGTTTCGCCAGGATCGCGTGGGTTTCGACAACACCGAGTTCACGCTGTGCAAGTTCCGTAGCATGCGCACGGATGCCGAAGCGACGACCGGCGCGGTCTGGGCCAAGGACAACGACCCGCGCATCACGCGCTGCGGCCGATTCATCCGCAAAGCACGCCTCGACGAGTTGCCGCAACTGTTCAACATCCTGGGCGGCGACATGTCGCTGGTCGGACCGCGGCCCGAACGGCGTGTGTTCGTCGAGTCGCTCAAGCAGCAGATCCCCTACTACGAGCAGCGCCACATCGTGAAACCGGGCCTGACCGGCTGGGCGCAGATCAACTATCCGTACGGCAACACGGTCGAGGACGCGCTGCAAAAACTGCAGTACGACCTTTTCTACATCAAGAATCAGAGCCTGCTGTTCGACCTCTCGATCCTGTTCAACACGATCAAGACCGTCGTGCTGCGCAAGGGCACGTGAGGTACGGAGTCAGGTGATTTC
>JAYUUV010000063.1:0-2589 GCA_043754695.1 Planctomycetota bacterium
GTTGCTGCGCCAGGTTGTGCTGAACTCGCGCGTTTGAATGATCTGGCTGAAATTCGGCAGATAGACGTGGCCCACGTCGGCGTCGAACTTGTGCCTGCCGCTGTTGTCCAGTGCTTCGAAAGCCGGATGGTCGCTCGCGCGCAGCAGGACTTCGAAGCCCACGAGTGAGAGCACGAGCGAAGCGGCGAGCGCGACACACAGCTTGCGCAGCGTGGCGAGCCAGCGCGGCCAGCTGCGCGAGTACGACGCAAGCCAAGCGGCGTAGGAAGCTGCGTACAGCGCGCTGCACAGGATCCAGACGAATGAGTAGCGCCACACGTCGACAACGGCCGTTCGTTCCGTGATCAGATACAGGAGCGGCAGCGCGAAGACGAGCGCTGCAACGACGAACTCGGCGCCGCGGCGCGTCACTTGCGGTCGGATTGGATCCATCGCGTTCAGGCTAGTCTGTGGAGAGCCCAAAACGGAGCGCCGTCACTCCACACCGTGGATCGCGAGCGCCAGGGTCTCAGGTTGCAGCGCGGCGGAGTCGTACATGCGCAGGAAAGCCAGAGCCTCCGGCGTGCGCGAACTGCGCAGCGAATCGACCCAGGCCGGCGGCATGGGCTGGTAGCGCAACCACGCCACCACGATCAGGCGCTCGGCGTGGGGCTCGTTGAAGCGCACCGCATAGCTGACCCGGTCGCCTCCGTCCGTGAAATTCGCGTCCGCGCCGACACCGACCGGGGCGGTCTCGTTGGCGTGCGGCCCGTCCTTGCGCCAGCCGCGCGGCAAGAGGCGTGTGTCCTTCTTGAGTGTGGCCATGTCAAGCACCGAACTCGTGTGCTTTCCCTGCGCGTCGTTGGCGACCATTTCGTACACGGGGACATCGCTCGTGCGTTCGACTCGATCGACATGCGGAATGTCGAATTCGTCGGCGATTCCGACCAGGTGGCCGCGTTCGTCGAAGGCGCCCGACGTGAACAGGACCGTGCGGCCCGAGCGCACTTCAACCTGCAACCAGGCGCGTCGTGCCGGATAGCCGCTCGGCAATTTGTGGCCGGCGAGGTTGGTCACGGCCAGGTCGAAATCAAGACCGCTGTCCGTGCGTCGCGCGCCCTCGATCGAAAGTCGCGCGGAATTGAAGGCCAGTTGAGCACGCGTTGCCGCCGCGCTGCGCAACAGCACATCCGGGCGCGCGCTGACACCGAGTTCGGCCGCGTTCAGGCGCAGCAAATCGATCAACCAGGCATTGCCACCGACGAGCACGTGTCCGCGCACGTTGTCGCGAATCGCAATATTGAAATCATCGCCGGTCGGCATGCGCGCAATCTTCATCGTGCCCAGGTCGGGCATGTGGCATTGCTGACAGCTTCGCGACTCCGGGCTCGGCGCCTGCTCGTCGGAGAAGACGCTGTTGCGCCATTCCAGATAGGGCGCCTGTTCGAGGAACGGCTCTGCTCCGGGCGCGTGACTCGTGTAGAGCGTGTGGCACGCGCCGCATAGGGCCGAACTCGATATGTGCTTCGCAGCCGTGGGCGTGTAGCCGGTGTTCATGCGCATCGGCCCCGGCGTCGGATCCGAGTAAGGGCCGAAGATGCGCTTGTCCTCGAGGATCTTGACGTGACCGCCAAAACTCTGCGGCTCGCCCAAGCCGTCGGGTTGCACGCGATGACACAACGCGCACGAAACTCCGTCCTGCGCCAGCGGATTTTTCTGCAGCGAAGCCATCGACGGCGGACTCTGGCCGCTCAGTTCGGCCGCGTGGACCGCCATCGGCGCGTGGCAACGCAGGCAAAGTCCTTCGATGTCCGCGCGCGAATCCGGTCGCGCCTCGATCTCGCGCGCCATTTGCGCGCGCCAGTAGGGATCGCGGAAGGAATTCGCCATCGGCGTTGCCTGCCAAAGTCCGTGGGGCGAAGCATCGTCGCCGAGCGCGGTCGTCAGCGCGTTGGCCGTTTGACTGTGGCTGTGGCAGCGCGCGCACTCGGCCGCGACCAGGAATCCGCCGGTCGCCGCGGGCACGGCCGCAGCCGCCTGGGTGGTCGGCGCGGATTCGCAGGCCAGCATGAGAACGAGGCCGAGCCCCAGCCCGCACGTGATCCACGGGAGCGATCTGGACAGGGACTTCCGGCTGTGCATCCCTGCAACGTACTCCAATCCAGGTCGCGGCGGCAATTCGATCTTGCAGTGGTTTTTCACACGTTTCGCAAGTGCTCGCTAGCCTGTGCGCAGGTGGTCCAAGTCGCTCTGACCCAAGAAACTCCCATGTCCAAGACTTCTGAACACTTCCCGATCTCCGTCATCCTGACCGTGCGCGACGCGAAGGCTTCGATCGCCTTCTATCGCGAGAAGCTGGGCTTCGAACTCGAAGCCTGTTGGCCCGACGAACAACATCCGATGTGGGCGAACCTCATGCTCGACGGCCAGTCGGTCATGATCGGAGGCACGTTCACGGCGGAGGACGTAAACAAACACTGCGCCTCGGATCCGACCGAGCTGGCCCACAAGCTGCGCCAGATCGACGACATGGCCAAGAACAAACGCGGCGTGGGTATCGCGACCTACGTCATGGTGCCCGACATCGACGCCTGGCACGCCACGGTCACG
>JAYUUV010000064.1:0-5158 GCA_043754695.1 Planctomycetota bacterium
GCGGCGGATTACCGGGGACCTGCCACGGCAGCTGCGCACTTTGGCTGACGCGGCGGATGCAAAGCGCCTCTAGCATTGACGCGAACAGCAGCCCTCCTCGCCATTTCTCGCCAAGGAGATTGGGCTGTACTTCCACCGTGCACACACTTCTCACTCCATCAGCCGCAGGTCATGCAGGACGGCGATAGCGATTCAATACCGACCGGCGATTTCAGCGAGCGCGCGAAGGAAATCGCGGCGAGACTGGCCGATGAGGCGCGTCAGCCGCTCTCGGAGCAGGAAACCCTGCGGCTGCTGCACGAACTCGAGGCACGCAAAGGTGAACTCGAGCTGCAAAACTCGCAGTTGCGTCGCGCGCAGGCGGAGCTCGAACTCAAGCGGACGCGCTGGTCCAATCTCTACGACTTGGCGCCGGTGGGCTACTGCACGCTCAACGAGAAGGGCCAGATTCTGGAGGCCAACCTGGCCACGGCGCAGCTCTTGGGCGAAGCCCGCGGCGCGTTGATCCATCAGTCGCTGGTCAGCTACATCGTGAGCGAGGATCAGGATATTTTCCTCCGGCGCCGCGAGCAACTGCTCGACACGGGCACGCCGCAAGGTTTCGATCTGCGCCTGAAGCGCAAAGCCGGCGCCAGCTTCTGGGCCTGGGTGGAATCGCGCGTCGCCCAGGAAACGGACGGCAGCCTGTCGTTCTACATCGCGCTCAACAACATCAACGCGCTGAAGCAGGCCGAGGCTGAACTGCGCCGCCTGGCCGCCGAACTCGAGCATCGAGTCGCGCGCCGAACGGCGGATCTGAAGAGCAGCGAGGAAGGGCTGCGCCAAGAAATCGAAAGGCGCATCGAGACTGAAGTACAACTCGTGCGTAGCGAGGGCCAGTTGCGCGCGATCCTCGACGCCGCGGCGGAGGCGATTATCACGATCGATCTGAAGGGCGACATCGAGTCGTTCAATGACGCCGCGGAGCGCATGTTCGGCTGGAGTGCGAGCGAGGCCATTGGCAAGAGCGTCAGCATCCTGATTCCCAAGCCAGAAGCGCAAGAGCACGGCAAGTACCTCGAGCGCTATCTGATCACAGGCGTGCCGCACGTCATCGGTATCGGTCGCGAGGTCACGGCCCTGCGCAAGGACGGCAGCACGTTTCCTGTCAGCCTGAGCGTGAGCGACGTCCTTTCGGACCACTCACGCAAGTTCACCGGCATCCTGCGCGATCTGAGTGAGCGCAATCGGCTCGAAGCGCAGTTCCGTCAGGCGCAGAAGATGGAAGGCATTGGCCGCCTAGCGAGCGGCATTGCGCACGACTTCAACAATCTCCTGATGGGCGAGATCGGCTGCTGCAACGCCGCGCGGGCGCTGCTCTGCGCGGAACATGCCGCCGTCCTGCCGCTGGCCGAAGCCAAGGATGCAGCGGAGCGCGGCGCGGGTTTGACGCGCCAATTGCTGAGTTTCGGCCGCCAGCAGCCGAGTGTGCCGACGTCCCTGCAACTCAACGACATCGTGAAACGTGTCGTGAGCATGCTGCGCAAAGTGCTAGGCGAAGACATCCGACTAGAACTCGAATTGTGCGTCTCGGGCGGCCCGATCTTCGGCGAGCCGAGCAGCCTCGAGCAGATCCTGATGAACCTGGCGGTCAATGCGCGCGACGCCATGAAGCAGGGCGGCCGCCTGCGCATCGCCACCATGGAACTCGAACTCGAAGAAGCTCGGCAGACTCGCTCGGGCCTCATGCCGCCCGGCCGCTACATCGCGCTCGAAGTCGAGGACAGCGGATGCGGGATTCCTCCGGAAATTCAGGAGCGCGTCTTCGAACCGTTCTTCACTACCAAACCGGTCGGCGAGGGCACCGGACTTGGACTGTACAGCGTCTACGGGATCGTCGATCAGATCGGCGGCGCGGTCGAGTTCGAGAGCGAAGTCGGCCGTGGAACTCGCTTCACGATCCTGCTGCCACGGCAGGAAGCGCGCGCGCAACCGATCGCCGCGGAGTCAACCAAGCGCCCGGCAATCGGCGCTGCAGCCGAGTCGTCGGCACGCAAGACGATCCTGGTCGTCGAGGACGAGCCACTGATCCGCGCGGCGCTGAAACAGATGCTGGCCGCCGAACGCTTCAATGTGTTGATGGCGAAGGACTTCGACGATGCGCAGCGCGTCGCAGCCCTGCATCCACGCTCCATCGATCTGCTGCTGACCGACATGGTCCTGCCCGGCGGCAGCGGCAGCGAACTCGCCGCCGCGATGCAGAGCACGCATCCCGGCTTGCGGGTGGTGTTCATGTCGGCCTATCCGACTGAACTGCTCGTGCAGCAGGGCCGCATCCCCGCGGGCACTTCGAGTCTCGAAAAGCCCTTCGACGACGAGCAACTCGAGAGCGCGCTGCAGCACGCTTTCGCCGGCGCGGACTGACAGGTTTGCACGTCCGCCGGCGCACATCACCGCGCGGACTACGCACAGGACCGGTCAGTGCTTCGCCCTTTGACCACGCTACATGCGGTCGGCGACGCGCTTCAATGTTCTTGCAGCACGATTCGTGTTGCATTCCTCCCCAAAACTGTCTGGATCCGATCGAGGTGTTCCGTGGTCAATATCAATACCGTCAAGGCAAGTGACATCATGCAAACCAAGGTGGTCACGCTGACACCTTCGACTCCCATCCAGACGGCGATCGAGACCTTCGAAGACTTGCACATCAGCGGCGCGCCGGTCATCGATGGGGACGGAACGATCGTCGGCATGCTCACGGCCATGGACATCGCCAAGGCCGAGCACATGCGCAACGACGTGATCCAGACCGAGGGCGGCGACTTTGAGTTGATCGGCATGGACGAGGGCCAGGAGGAACCGCAATCGTTCGACGAAGTCATCCTGTCGTTGAATGACTTCAGTCCGCAGACCACCGGCCGGGCCACGGTCAGCGACTGGATGAGCAGCGGGATCGTCTCGGTCGGCCCTGACTGCAGCCTGCGCACGATCTGCAGGCTCATGGTCAAGGAGCACATCCATCGCGTTCCGGTGATCAAGAACCGGAAGCTGGCCGGCATCATCAGCACGCTGGACATCGTGCGTTGCATCGCGGACGACTCCGCGCCACGCGAGGAGACTGTTGTTCAAGCCCGCCCCTCGAGCAGCGTTCGCGCAGCGACGATTGGCAAAGGCAAGTCGCGAAACGTCCCCGCCGCTGGACGTCAACGCTCCCCCGGCAAGCCGGCGAAGGCCGGCCGCGGCTGAGCCCGGGCGCCCGGCTCCAGACGGGCGAGCGGACATCGGAGCTTTCCCAACCGGCGTGGTCGATGCCGGTCGGCTTCCCCGTGCGAACGGCGTAGACTGCGCCGGCAGCAGAAGCGGAAAGCGCTGCCTCGAAGTCCATGTCGAAACGTCTCCTTCGCATCCTGCTCGCACTGATCGTCGCAGCGCTCGCTGTGTTCTTTCTGCGGCGCTCCTGGCAAGCCGATCCGCTCAGCGTGCGCGTCGTGGCCGTGGAACGCGGTACGGTCGAGTCGTCGGTGTCCAACACGAAGGCCGGCACGGTCAAAGCGCGACGACGCGCGAGCCTTGCGCCGGAAATGGCCGGGCGCGTCGTGGAGGTCGCCTGCGCCAAGGGGGATCGCGTCGAAATGGGCGCCCTGATCGTGCGCCTCGATGACCAGACGGCGCGCGCCGAACTAGCCCTGGCCGAGCGCGGCGTGGAGGCGACAATTGCCTTGCACGACAAGACTTGCATCGCGGCCAATCGTGCGAAGCGCGAACTCGAGCACTATCGAGAGCTGATCGAGGCGAACGTCGTTTCCTCCGACTCGATCGATCGGCTGCAGAGCGTTTACGACCTGGCGCTGGGCGACTGCAAGACGACCGAGAGCGAGATCGCGCGGGCGAATGCCGTCGCCGACGTTGCGCGTGCGGCGCTCGAGAAAACGCAGCTTCGCGCGCCCTTCGCCGGTGTGATCGCCGAACTCGATCTCCAGATCGGCGAGTGGGTCACGCCGGCGCCGCCGCTGATCCAGATGCCGACGCTCATCGATCTGATCGACACCACCTCGCTGTACATCAGTGCGCCGATGGACGAAGTCGATTCGGCGCGCATCAAGCAGGGCCAGCGCGCAAAGATCACGCTCGACCCTTATCCGGGCAAGTTCTTGTCCGGCCGTGTGCTGCGCGTCGCGCCCTACGTCCAGGACATCGAGTCCCAGAATCGCACGGTCGAGATCGAAGTCGAGATCGAGGACGAGGCCTTTGCGTTGCGCTTGCTGCCCGGAACCTCGGCCGACGTCGAGGTCGTGCTCGACGTGCAGGACAATGTGCTGCGTGTGCCGACCAGTGCCGTGCTCGAAGGCGGCTGCGTGCTCGTGCTCGAAGCCGGCCGGCTGGTGGAGAAACGCGTCGAAGTGGGTATGCGCAACTGGGATTTCAGCGAGCTTCGCGCCGGCCTCGAAGCGGGCGAACGAGTCGTCGTCTCACTGGAGCGCGCCGAAGTGAAGGCCGGAGTCGCCGCCATCGATGAGAACGCACCCAAGACGACGCCATGATCCGGCTCGAAGGCGTCGGACGCGTGTATCGCATCGGCGACCACGAAGTGCACGCGCTGCGCGAAGTGAACGAGGTCGTCGAACGCGGTGATCACGTCGCGATCATGGGCCCGTCCGGTTCGGGCAAGTCGACGCTGCTCAACATCATCGGCTGTCTGGACCGGCCGACGTCCGGCGCCTACTACCTCGACGGCAAGGCGGTCGAGGGCCTGGGCGAAGACGAACTGGCGCGCGTGCGCCAGAGCCAGGTCGGCTTCGTCTTCCAGAGTTATCACCTGCTTGCGCGGCTCGACGCGCTGGGCAACGTCGAGTTGCCGATGCTCTTTGCCGGACTGCCCCGCGTGGAGCGGCGTGAACGCGCCGAGCAGGCTCTCGAGCAGGTCGGACTGAAGGAACGCGCGCGTCACCGGCCCGATCAACTGTCCGGCGGCGAACGTCAGCGCGTCGCGATCGCGCGCGCGATCGTGATGCGGCCGCGTCTTTTGCTCGCCGACGAACCGACGGGCAATCTCGACACGACGGCGGGGCGCCAGATCCTCGAATTGCTCGACCGGCTCAACCAGGAGGGCATCACGCTGCTCGTGGTCACGCACGATCCCGGCGTGGCGCGCCGCGCCAAGCGCGTGCTCGTGCTGGTC
>JAYUUV010000065.1:0-16890 GCA_043754695.1 Planctomycetota bacterium
CGGAGTCGAGGCTGGCTCCGTACCGTTGGATTCGAACCGTTGTCACTCGCGGCGGAAGCGTCGCAGTTCGGGCGTCGCTTTGGCGATCCAGGCGGTGGACAGCAGCGATCCGATGCCGCCGAGCACCACGGACGCGCTCGCTCCGAAGGCGTGGGCGAGCAGACCGGCTTCGAGTTCGCCCAGCTGCGGCCCGCCGAGGAAGAAGATCATGTTGACGCTGGTCATGCGCCCGCGCAGGTGGTCGGGGGTGGTCAACTGCCGCAGGATGTTGCGGATCACCATGCTGACCGTGTCGGCCGCGCCGGTCAGAGCCAGAAACACGAACATCAGCCAGAAACTGTGCGAGAGGCCGAAGGCGATCGTCGCCATGCCATAGGCACAGACTGCCCAGAGCAGCACCTGTCCACGGCGCACGATTCGACTCTCGATGCGCACCAGGATCAGGCTGGTCAGCGCCGCGCCGATCGCCGGCGCCGCGTACAGCCAGCCATAGGCAGTCGAGTCCTGCTTGAGGATGTCCTGGGTGAAGATCGGCAGCAGCGCCATCGCCGAGGAAAAGAACGTGGCGAAAAAATCCACCAGCATCGTCGAGCGGATCAGCGGCGAGCTGAAGACGAAGCGCAAGCCGTCGAGCGCAGCTGACGGATTCAACTGCGCGGCGTGTTCCGGCGAGCGCTGCGGAAGATCGCGCAGGGCCAGCACCGCTGCGATGGCCGCGAGGAACGAGGCGGAGTTGATCGCGTAGATCCAACCCGGTCCGCACCAGTTCAGTGCCGCGCCGGCGATCGCCGGCCCGGCGACTGCCGCCATCTGGAACGCGATCGTGTTCCAGTTGATCGCGTTGGGCAATGCGCTGCGCGGCACGAGCGCCGGAATCAGCGACTGGCGCGCGGGCCCCTCGAAAGCCGCCGCGGCCGAGTTGATCGCCGTCAGGACGTAGATCGGCCAGAGCGAAGTCAGTCCGTTCAGGGTCAGCGCGGCTTGCACACCGGCGGACAGCGCCATCAGGCACTGCATCCAGAACATCATGCGCCGCCGATCGAGCGCGTCGGCGAACACGCCGCCGACCAGCGCGAAAGCCACGATCGGCACGACCTTGACCAGCCCGACCAGACCCAGCGCAAGACCCTTGCGGTCGGGCGAAGCCATGGACGCGATGTGCCAGAACACGGTCGCGCTCTGCATCCAGGTCCCGATCAGCGACAGGAACTGTCCGGCCCAGAGCAGTCGGAAGTTCCGATGGCGCAGCGCGAGGAGCGATGAGCCGTCGGCCGCGTTCACTCGACGATGAAGTCGACCCTGCCGTCGAAGCGCGCGGTGGCGACGCAATCGAACGGCGCGGTGATCATCGTGGTCTGCAGGCTGTCCTTGGCCGGACGTGACTCGCGCGCGTGCACGACCCAGTGCGAGTCCTTCAGGCTGAGACTATCGATCGCGACGGCGTAGCCCCCGCTCGGCCGCGATCCCAGCGAGACCGCGATCAACATTTTCTTGGACCAGTCGATGTCCAGCGGCGGCGGTTCGATTCCAGGACCGCTGGTGCGGAACAGCGCGCGCCATTCCTCGGCGCTTTTCACCACCGCGTTTTTCGCCTCCTGCGAGAGGCCGAGTTGGCCCGAAAGCATGCGCTCGAAGGGGACTTCGGAATGCTCCGGAGTCGAATGGCAGGCGCCGACGAGCGAGAGAGAGAACAACGAAAGCAGCGGTACGACGTTCATGATGGGGGGCCCATTGGGTGCAGGAAAGTAGGTAATCTCGCGCGCCTCCGCCACGTTCCCGAACAGAGATTCGCATCGTGGCGATGGAAAGCTCATCCTAAGGGGCCAGTGAAGCGCATCGGACTGCTGCTCACCGTACCGGCACTTAGGAGGACATAGATCATGAAGTTTGAACACTTGAGACGCGCGTTGGCCCTGCTGGCCCTGTTCGCTGTTCCCGCTCTGGCCGTCCAGCGTCCAAAGCCGGCCCCGGCTCCGACTCCCGCTCCTGCGCCCGCTCCTGCGCAGGATTCAGCCGCCGCGCAGCGCGAGCAGCAAGCCAAGGAGAAGCAGCGCGCCGAGAATGCGCGCCAGGCCGAAGCGGAGCGTCTGCGGCAGGAGCAGGAGGCGACGCGCATCAAGCGGGCGCGCGAAGAAGCTGCGAGCCAGCAAGATCGCGACGCCGAACGCGTCAAGCGCGCGCGCGAAGCCGCCGGGCAACCGGGCGGTCAGATTCCCGGCCGCGAGCGTGCCGAGCTGCGCGAAACCGCGCGCGACATGTTCAAGATCGAAGACGTGCACCGTGATCGGCTGGCCAGGATCGATCGACTGGCCGAGCTCTACACGGCCAGCGGCGACACTGAAAAACTCGCTGAAATCGAAAAACTCAAAGCCCGCGAGAACAAGCGCTATGTCCTGATCATGGGCCAGTTCAAGGAGAAGCTCGGTCCGGCCTACGGTCAGTTCGAACCGCGCCTGCGCGAAGGTCAGAAGGGCAATCAGGCGGAGCGACCCGCGCCGGTTCCGACCCGCGAAGCCAAGCCGGCGTCCAAGGAAGAAAAGGGAGGCGGGAAATGAATCGCACACTCAGCTGTGGTTTGGGCGCGCTGGCGCTGCTGTCCTGCACGGCGAAGCAACCCGATGTCCAGAAGCCCGCCCCGGCGCCCGCGCCGGTCACGGCTCCCGCGCCCGTCGTCGAAGAGCCGATGCCGCCCGTGATGACTTCCGAGGAAGCCGCCGCCAAGGCCGCCAAGTCGATTTCGGAGCAGAATGCCGACGCGGAGCTCGAGAAGCTGAAGAAAGAACTGGGCGGCGGCGAGTAGACTGTTCGCGCTCCAACGGATCCGTGCGGCGGTTCGCCCCGATCCCAAGGCCTCCATGCAAGACGCACAGTCCGTTCGCGCCTCCGCCACTCCCGCTCCGTTCCTTCCGCGCACGCGCGCACAGATGCGCGCGCGTGGGTGGGAGGAACTCGACATCGTCTTGGTGACCGGCGATGCCTACGTCGATCATCCGTCCTTCGGTGTCGCCGCGATCGGACGCTTGCTCGAAGCGAAGGGTTATCGCGTCGGGATTCTCGACGTGCCGGAGATCGACGATCCCGGCCGGCCCGGTTCTGGTTGGCAGCGCCTGCCCAAGCCGCGCCTTTTCGTCGGCGTGAGCGCGGGCACCATCGACTCGATGGTCACCAATTACACCGCGTCGAAGAAGTTGCGCCACGTCGACGTCTACCGCCCCGGCGGAAAACCCGGCCGGCCCAATCGCGCGACGATTGCCTACACCGCCCTGGCGCGGCACGCTTTTCCCGGCGTGCCGATCGTTGTCGGCGGACTCGAAGCCGGACCGCGTCGCCTGGCTTACTACGACTATTGGGAAGACAAGTTGCGGCGTTCGATCCTGGTCGATTCGAAGGCCGACCTCTTGGTTTGGGGCATGGGCGAGCGCACGGTGCTCGAGATCGCGCGCCGGCTCGAGTCGGGGCGCAAACTGGAAGGTCTAGCCAGCACCTGTTCGATCGTCGCGAAGGCGGACGTGCCCGCGAACGCGCGCAAAGTTCCGAGCTTCGAGAGCATGCGCGACGACGTGCAGTTGCAGATCGAACTCTTCCAGGCGGTGCGCGAGGAGAATTCACCGGGCAGCCGGCCGCTGGCGCAGGCCCACGGTGAACGCTTCGTCGTGCAGTATCCGCCGCTCGAACCCGCGCCACAGGCCGAGGTCGACGAGTACTACGACCTGCCCTTTCGCCGCGAGTGGCATCCCGATCACGACGCTGCCGGCGGCGTGCCCGCGCTCGAGCCGGTGCGCTGGAGCATCAATACGCACCGCGGCTGCCTGGCCGACTGCACGTTCTGTTCGATCACCTTCCATCAGGGCCGCGCGATCCAGAGTCGTTCGCCAGAATCGATCGTGCGCGAGGCCTCCGCGCTCGCCGCGCACCACGATTTCCGCGGCACGATCACCGATGTCGGCGGACCGACGGCCAACATGTATGGCCTGGGCTGCAAATTGCTCGAAGCCGGCAAAGGTTGCCTCGAGCGCGACTGCCTTTCGCCCGATGTCTGCCCGGCGCTGCGCATCGATACGCAGAGCGAGGGTTATCGGCGTCTGCTCGCGCTCGTGAAACAACAGAAGGGTGTCAAGCACGCCTTCGTCAGCTCGGGCATCCGCTACGACATGCTGCGCAGCACGAAGAGCGCCACGCGCGGCGAGTTGCTGCCCCTGCACCACGATCTGGTCAAGAACCACACGCCCGGCCGCATGAAGCTCGCGCCCGAGCACGCATCGCCGACCGTACTGCGCGCGATGAACAAGCCGTCCTTCGACGTCTACGAGGCTTACGAGAAGGACTACAAGGAAGAGTGCGCCGACCTCGGCAAGGACCAGCACCTGGTCAACTATTTCATCGTCGGCCACCCGGGCACGACGATGAAGGACGCCGTGATCCTGTTCGAGAAACTGCTCGAGCGCAACTACAGTCCCGAGCAGGCTCAGGAGTTCATTCCGCTGCCGATGACACGCGCCTGCGTGCAGTACACGACCGGCAAGGATCCGCTGACCTTCGAGGACCTGTACATTCCGCGCGGCGGCCGCGAGCGGCGCTTGCAAAAGGCCTTGGTGCGCTGGCGCGTGCCGGAGAATCAAAAGCTCGTCGAAGAAGCGCTGCGCGAAGCCGAGCGCGAAGACCTCTTGCCGAAATTCCGCCACGCGCTCAAACAGCGCGCCGCGAAAGCGAAGACTCAGCGTGCGAGTGCCGAGGTCGACCTCGACACCTGCGGCTGACAGATCGCTAGCTCAGGAACTCCAGCTCGCCGCGCGGCAACAGATAGACGATCAACATCGTCCCACCCGCGACAGTCGGGACGTGGACCGAGCCCGGTTTCATGACGACCCAGCCCGGCGGCTCGCCCTCGAAAGTCGGCGTGCCGTCGATCGCGATGCAGAAATTGACTTCGCCGCCGGGATGGCGATGCCGCGGTCCCGCGCCATTCATCAGCACGACGTCGATCGATTGATCGAGTGAATCGGGCGTAGCCTTCGACACGCGGCCCCATTTGACCGGCAGCTCGCCTCGGTTGGCGATCTTGCCCTCGTTGCACAGGCGCACCAGGCTCACGGCGAGTTCGCGCGCGGCCTTGGAGTTCGGATCGAGCCTGCGCACGAGTTCGGCTCGCGCAGCGGCCGGGTGCTCGAGATCGAGGCCGTGGGCCGCTTCGAGCAGTGGGCGAAAAGTTTCGATCATGGAGTGATTTTGGGCTTGGTGAGCAGGCCGCGGCAAGTGGCTCGCGGGTCACGAATTGGCGACGGGCCCGCCGGCCCTGCTCAGCTTTGGGCCATGCTGTTGATGAAGCGGTCCGATTCGGCGATCGAGGCTTCCATGTCCTTGATCAAGTCGCCGACGTTGCTCTCGATCGAGGAAAGATCGCCCTTGAGCGAGGCGATCGCGTTGGCGTTTAGGTTGTGCTTGAGGAACAGCACACGGTCTTTGAAGTCGACGAGCACCGGCTCCATCTTCGATTCGGCGCGTTTCATCGCCGCGATCAGATCGCCGTACTGGCGCTGGGTGTCCCTGCGCATCGTTTCGCTCTTGGCGCGCAGGTCCGGCGAGTGGATTTCGCCGATCTCCTGTTTCCATTCACTGAACATGTCGCCGGCGACGGCTTCGATCGACTCGATGCGCTCCTTGACCGAATCGACGCTGTCGCTGCAGTCCTGGTAGTTGCCGTTGAGCCGCGTGTAGAGTTTTTCGAGGTCGCCGCCCGTGAAGCCGGTGACCGACTTGAAGGCAGCCAGCGCGCTCTGGAACTCCTTCTTGGCGTCCTGCTGCGCGTCGCGGCCTTCCTCGACGCGATCGACGAGGATGTCGCGTTTGGCGTGACCGAACTTCTCCATCACGCCGTAGTAGGCGGAGGTGCAGGAAGCCGAGAACAGCGCGAGGCCGAGCGCGAGGATGGACACGCGGAACGCAAAGCTTTGGGAGTGCATCGCGCGTATCCTACTGTGCAGGGCAGTGCGGCGTTCCGGCGTCGCGACCTGCCCCAATTTTTTTTCAGGCCCCCAGCGCGCCAAGCCCCCAATTTCGCAAGCTTGCCCCGCGCTGAAGCGGGTATCGACACAGAATGTGCGCAGCCTGTGCCGAGGCGTAGAATCCGCGCGCCGTGGCCGACCTCAAGCAAGACTTGACCGAGTTGTTGTCCAAGGGCGACAGGATCGGAGCCATTCGCCTGTTGCGCGAACAGCGCGGGCTCGGACTCGCCGAGGCCAAGGCCGCGGTCGAAGCCTTCGAATCCATGGGCCATCTGCCGCCGGAAAGGCCTGCGCCGCCGGCGCTGCCCGACGACGTGCGCGAACTCGTGGCCCAGGGCAAGGTCATTGAGGCGATCAAGTTGCTGCGCGTAAAGACCGGCCTCGGACTCGCCGAGGCCAAGGCGCTCGTCGATCAGGCCCGTGGCCCGTCGAAAAAATCCGGCTGCGGGGCAGCGCTGATCTTCCTGACGCTGGGTTGCGCAGCTTGGATTGCCTCCAGCTGATCCTGCTGCCTTCGCGCGCGCCGCAAACTGCGCACGAGTGCTGAGTCGGCCCGCTCGCGCGACCCGTGTCCGCGCAACTCGCGCTTCACCTCGTGCAGCGCTTGCACTAGAACGTCTGCATGGCAAGCAAGACACGCGCGCGGCAAAAGCCCGCGGACTTCGGACTCGACAAACTTTTCCGTCCGCGTTCGGTGGCCGTGATCGGCGCGTCGCGACGGCCGGGCTCGATCGGTTGGCAAGTCTTGCACAATCTGGTCACCGGCGGCTTCGAGGGCAAGGTCTTCCCGGTCAATCCGCACGCGGAGGTGTTGCACTCGATCAAGTGCCACAAGAGCGTGACCGCGATCGAAGACACGATCGATCTTGCGGTGATCACCGTGCCCAAGGCGCTCGTGCCGCGCACGATCGCGCAATGCGCGAAGAAAAAAGTCGGCGCCGTAGTCGTGATCACGGCCGGCTTCAGGGAGACCGGCCCAGAAGGCGCGCGTGCCGAGGCGCAATTGCTCGCCGTCGTGCGCCGTCACGGCATGCGCCTGGTCGGCCCCAATTGCATGGGCATCCAGAACGCAAAGGCCGGCGTGCGGCTCAATGCGTCCTTTGCGCGCACGTTTCCAAAGGACGGTCCGGTCGCTTTCGTGTCGCAATCGGGCGCCATGGGCGAAGCGATCCTGGCGCACGCCGATCACATCCACCTCGGTGTGGCGATGTTCGTGTCGATGGGCAATCGCGCGGATGTCTCGGCCAACGATCTGATCGAGTACTGGGGCCGCGAAGATTCGATTCGCTGCCTGCTCCTGTACCTGGAATCCTTCGGCAATCCCCGCAATTTCGTGCCGATCGCGCGCCGCGTCAGTCGCGTGAAAGCGATCGTCACGGTCAAGGCCGGCCGTTCGAGCGCGGGTGCGCGCGCGGCGAGCAGCCACACCGGTGCCTTGGCCGGAGCCGACGTCGCGGCCGATGCGCTGCTCAAGGAGTGCGGCGTGCAGCGCGTCGATTCGGTCGAGGAACTGTTCGACGTCGGCCTGGCGCTGGCCAAGTTGCCGCTGCCCGCGGGCAATCGCGTGGCCGTGCTGACCAACGCCGGAGGGCCGGCGATCCTGGCCACCGATGCACTGGTGAGTTCTTCACTCGAGATGGCGCAGCTGAACAAGTCGACGCAGGCGAAGCTGCGCAAGTTGCTGGTGCCCGAAGCCTCGGTCGCCAATCCGGTCGACATGGTCGCGAGTGCAAGTGCGCAGAACTATCGCAGCGCGCTCGGCGTGCTGCTCGCGGATCCCGGTGTCGATTCCGTGCTGGTGATCTTCGTTCCGCCGATCACCCACGATCCGGTCGCGGTCGCGCGCCGCGTCTTCGATGCTGCGCGCGCCTCGACCAAGCCCGTGGTGGGTTGCTTCATGTCGCGCGACGAAGTCCTGAAGGCGATTGCCAAGGAAGCCGAGCAGGACTGGGTGCCGGTCTACCTGTACCCAGAGTCCGCCGTGCGCGCGCTCGCGGCGCTCGAGGAACGGCGCAAGATCCTGGCCCGTCCGATCGGCAGGCTGAAGCGATTCAAAGTCGACAGCAAGGCCGCGAAGGCCGCGCTGAAGCCGGGCTGGCTGGGCGTGACAGCGCGTCGTGCGCTGTCCAAGGCCTATGGAATTCCCGCGGTCGCCGGCGGCCTGGCAAAAACTCCGCGCGAAGCGATCGCGATAGCAGAAAAAGTCGGCTATCCCGTGGTTGCCAAACTCTCCGTGCCGGGCATCGTGCACAAGTCCGAGGTCGGCGGCGTGCTGCTCAACCTGCACACTGAGAGCGCCGTGCGCGCCGCGTTCGCCAAGCTGCAGCGCAAAGGCGCTGAAGGTGTCAACATCCAGAAGATGCTCGCCGGCGGCCGCGAGGTCGTGATCGGCCTAGTCGCCGACCCGGCCTACGGCCCCGTATTGATGTTCGGCCTGGGCGGCATCTACGTCGAGGTGCTCAAGGATGTGTCGTTCGCGATCTGTCCGGTCAGCGACGTGCGCGCCAAGGAGCTGATCCGCGAGATCCGCGGCTGGCCGATCCTGGCCGGCGTGCGCGGTCAGGCCGGGATCGACGAAGCGAAACTCGTCGATGTGATCCAACGGCTTTCCCAACTCGCGCTCGACCATCCCGAGATCACCGAACTTGAAATCAACCCGTTGCTCGCTTTCCCCACGGGAGTCTGCGCGGTCGACATGCGCTGCAGGGTGAAGTAGAGCGACCGCGACGGACGCAAACGAGGGTCGCTCGTCACGCGTTCCATTCGAGCGGCCCAGCGAGGACGTCCAGAGGACTGCAGGTCGGGGCATCCGACTCGTTACACTCGCCCTGATGTCGCGCTGGCTTGCATGGACTCTTGGAGCGCTCTTCGTGCTCGCGCTCCTGTTGCACGCCCATGGGCCGCTCGTCGAAGCCTGCGGGCCGGGAACGGACTACTCGGAATCGGATTTGCGAACCCTGCTCGCGCTCGGCGACTGCCTCGAGCACAACAATCTGCGCCTCGAACCAAGACCCTACTTCGCGGCCGGAGAGGCGGGCCTCGAGCCGCTGGCTGCGCTGAGCCTGGCCATTTCGAGCGCGCTGTGGTCGCAGGCCGGCGCGTTCGGCGCCGCGAGTCCCTTGCCGCTGCGCATCGAGAACCTGCTCCTGTTCACGCTGGCGGCGATCGGCGCCGCGGTGTTCCTGCGCCGGCTCGTTTCGCCGTGGCTCGGCGATGAACACGCGCGGGCCGCGGCTTGGGTCACTGCCGTGCTGTGCCTGGTGCATCCGCTTGCGTACACGGGCCTGGTCTCGTTCGCTGCGCGCGGAGACTTGATCGCACTCTGCCTTTGCACCTGGTCGGGGGCCCAATTCCTGCGTGCCAGGCAAGCCCGCGCACCGCGCGCCGCGATCCGAGCCGGCATCGGCACGCTGCTCGCCGGTTTCGCCAGCCCGTTGGCGTGGGCGATTCCCTTCGCCCTCGCGGCCTCCGAGTTCATCGCTGCCCGGCGCTATCGCGCGTTCGCGGCGCGCCTGCGCTCGACCCTGGTCACGTTCGCGGTCTACGCTGCGTGCGCGGCGGCGGCGCCCGTGTTGCGCGCGGCGCTGGGTTTCGCCGTCGCAGGCCAGCCAGCGCACAGGCCGGCGATCGAGACCGCGGCGCTCGCGCTGGAAAAGCTCGGTGTGCTCGCGCTGCCGGTGAATCCCGCGAGCCTGACGTTCGCGGCCTATCTATTGGCCGCAGCGCTGCTCGTGGTCGCGCTCGAACCTGCTTTTTCCGCCGCCAGGTCCGCGCCGCGGCTGTGGAGCCTGATCCTGGCCGTCGCCGCCGTGGCGATCCTGAGCGCGAGCTTCGTCGAACGCAACGTGCGCGTGCAACCGGGCGATTTCACGCGCGCGGAGATTTTGCTTCCAGGTTTGTTCCTGGTGAGCGCTGGACTGGCGCTGGCCGCGACAGCGTTGACCGGAACGCGCCGGGCGCTGATGCCGGCCATCCTGGCCAGCGGCTGGGCGGCGATCGCGCACGTGCATGCCGGCGCGTTCGCGCAGGCGGTCCAACGCTTCGACGCTGCGCGGCTCGAAGTGGCGAGCGCGCTGACTCAGGATCCGCCGCCCGCGGCCATCCTGCTGCTCGACCTGCCCGCGCTCGTGCAAGGCCTCGCGCCGCTCGACCGTTCGCGCGCGCAGACTTTCCTGGCGGATCCAAGGCTGATCGCCAAGGACGGCGCGGGCCTCGAACGCGAACGCGCGCGGCTGCCGCGGCCGCAGTTGGTGGCCGCACCGACGCAAAGGGCCTTCGCGCAATTCTCGCGCAGCGAGCGCTTCGCACAGTTGCGTTCGCAAGGCATCGTCCTGGCTCAGGGCGGTGCGACTGCCGGCCAACGTACGAGCCTGAGCATGCCGCCCCCCGCGCCGTCGACGAGCTCGCGGCGTTGGTTTCGCGATGGCGCCTCCAGTCCGCTCGATTGGGAAGCGCTGACGACGCGCTTCGTGACGGCGCGCGGTGCGCGCGACACGGACTATGCGCAGGTTCCGCGCCTGGGCTGGAGCGCGGCGCGCGCCGACGGCCACGTGACCGAGGCCGAAATCGAAGGCGTGTGGCTCAAGAACTCGGGCGAGCCGCAGGCCTGCTTCGATGTAGCCGAATCGATTCCGTGGCTGTGCGCAGGCCGCGTGACGCGGGCCTGGCCCGTGGGTGGTTGGTCGAACCTGATCGATTCCGATGCGCAAGACGAGTTGCCCACGTTCGTTCCGGGGGCTGCGCCGACGGACAGCGGGGAGGATTGGCTCGTTCCGGAGCCCGCCTCGCCGCTGATCGCCGCGGCGGCGAGCACGCTCGAGCGGCGCGGTCTGGCCGCGGAATGGAGCCTGCTGCTTTGCGACCTCGAGACCTTGGAGCAGCAGGTTTTCGAGCTCGAACTCGACCTCACCGCCACGCCGCCGCAGCGTGTCGCCCGCAGAGCCGGGCGTGTCGCCGCCGAGTGGAGCGGCCGCGGTCACACCAGTGCCTGGAGCATCGAATATGCGGCCGGGGGAGTCGTGCTCGTGCGCAGCGAGGGCGTCTTGAAGCCGAAGGAAGACTAGACTGCGCCATTCCAGACATGACGACGAAGCCCACACGCAAGCTCGACACGTTCGAGAATCCCAATCCGGAGCGCGACTACGAGATTCGCTTCGAGTGCCCGGAGTTCACTTGCCTTTGTCCGAAGACCGGACAACCGGACTTCGCCACGATTCGCATTCGCTACGTGCCCGACCGCAGCTGCGTGGAACTGAAGAGTCTGAAGCTCTACCTCTGGTCGTACCGCGACGACGGCGCGTTCCACGAGGCGGTCACCAATCGCATCCTCGACGATCTGGTCAGCGCGACGAAACCGCGCGAACTTTCCGTCGAAGGCGATTTCTACGTGCGCGGAGGGATTCGCACCGTGGTCGAGGTGCGCTACGAGGCCAAGGCGCGCACGAGGCGCGGCAAGACTTCCAGGTAGCGCTGCCCTATCCCACGGTGCGAGCCGTCGTGCTCCTCGTGGGTGTGCGAGATCCCAAGTTCCTTTAATCTCGCTGACAGCCGCCGCGTACCGAACTGGATGTTGTATTCGTCGCGCGCGCCGCACTCGATGTGCAAGAACTCCAGCCGGCGCAGCGCGTCGGCGTAGCGCTCGCAAGCGAACAGCGGATCGAATTCGAGCCAGCGCTGCCAGACGGCGTCGATGCGCGCGCCGCTGTTCGTGTCGATCGGCAGGTCGCAGCCGATCGGCGAGGCGAGGTTCGGCGAATAACACGCCGCCATGGCGATCGTGTTCAACGCTCCGAACTTGTCGCCGCTGAGGTCGGGCTTGGCCAGGAAGTCGGCCAGGAAGCGCTGCGCATCGCCGCCGTAGGGAACCAGCGCGCGCGCGCATTCCCAGAACGCCGGCGCGTGGCAGCCTTCGAAGCCGGCGTCGCCGCTGATCGACGCGACGGCCTGGAAGACTCCGGGGTGGCGCATCGCGAGGTGCAGCGCGCCGACGCCGCCCGAGGACTTGCCGATCACGCCGCGGCGAGCGTACAGCGCAGGCGAGTTGGCTTCGGCGAAGGCGCAGAGTTCTTCCGCCACGTAGCGCGCGTAGGGGCCGAGGTAGTCGGAGTCGACGTACTGGCTGCCGCCGTACTTCGTGAAGCAGTTGGGAAAGGCGAGGATCGCCGGCGGGACGCTTCCTGCGCGCAGCGCCGCGTCGTACTCGAGCAACACGCCGCGGCGCCAGGGGTGCGACTCCAGGAATTCCTGGCCGTTGCCGGTAAAACCGATCAACAGGAAGACCAGCGGCGCGGGCGACGAACTCGAGGCCGCGTGGGGGACATAGATCGGAAATTCGCGCACGTGCGGATCGCCGGCCTGGTTCCTGGCGAGCAGCCGACTTTCGAAGACGTGGACTTCGAGATTGCCCGCGCTCAATTCGTGGACGCGTGCCATGCCGCAGTTTCAGCCGTTCAGGCGCAGCTTCGCGTAACCGGGCTTGATGCGCTCGTAGATCAGGCGCACACGCTCGTCGTAGTGCGCGAAAGCCGATTTCATGCCGTTGATCGCCAGCTTCTCGAGATCGGCGAGTCCCAGTCCGAAATGCTCGACCGCGAGCATGCATTCGTCGGTCATCGAAGTGCGGCTCATCAGGCGATTGTCGGTGTTGAGCGTCACTCGGAATTTCTGGTTCATGAAGACCATGAACGGATGTTCGGCGATCGAGCGCGCGGCGCCGGTGTGCACGTTGGACGAAAGGCAGACTTCGATCGGGATGCGATGGTCCAGGACGTATTGCGCGAGATGACCGAGCTGGATCACCTTGCCGTCGTAGACCACGATGTCCTCGATCAGGCGCGTGCCGTGACCGATGCGATGGGCGCCGCAATATTGCAGGGCCTGCCAGATGCTCTCGGGACCGAAACTCTCGCCGGCGTGGATCGTGATCGAAAAATTCTGGCGCTTGACGAACTCGAAGGCGCGCACGTGTTCCTTGGCCGGATGTCCGGCCTCCTCACCGGCCAGGTCGAAACCGACGCAGCCCTGGCTGCGGTAGGCGACGGCAAGTTCGGCGAGTTTGAAGGACAGCGCTTCCGGTTCGTTGCGCAGCGCCGAGACGATCAGGCCGAAGCCGACGCCAAAATCCTCCTTGCCGCGCTGCAAGCCGCGCAGGACAGCGGACATGACCGCGTCCAGACCCAGGCCGCGCTGCGTGTGGAAGTGCGGAGCGAAGCGCACTTCGGCGTAGACCACGCCGTCTGCGGCCATGTCGGCCATGAACTCGTGGGCCACGCGTTCGAGGGCCTGCGTCGACTGCATCACCGCGATCGTGTGCCGAAAGCCCTCGAGGTACAGCGGCAGCGTCTTGCGATTCGCGCCTTCGAAGAACCAGGCCGCCAGTCGATCGGCGCGCGACTCCGGAAGTTCGGCGTAGCCCACCTCGCCGGCCAGTTCGAGCACGGTCGTTGGCCGCAGTCCACCGTCGAGGTGTTCGTGCAGCAAGACCTTGGGAGCGCGCGTGACGAGCTCACGCGAAGGCTGTTCCGGCGCGGTCGTTCGAGTCATGCGCAGACGATAGCGGAATCCGGTCTTGGAGGAAGCTGTGCAGCGTTGTCGCCCGGCGACCCGCGGCGTATCCTGCTTTGCCCCGTGGACTTGCCGGTCCGCGGGGCTCTCCCTAGCCAAAGCGGACCGATCCGATGAAGCCCGTGCGCGTGCGTTTTGCCCCCAGTCCCACCGGCCGCCTGCACATTGGCGGCGCACGCACGGCCCTGTTCAACTGGGCCTACGCCCGGCGCCAGGGCGGCAAGTTCCTGTTGCGCATCGAGGACACCGACAGGGAGCGTTCGACCCAAGAGTTCGAGCGCGCGATTCTCGAGGGCCTGCGCTGGCTCGGCATCGATTGGGACGAAGGCCCCGACATCGGCGGCCCCTGCGCGCCCTACCGCCAGACCGAGCGCATCGAGCGTCACCGCGCCTACGCGGCACGCCTGCTCGAAATGGGCGCCGCCTATCCGTGTTTTTGTTCGAGCGAGCGACTGGAAACCTTGCGCGAGGGCCAGAGCGCGCGCAAGGAGAAGCCGGCTTACGACCGCAAGTGCGCGAACCTGAGCAAGGCGGAAGTCGAAGCTCTGCGTGCCACAGGCGTGAAGCCTGTCGTGCGCTTTCGCGTGCCCGAAGGCACGACGCGCTTCCTCGATCACGTACGCGGCGAGGTCAGCTTCGACAACAAGGAAGTCGACGACTGGATCATGGTGCGCGCGGACGGCATGCCGATCTACAACTTCGTCGTCGTCTGCGATGACATCGACATGGGCATCAGCCATGTGTTCCGCGGCGAAGAACATCTGGTCAACACGCCCAAGCAAGTGCTGCTCTACGAGGCGCTTGGAGAAAGCGTGCCCGAATTCGGCCACCTGCCGCTGATGCTCGGCAGCGACGGAAAAAAACTGTCCAAGCGCACCGGCGACACTGCCTTGCAGGACTACCACGAGCGCGGCTACCCGAAGAAGGCGATCATCAACTTCCTGTGCCTGCAGGGTTGGGCGCTGAACGGCACGACCGAGATTTTTTCCATCGACGACCTGGTCGCGAACTTCGACATCAAGGACGTGACGAAAGCCGGCGCGATCTTCGACATCGACAAGTTCCAATGGATGTCCGGCGAGTACATCCGCATGGAACCGCTCGAGCAGCTGGCCGACACCTGCGCTCCGTACCTGGTGCGCGCCGGCCTGACCACGCAGGCCGATCTGGACAGCCGCCGACCCTGGTACCTCAAGTTGGTGCGCGGCGAGCAGGAGCGCATCCGCACCTACTCCGAGTTGCCGGGACGCATCGGCTACTTTTTCGCCGCGGACGACGCCGTCGTCTATGAACCCGAGGCCGAGAAAAATGCGCGCAAGCAAGCGCTGGGCGTCGCGACGCTCACGGACTACCGCGCCTTCCTCGCCGAGTGCCTGGCCAAGGGTCTGGGGCCGGCAGAAATCCGCGACGCGACAAAAGCCTGGGTCGGGGGACGCGGCATCAAGATGCCGGTGCTTTTCCAACCGCTGCGCTGCGCGCTCACCGGCCATGCCGGTGGACCGGACCTTTTTGACTTGATCGATCTCTTGGGCGGAGCACATGCTCTGGCGCGAATCGACAGCGCCCTGGCACGCCTTTCCGCTGCGCCCCTGGGCGCCTGACGGGGCCAGACCCGGGCCTGGATAGCCGCGCAGGGGCAGTCTTGAGGCCGGGGCCCCTCGGCTCAGGCCCGGGCCGGATTCGTCCGATCCTGCTGCCATGAATGCTTCGCTCTGGACCTGGCCCGGGCGTTGTCTGGCCTGGTTGGCGGGATTCTTGTTCCAAGCCCGGCCACGCCGGGAGTTCGCGCGCGCACGGCAGAGTGACCGGTCAGCCCGGTCCAGGGACCCAAGCCCGTGACGATGTTCCGCGGCGAAACACCGGCCCCGCTCCGTCAGCCGAGCCCACCTGGCGACGAGCGCTGCGAGGCGGCGAAGGAGAGCGTCGCCGTGCTGCTCTCGAGCGGGAACACGCTTGCCGACGATCCCAGTTTGCGCGAGCACTTAAAGGCCTGCGCGGACTGCAACTCGCTCTACCGTGAATTGCTGCTGGCCGATTCGCGTTTGCGCAGGACTCTGGTCGAGTGTGAATCGCAAGTTGATTCGGGCGCCGACGAAACTGCGCCCGTGCGCCGCGCGATCCTCTCGCCGCTGGCGGTCGCGCGCGCCGGATTCGGTTCGCCGGGACGCGGCAAGACGACCTGGGTGGTGATGCTTGCAATCATCTGCTACGCCGTCATCCGGCTGACGCCCGATCCCTCCGGCACGGCGCGAGCGCAGCTCATTGCGCTCGAAGGCTTGGTCCAAACTGTCGGCGAACCACTCGCAGTCGGCGAGCCGGCACGCGAACTGCAGCGCGGCGACTGGGTGCGCACACCCGAAGGCGCGCGCGCACGCCTGACCCTGGGCACGACCACGGTCGAGGTCGCGGCGGCGAGCGTGGTGCAGGTCGAAGAGCCCTCTACGCTGCGCCTGCGGCTCGAGTCAGGCGCGCTCGACATCAACGGCCCGCTGATCATTACCAGTCGTTTCGGCATCGTCGAGGTCGAAGCCGGACACGCCAACCTGAGCCTTGATTCGAGCGGATTGTCGGTCGAATCGACGCACGGCAGTGTGCGCACGATCGACTCGCAAGGTGAACGCGATCTGGCCGCCGGCGAGCGCGCGCAGTTGGCCTGGGTACGCTAGCGCGACCTCGAGTTCGGGGTTAGCTTGCTGCCCCATGCTCGCAAGGTCGCACGCACGCAGCGTTGAACACAGCCGCACGAGCGCAGCAGCGCCGCCGCGCCTGTGCCGGTTCGCACACAGCGCGGGGCGCGCGGGCAGAACGGGAGCATGCACGGAAGTCTGAGCCTGCGATCGGGTGTGCTGTACGTTGGCCGACACGCCGACACGGCGCACGTGCGCGCCTACGACCTGGACGGAAATGCACTCACGGCCGGCTTTTCCTTTCGCTCCGGCGACGACGACGGCGGCGGCGGCGCGCGTGTCAGCGGACTCGACGTCGATCGCGATCGCACGATCTGGGTCGCGGACAACATCGCCGGGAAGATCCGCGCGTTCAGCGTGTTCGGCCGCGAAGTCGCTGCCTTCGGGCAACTGCGCGGCGCGCCGCCGAACGATACGGGGGGCGGAGAGGATCGCCGCGGGGACCTGACGCAGATCAGCGACATCGCCATTCTCGAGGCCGAGGAGGAAGACCGCTTGCTCATTTCCTGCGCGGGCCGTCGCCGCTACGCGCTGTCCATCGCGCGCATGGACGGCAGTTGGAGCGCCGGACTGCGCTCGGAGGGTGATCCGCTCGGCACTTTCCGGGGCCTGGTGCGCGCCACGGCCCACGGCCGCTG
>JAYUUV010000066.1:0-14987 GCA_043754695.1 Planctomycetota bacterium
GCTCGCGGACACGAGGTCGGGCTGTTCGGAGCGAGCTTTCAGGCTCCGTTCCACGCTGGAGTCTCCGGGGAACCACAAGCTTCGCTCGCGCTGGCTGCCGAAGGGCTGGAACGCCGGCGATTGAGTCGCGATCAGCGCCACGGTCGGCGCGAACTCTTGGCTTTTCGCCCGGATGCGATCATCGCCTACGACGCCATGTCCCCGACCGCCTGCCAGGCAGCAGGGGCCGCCAGACGGCTGCGCACGTCGCTCGTGCTGGTCGAGCACGGCGCCGGCAACCACGCCGCGCGCACGCTGTTGCGCGGGCTCTCGCGCGTCGGGTCGACGCTTTGGGGACCCTATGTGAGGCGCACGGCCGGCTGCGTGGTGGCGCTCGACCCATGGTCGATGTCGCACGCCCGGCGCGAAGGATTTTCCCTGGATCTGGTGCGCGTGGTTCCGCACGGCGTGGATTCAAGCCGTTTCCGTCCGGGCCTCTCGTCGAGCCTGACGGCGCGCCACAGGATCCATGGCCGCATCGTGCTCGCGGTTGGCGCCCTGGAATCAGAATCGCGCCACGAACTTGTCGTCGAGGCCTTTGCACGCACGGTGGGACAGCGCGCCGATTGGTCGCTGGTGATCGCCGGCGCAGGGTCGCAGCGCGATCGACTGCGCGCCGCCGCAGACCGCGCCGGAGTCGGCGCGCGCGTGCACTGGGTCGGCGAGCTGAGCGAGAGTGAGCTTCCCGGTGCGCTTTCATCCGCGACCCTCGCCGTACTCGCCAGCGCCGACCCGCGCGCGGGGCTGCTCGCCAAGCTCTTGGCCTGCGGTGTGCCCATCGTCGCCGAGGCCGGCGGCCGCGCGGAGTTTCTGGTCGGCGACCAATGCGGTGTCACGGTGCCGCGCGGCGGCTGGGCGGCCGGCCTGAGTCTGGCCGCTTCCGCACCCGAGTCGCGGCAACGTTGGAGTCAGGAGGCTCGGCGCATTGCCGAATCCAAGCTCGACTGGAGTCTCGTCGCCGCCGAATTCGAAGCAGCGATCGGCGAGCGCGAAGAACGGCTGGCCAGTTGACGCGAGCGCCGGCTACTTGCCGGTCGCCTTGCGCAACTCGTCCTTCAGGAATTTCAGGTCGCTGGCGTATTGCTTGACCGCCTCGAGCGTCTTCGGCTCGATCTTGGAGAAGGCCGCGCCCACCTTGACACCGTCCTCGCGCTCCTCGATCTCGGCGATCGTGGCCAAGGCTTCGACGAAGCCCTGCTGGAACATCGGCATGCGGAACTTGACCTTGATCTCCGTTCCGATCGAAAGCAGTTGGCCCATGGCGAAGGGCTCGAGTTCAGTCTCGTTGCCATCCCAGGTGAAGGCCAGACCGTGCCCGTCGCAAGCGAGCATGCGGCCGACGCCGTGCCAGTTCGCGGCGCCCGCATTTCCCGGCGGCGTGCCGGCGGGGCGCGGCGAGGCGCGATTGGTGCCCGGCAGGTAGTGCTCGATGCGGCTGGAATCAGTCGGCGCGAAAACCACGGAGCCGTCCTCGATCTCCTGCGTATTCGCGGCCTTGGATTTTTCGGCCTTGGCGCCGGAGAGGATGCCCTTGGCGGCTTCGTCGTCGGAGTCGTAGATCGGCACGACGCGGTCCAATCCGACCTTCTCGATGATCCCGCGACAGAAGGGCGAGGGCCGCGAGAGCGCCAGCTTGCCGCCCTTGCTTTGGCATTGCCGCGAGGCCTTGATGATCGCTCCCAGCGCCGTGGAGTTGATGAATTTCACCAGGCGCAGGTTGAGCACCAAATTGGTGGTCCCGGATGCGACCAGCGCATCGACCTCCTCCTGCAGGTTGCGCACGTAGTAGGTATCGAACTCACCACGCAGGTGGAGTACGGCGTGGTCTACACGATGGTCGACGTTGATGTGCATGATCCGTCGCTCGGGCTGAGCTGGGCTGGAGGTGGCGAGAACTCCCCGGGAGCCAAGGCTTTGGCGGGGTCGAAGGATTCTCGCTGTGGCCGCTCGCGGCGCAAGGAATTTCGCCGCGCGACTGCTAGACTCGGGTCGGCATGTTCTGGAACCGCAAGAAGGAGCCGCAAGCGAAGGCCCAAAAGCCGCCTGCGTTGGTCGGCCAGGGTGCAGTCGGAACTGGGGCCGTCCGCTCGCCGGGCGCCCCCGGAGCCGTCGCGCACTCGAATCCGCCGTCGACCGTCCAGTTCCTGACCGGCGATCCGGACCTCGATCGCCGTTCCGTCGAAGTCTTGCTCGAGGCCATCGCCAGGGTCTCGGAGGCCCGCAATCTCGATGAATTGCTGATCGACATCGTCGACCACTCGATCGAGATCGCCGGCGCCGAGCGCGGGCTGTTGATCCTGGCCGACGAGAGTGCCGGGAATTCCACGCGCGGCGAGGCCGGTCTTTCGCTGCGCGTCGCGCGTTCGAAGGGCAAGCAGACGATCAAGGACGACAAACGCTTCTCGACCACCATCGTCAAGCGCGTGCTCGAGCATGGCCAACCGGTCAAGGCCACGGTGCAGAGCGATTCCGATGCTCTGGAACTGGGCCGCTCGGTTTTCGACCTCAAGTTGCGCGCGGTCATGTGCGTGCCGCTCTCGGCTCCGACCAATCAGGGCGGCGGCGACGAGCGCGCGGCGCGCGGCGTGCTCTATGTCGATTCGAAGGCCGCCACGCGCGAGTTCTCCGCGCGCGACCTGTCGTTGTTCGCCGCGCTCTCGCAGCACATTTCGATCGCGCTGGAGAATGCGCGCTTGCACCTGCACAGCATCGAGAAGACGCGCCTGGAGCAATCGCTCGAACTGGCCAGCGCGATCCAGAGCGGCATGATGCCGCCGATTCCGCGCGACGTCACTTCGCTCGAAGTGCACGGCTGGTACCGGCCGGCCGAGCGCACCTCGGGAGACTTCTTCGACTTCGTCAAGACCAGGGACCAGCGCCTGGCGGTGATCGTCGGCGACGTCACCGGCCACGGCATGGGACCGGCGCTGATCACCGCTGCCACGCAAGCCAGCCTGCGTTCGTTCCTGCGCGTCGTGCCCGACGTCGGCACCGCGGTGACGATGCTCAATCAGGATCTTTCGGAGCGCGTCGATCCGGGCATGTTCGTCACGCTCTTGGTCTGCGCGATTCGCGGCGATGGCGACTGCGAGATCCTCAACGCCGGCCATCACTCGCCGCTTTTGTGGCGCAAGTCCAGCGGCTTGATCGAAAGCGTCGAGTCCTCCGGCGTGGCACTGGGAATCGTGCCCGACGGAACTTTCGTTTCCGACAGCCATTTGAAACTCGAGACGGGCGATCTGCTGCTCGCTTTCACCGACGGGCTGGTCGAGGCACCGGCGAAGGACGATCGCGAATCGTTGTATGGCGAAGCGCGCCTGCGCACATCGTTCGCGGAGCTGTGCAGCGAAGGCGCGAGCACCGAGGTGATCGCCAAGAAGCTGGCGGAATCGGCGCTTTCCTTCTCGGGCGGCGCGCACGACGACGACATAACACTCGTGGTGTTGCGCCGGACGTGACCCGCGGCGATCTGATCGTCCGCCGCGCGCGCAGCTATCCGCCGGGAGTTCATTCGCGTCCGCTCGAGATCGAAATCCGGGCCGGCCGCGTGCTGCGCGTCGCCGAACGGATCGATGACGCGCCGCCTTCCACGCCGCAACTGGACGCCGACGGTCTGTGCGCGATTCCCGGCCTGATCGACATCCACGTGCACTTCCGCGAGCCGGGCCTGGAGCACAAGGAGGGCTGGGATCGCGGCAGCGCGGGCGCGTTGCACGGCGGCGTCACCAGTGTCGTCGAGGTGCAGAACAATCCACCGCTGTCGGTTTCGCGCCACGCGCTCGAGCAACGTATCGAAGTCGTGCGCAAGAGTTCGCGCGTCGACTTCGGCTGTCTCGCCAATCTGCTCGAGGACGCGTTGCCGGAACTCGAGGCGATGGCGCCGCTGACGCCGGCCTTCAAGTGTTTCCTCGGAGGTTCGACAGGTTTGGGCGGTCAAACCGACCCGCACACGATCCGGGCCTTGTTCAGCGCCGCGGCGCGTGCCGGCCGGCCGATTGTGGCGCACTGCGAGCAGGAGGACTTGCTGCAGGCGGGCAAGCTCGCTTATCCGCAGGCCAGTGTGCGCGAGCACCACCTGGTGCGCTCCCACGCTGCGGAAACGGAATCGATTCGCCAGAGCCTCGAGCTCGTGCGCGAGTGCGGAGTCGAGCTGCACGTCTTCCATCTTTCGAGTGCCGGCGGCGTCGAACTCGTGCGCGCCGCGCGCCGCGAAGGTCTGCCGGTCAGCGCCAGCAGCGGCCCGAACTATCTTTTCCTCTGCTGCGAGGACGCCGAGCGCCTGGGCAATCTGTTGAAGGTCAATCCGTCGATCAAGACCTGGGCCGACCGCGCCAGTCTGCGCGCCGCGCTTGGCGACGGCACGCTCAGCGCGATCGCCACCGATCACGCACCGCATCCGCTGGCGGAAAAGTTGCGCACCTACGCGCACGCGCCCTCGGGTATGCCTTCGGTCGATCTGTTGTGGCCGTTGACCTGGGAGCTGGTGCGCCAAAATGTGCTCACTGCGGAGCGCGCGCTCGAACTGGTCACCACGGGGCCCGCGCGCGCGCTGCACATCGAAGGCAAGGGCCAGCTCGCGCCGGGCTTCGATGGCGACGTGGTGTTGTTCGATCCGGAGGAAAAACGCCGCGTTCAGGGCGTGGATCTGCCCTCGCGCAGCCGCTGGTCGGCCTTCGAAGGTCTCGAACTGGCCGGATTCCCGCGTCACGTCGTGCGTCGCGGCGAACGGGTCTTTGGAGCAGGCTGCGCGCTGGAAAGCGGCGGCGGTGAACCGTTGAGGTTCGGGCCCGTTGCGCCCGTGCGCCGCTGAGTCAGGCAGCAGCGCTCGCCATGGCTACAGACCATCCTCCAGAGGCGCGTGTCAGCTTCGAGCGCGGATTGGGCGCGCGCGTGGCACGCTTTGCCGCCGGCGAAGCGGCCATGCGCCGCACGCCGCGCGAGGAATTTTCGAGTTCGGCCTCGCGAGCAGGTCACGGCAGCGGAGAGTTCGCAGGCCGGCGGCGCTACTCAGCCGGCGACGATCTGCGCGCTTTCGATTGGGAAGCGTATGCGCGCGGCGCGGGCGAACTCGTGCGCATGCGCAGTCGCGAGAGCGCGGAACGCTGGAACGTGCTGCTCGATTGCAGTGCATCGATGGCGATCGGAAGTCCGGCCAAGATTCAGCTCGCCGCGCAGCTCGCGCTGGCCATCTGCGCCGTGGGCCTGGAGTGGGGCAGTGCGGTGAACCTGGCGACGCAACGCGGCATTTGCGCGCTGCGCTCCAAGCGCGATCTGCCTCGCGCACTGGCTGAACTCGAGGGCCAAGATTGCTCGGGCGGCGCCGGTTTTGCGCCGTGGTTCGCGCATCCCGCGCTCGCGCGTGCGCGGCGCTGGATCGCGGTCGGCGACCTGTTCGACCTCGATCCGGCGAGCGTTGCCGGGCTTGCCGCTCGCGGAGTTCGCCTGGACGCGTTCGCGGTGCTCGCGCCAGTCGAGCTGGCGCCGCTTTCCGCCGGTGTGTTGGGCGCGAGCGTGGAGTGGAGCGATCCGGAGAGTTCCGAAAAGCTCGCCATGACCCTGGGCGAGCAGAGCCTGGCCGACTATGCCGCGGCGCTTTCCGATCACCTGCAGCACTGGCGAGCCAGTCTCCAGCGCGCGCGCGGCGCACTCGTGCTCGCGCAAGCGGGCGAGCCGTTCGAGCCGCCTGTGCGACGCTGGATCGCCGGTTCGAGGCCATGAGCGGCTGGTCGTTCGCCCAGCCGCATGCGCTTTGGGCACTGCTGCTGCTAGCGCTCCTGTGGTGGCGCTCGCGCGCAGCAGGTCATGGCGAAGCGCAATGGACCGCTGCTCTCGCGCTCTGGCGTCGCGCGGCGCAGGCTGCCGCGCCGACGGATCCGCGCGAACGTGACGGCCTGCCGCCGTACGCGCTTGCCGCTGTGCTGGCCGCGCTGTTCGGCATCTTCGCGCTTGCGGGTCCGCAGCGCAGCAGCGCGCGCGCCGGACCTGCGCACTGGACGCTGGTCCTCGATCGCTCGCCCGCGATGTTCCTGCCGCTGCAGAGTGGCTCGGACAGGCCGACGCGCATCGAACGCGCGGTCGAGCTGGCCGTGGCCGCCTGCGAACGCGCGGGTGTCGCGGCCGACGCTCGCGAGTGGTCGACGTGGACCTTCGATGGCGTGCATGTCGCGCGGGGTGAACGACCGCTGGCCGCGTGGCTCGTGCAGGACTGGGGGCCAGGGGCCGCGCCGCCCTGGGAACAACTCGACGAACCCGATCACGTCTGGGTCAGCGACTGCGAGCCAAAGTTCGCGCCGCTCGCGGCCGGGCGCATCCAATGCGGAGCCTCCGCGGTCGCTGGAATCGTTGCCGATCTGGGGCCGCGCTGCCTCGTCTGGGATGGTCGGGGCGTTTCCGACCAGGAGTGGCCCGCGCCGCGCGCCGGTTTGTGGATCGAGGCGGGGGTTGCGGAGGATCTGGCGATCCTGGCGCGGATCTGGGCGGCCGAGCGCGCGCTGGAGCTCGTGGACGAGTCGGGGGCCGCGTGTCTGCGCCTCGCCCGCGCGGGCTCGCCGTCGCTCGAGCAGCCGGTCAGCGGGAAATTGGTGGCAGATCGGTGGTCCGTTCCGGCGAGTGTCGCTGGAGCGCTCGCAGCCGGACGATCCCTGACCTGGGCGGAGTTCGAGGACGGCCAGGGCCGGCGTTCCCCGGCCGTGCAGTGGCGGCCGGGCGAAGTCCGCACCTGCGTCACCGCGCTGGGCGCGGCGCAGGCCGACCCGGCCGTTTTTGCGCTCTCCTGGACCGCGCTCTTCGACGCCGCCCGCCTGCCCGCCGCGGGCGTCGTCTCGCTGCTGGAGCGGGCCAGGACCGGGCCCTTGCGCATCGACCCCCCCAAAGCTGCCGGGCAGGCTTCCAGGGCGACTGTGCAAAGTCTTGCACCCTGGTTCGCCGGCATGGCCAGCGCGCTCGCACTGCTGGCACTGGCCCTGGCCCGCTCGCAGCGAGGCCTGGGCCAGAAACTTTCGGTTCCGGTTGGAGTGAGAGTGCGCTCTCCCAGCGCAGTCGGCTTGGGCTAGACTTGCATGGCCATGAACTTTCGTCCGATCTCCAACTTGCGCTGGGCGCTGCCCCTGTTCCTGTGCGTCGGGATGTGCGGCCTGGGCGGCTGCTCGGGCCGCTACCATTCTCAGCACTCCAGCGCCATCGACGGCGGCCACATCGGCAAGGGGGCCGTCGGCAAGGGCGCCAAGAAGCGCGGGGGATTCGGCCCCAGCGCTGACTTCGGTTTGGCCTCCGCCTCCGCCAGCCCCAGCGACTCGAGCGATCCCTTCGGGGGACTTGGCGAAACCAAGCGCAGCAAGTCGGGGGCGCCCAAGAGTCCCAGCTCCAGGTCCGGAGTCCCGGCGCGCACGACGCGGTCGAATGCGGATCAAAACCTTTTCGATACCGGCCCGCGCGCTCCGCGCACGCGCGCCAGCGATCCGTTCAACGATCTGTAGCGCGCTCGCATGCGCCCCGCTGCGGCCCGCGCGTCAGACGGCAGAGCCGGACTCGGTCGCCGACGATCGCGCTCAGGCGAGCCGTGCCTGGAATTTCGAGCTGCAGGCCCAGCTCGAGCGCTAGTGGGCGCAGGACTTCGAGTTCCTCGTCGCTGGTGCTGAGCGTGCACGGCGACGCCGCTTTCGCGAGCAGTGCGCGGCAGAGTTCGTCCGCGCGGCGCCGATCGTCGCTCAGCGATCCGCGGCCGGTGGCCAGTCCGCTGCCGACGCGCTGGTACAGCTCATCGTGCAGCGCAGGAAATGCGTCCGGGTCCGTGAGCACGCTGACCATCCACAGGTGATCGCAGCTTTGCTTGTCCACGCGATCCAGCGCGTCGAAGCGCGGCTGGGGCAGGCTCACTGCGAGTTTCGCGCCGACTACCGTCAGCGCACGCGCGAGCTCGCTCAATTCGACGCCCGCAAGGTTGAACCAGAGCACTTCGCGTCCGAGCACCAGTTGCTCGACGAGCATCGGCGCGAGTTCGGCGACGGCGGCGCCGAGGTACAGGCTGCGTCGCGGTCCATCCCCCGCGAGCCGTCGTGAAAGATCGTCGGCCAGTCGCAGGCCCAGGTCGAGCACACGTTCGCGCAGCCGTGCGTCGAAGAATTCGCTCGCGTCGCCTTCGCAATAGGCGCTGCCCAAGAGTTTCCAGTCGAGCTCGAGTTCGAGCGCGGCGTGCACCGCGCCGAAGAGTTGCACTGCTGCGCTCACGGGCGACCTTTCAACTTTCCGAGTCGGAAACCTCGCCGTACAGTCTGGTGAAGATCGAAGTGGCCAGCAGTCCGATGGCCACCGCGAACCACAGCGTGCACAGGCGCGTGAGCAGCACCGCGGCCGTTGCTTGCGTGCGCGCAACATCGAGGGCCATGGGGGCCGTGCGGTGATGGGAATAGCCCTCGCGCAGAAGCTTGCCGATCGAGAACTCGGTCATGCCGAGCCCGCCGGGGAAGATGATCAGTACAGCGCCGGCGACCGCGCCGAGCGCGTAGGCGAACACGGCCGCCAGGAACGGGATCTTAGAGTCGCCGCCGAGCGCGTTGGCAATCAGCCAGAAGCCCGTGCACTCGAACCCCCAACCGATCACGGAGATCAGCGTGGGCAAGAGGATTTCGCGCGGCGCGAGCAACGTGCGTGTCGACTCGAACGAGACTTCCACGCGTTCGGAGAGCCGCCACAGATAGGGCGTGTTCTTCAACAAGCGCGCGATGACGCGCGCGAATCTGCGGCTCCCGGCGAGCGCGAGACCGACGCCGCTGAGCGCCAGCGTCAGCCAGAAAACCCATTGATATTCCGGATAGCTGGCGATGCCGCCCAGCGCGATCAGGATCAAGTAGGCGAGCAAGTCGGTGAAGCGTTCGGCGATGACGATCGGCGCGCTGATGTGGATTGGCGTGCCTGCCAAGCGCTTCAGCAGCCAAGATTTGAACACTTCGCCCAATTTGCCGGGCGTGACCGAGAGCGCGAAGCCCGACAGATACACCAACCAGGACGCGCGCCGCTCGACCTTGATCTCGAGCAGATCCAGGTAACGCTGCCACTTCCAGAAGCGAATCGCGTAGTTCCCCAGCGAAAGAGCGCAGGCCGCCGGCAACACCCACAGCGGAATCCTGCGCACGGCCTGCGCGACCTTGCCCGCGTCGGCCCACAGCACGATGCCGAGGTAGACGAGCACTCCGAGCAGGACTCCGCCGAGCAATCGCCGGCTGAAATTCTTGGGGTACGCCACGGGGAAAGTGGGGGCTGCGTCGAGGCTCAGGCCGGGCGGCGTTCGCTCGGCCGCGACAACCAGGCGAAGACGACAGCGTGCGCGAGCGCGACGAGCGCCAGCGCAGCCCACGCTCCCAGACCGAACAGTCCGGCCGCCAAGAATCCGAACAGCAACACGCACAGCAGCGTCAGCAACGCGTACGGCGTCTGGGTTCGCAGGTGATCGGCGTGATCCGCGCCGGCGCCGATCGATGCGGAGAGGCTCGAATACGAGAGCGGGGAAAGCAGCGCTCCCGCCAGACTGCCCTCGAGCACCGCGGCCAGCGAGATCGCGGCGAGCGCGAACGGACCGGCGCCGAATTCAGATCCGGTGGCGGCGGCCAATCCGCCGGCCAGCGGCACGATCAAGGCCAGGGCGACCCATGTCGATCCAAAGCAAAAGCTCGCGCCGGCACTCAATGCGAAGAGCATCGCCGGCAGAGTCTGCGGCGCCACTCGCTCGCCCAAGGCCGCGGCCACGACTTCGCCGGCGCCCAGTTTGGAGCTGAGAAAGCCCAGGGCCCAGGCACCAAAGATCAGCAGGCCGGGACGCAGCGAAGCGCGCAGGCCGCGCAGCAGCGCGGCGGGCACACCGCGTTCGGCGCCCGCGACCGAGGACAACAACAGTGCAACCAGCAGCGCCGCCAGCGCCGCGATCATCGCTGCGTCGGGCCGGGCGGCCGCTTCTGCGAGCGCCAGCCACGACGCGCGGGATGCGAACTGGAAATCGCCACTGAGTACGCCGCTGTCGCGCAGGCCCTGTGCCGCGAGCGCCAGGCTGAAAACGGCGAAGGGCGCGAGCGCTCGCCAGGCCTGCATGGCGCTGCGCGGATCGGGCTCGGGCGCCTTGAACACCAGGCGGGCGCCGCGCGCACTTGCACCGAGTCCCTCGCGCGCGCGTCGCTCGGCTGCGAGCATGCTGCCGAAATCGCGGCCGCTCCACAGGACCAGCGGGCCGAAGGCCAGCGTCAGCAAGCAGAAGCTGCGCCAGGGCAGCGTTTCGAGCCACAGTTGGCCGGCTGACTGCGAGAATCCCGACTGCGCCGCGGCCAGATCGAAGGCAAAACCCGCCCAGGGCGAGAACGCACACAGTCCGATGATCGCGCTGCCGGTCGTGTCGAGCAGCCAGGCGAATTTTTCCGCGGAGACCCGCGCGCGCACCGCCGTCGTGCGCAGCAGCCAGCCGAGCGCCACGTTTTTCCCCGGGGCTTCGAAGCAGGCGCACAGCGCGAGAATCCAGGTTGCAAGTTGCGCACGACGCGCGTTGGTCGCGCGCTCTGAAAGCCAGGCGCTCCAACCGCCCAGACCACCGTTGCGCGCCGTGATCGCCCAAGTCGCCAAGAGCGCCATCATGGTCGCGATCGGCTTCCAGTCCGACGTCGCGCTCAACTCGTCGTACAGCAGGCGAGCCATTTGCCTTGGAAATCCGTCCCAGGCTTGCGGCGCCGTGGCCGGATCGGCCGCCAACAACAGGATGCTGCCCAGGCACAGCCCGGAAAAGAGTGCGATCAAGGGCCGGCGCCAGAGGATCATCAAAGCGATCGCCGTCAACGCAGGCAGCAGCGCGCGCCGATCGCTGGGCGGCGAGGAGATCGACGCACCGATCTCGGCGGCGGGAGGCCTACGCGCCAGCGCGCTCAACTGGCCGTCGTGCAGGCTCAGCAGGATGTGCGTTCCGCCTTCGACGGGCGTGACCTCGCCGCGGATCTCCAGCGCATAGCCGGATTCGAAAGCAGCCTGACGCAGGGCCGCGATCACTGCGCGCCGCGCTCGCGCGTGAATCGTCAAGTCCGCGCTGCCAAGACCCGGGACCGCAAGGCGCACGCCGCCCAGGTTCAGCTGCCTGGGCCCGCGATCCGAGGGCGGCTGTGCTGCGCTGGAGTTCGGCTCGAGCAGTTCGTCGGCGAGTGAGCGCTTTCCGCCCTCGATCGGAGCACGCAACAATATCCCGATGCGTTGAACGGCGACCTCGGCGGAGTCGCTCGCGGGTAGCGCGAGCCACAGGACAGCCAGCGCGAGCACTGCGAGCCAGGCGAACGGACGCATCAGGGGCAGTCCATCGTCAGCACCTCGGTCCTTGCATGAGCGGCGTATGGTAGGGATCGCGGCGCGCTGGAAAAGTCCCGAGTCGGACAGAGCAGCCCCGGCGCCGACGGCGTGGGGGTCGTTTCACGCCGCGCTTTACGCGACCCCGAGGCTGAGACTGCGCCGCCCGTATGGTGCCAGGCACCCGTCGGGCCGTACTCGGCCCAACGGGTGCCTGGCAGCGTACGGGCGGCCCCATGCTCAGGATGCTACGCTCCGCGCCCTGTGGCGACGCCTCCTTTCCTTGCCCTGAACATGCAGGCCGACCCACCCAGTTGGTCCTGGCTCGTGTTGGCGCTGCTGGGCGCCTGCGCCGTGGCCCTGTGGGTCGTGGTGGCGCGCCTGGGAGAAATTGAGCGCCGGCTTGCCGGCCAAGCGCGCACCGACGAGAGCCGGGGCGCGGCGACGGCATCGAACTCCGCGCGCGATGGCCTCGATTTCCAACGCATCGAACAGGTCCTGACCGAGATTCGCGACGGTTCCAGACGCCTGGAGGACGCGCTGCTGCGTTCGCTCTCCGCCGGACGGCCGGTTTCGTCGGCCCTGGAGAGTCCGCTGGCGCACTCCGTGGACCTCGCCGAGCGCGTCACCAATCGCATGCTGGCGCTGGGTTACGAGCGGATCGTCGTGATCACGCCGCGCGAGCAGTTTGAGCACATTTTCCAAAGCGGCGGCGAAGTGCTCGTCGAAGCGCGCCGAGACGCTGTGCCCTGCAAGGGCAAAGCCAGCTTCCGCGGCGGGGCGCTGGTCGATATCGCGATGCAGTCCGCCTACGCCACGTTCCCCTGAACCGTATCTTTCCGCGGCAATGATCGAAGTCACCACCGTCGAACGCCTCGCCAAGCATGTCGGCAAGACCGTCTGCCTGCGCGGCTGGCTCTACAACCTAAGTTCCAAGGGCAAGCTGCATTTCGCTCAACTGCGCGACGGCACCGGCATCGTCCAGTGCGTGCTGTTCAAGAACAACGTGCCGCCAGAGTTGTTCGAAAAGCTCGGCCACTCCGGCCAGGAGTCGTCGCTCGAGTTGATCGGCATCGTCAAGGAAGATCCGCGCGCGCCCGGTGGTTTCGAGATCGACGTGACCCAGGGTGAGATCCTGCAGAGCGTGCAGGGTTATCCGATCACGCCCAAGGAACACGGCGTCGAGTATTTGATGGATCATCGCCATCTGTGGCTGCGCTCCAAGCGCACCTGGGCGATCCTGCGCGTGCGCGACGCAGTGATCACCGCGATCCGCCGCTTCTTCGACGAGCGCGGATTCATCTGCGTCGATTCGCCGATCTTCACGCCGAATGCCTGCGAGGGGACCTCGACGCTGTTCGAAGTGCCGTACTTCGAGCAGACCGCGTTCCTCACTCAGTCGGGCCAGTTGTACGCCGAGGCCGCGGCCATGGCGCTGGGCAAGGTCTACACCTTTGGACCGACATTTCGCGCCGAGAAGTCCAAGACGCGCCGGCACTTGACCGAGTTCTGGATGCTCGAGCCCGAAGTCGCCTATGCGACGCTCGAGGATGTGATGCAGCTGGCCGAGGAGTTACTCGCCTTCGTCGTCGCGCAGGTGCTCGAGCGGCGGCCCAATGAACTAGCGGCGCTCGAGCGCGACGTCTCCAAGCTGAAAAAAATCGTCGCGCCGTTTCCGCGCCTTTCCTACGACGAAGCCGCCAAGATCCTGGCCGCCAACCCGGAGTCGACGTTCAAGTACGGCGACGATTTCGGCGCGCCGGATGAAACGATTCTCTCGAACATGTACGACCGGCCGCTGCTCGTGCACCGCTATCCGAAGGAGGTCAAGGCCTTCTACATGAAGCGCGATCCCGAGGATCCTTCGAAGGCGTTGTGCGTCGACGTGCTCGGCTCGGAGGGTGTCGGCGAAATCATCGGCGGCAGCCAGCGCGAGGACGATCTCGAGCTTTTGCTCGGCCGCATTCGCGAACACAAGCTGCCCGAAGAGGCCTTCCAGTGGTACCTCGACCTGCGCCGCTACGGGAGCGTGCCGCACGCGGGCTTTGGCCTGGGCCTCGAACGCACCGTGGCCTGGATCTGCGGCATCGAACATGTCCGCGAAGCGATCCCGTTCCCGCGCACGATCTACCGCTTGACGCCCTGAGCGAGAAGAAGGCATCTGATGGGTTTGCTCCAGCAGTGTTTGCGGCGCAAAACGCCCGCGGACGTGATCGCGGACGCCGAGCGCGGTGAGCACTCGCTCAAGCGCACGCTCGGCGCGTTCGACCTGACGCTGCTCGGCATCGGCGCGATCATCGGCGCCGGCCTGTTCTCGAGCATCAAGGACATGATCACCGGCACGGCCGTGCTGCAAGGCGCGGGGCCGGCAGTGATCCTCTCCTATCTGCTGACGGCCGTCGCCTGCGGTTTCGCGGCGCTGTGTTACGCGGAGATCGCGGCCATGGTGCCCGTCTCCGGCAGCGCGTACTCGTACACCTATGCGGCCTTCGGCGAACTTTTGGCCTGGATCATCGGCTGGGACCTGATGATCGAATACGCGATCGGCAACGTGTACGTCGCGCAGAGTTGGGCCGATTACTTCCAGACCTTCCTCTCAGGCATCAGCCACGGCGCCTTCCAGCTGCCGATCTGGTTGATGAAGGACTTCCAGAGCGCGACGCAGATCGTCTTGGCCGCGCAAGACACGATCGCGCACGCGGCGCTGCCCGCGGCGGAACTCGTCGCGCAGAAGCTTGCCATGCCGACGCCCGAAGCGCTCGAGAGCGCGCGGGCGACGCTGGCCGAGTGGGCCAACGTGCCGCACGTCAACTTGCCGTTCTACGGCGACGCCGTGCTGTCCTGCAATTTGCCCGCGACCGGCATCACGCTCGCCCTGACCGTGCTGCTGTTCATCGGCGTCAAGGAGAGCTCGCGCGCCAATGCGGTGATGGTCGGCCTGAAACTGTTGTTGATCGCGGTGTTCCTCGGCATCGGTATTTTCCACGTCGACTCCGCCAACTGGCATCCCTTCGCGCCCAACGGCGGCCACGGCATCTGGCAGGCGGCGGCGATCGGCTTTTTCAGCTACATCGGCTTCGACGCTGTTTCCACCGCCTCGGAGGAGACGATCAACCCGCAGCGGGACGTGCCGCGCGGACTGATCTGGTCCTTGGTCATCTGCACCGTGCTCTACATCGCGACGGCGGCAGTGCTCACGGGCATCGTGCCGGTCTCGAAGATGCTCTCCCAGGATCCGCTGGCCGAGGCTTTCCGCGTCATGGGTCTGGAGGGCGGCGCTACCGCCTTCGCGCTCGGAGCGGTGGTGGCCATGACCGCCGTGCTGCTGGTCTTCCAACTCGGTCAGACGCGCATCTTCATGGTCATGGCCCGCGACGGGCTGTTGCCCAAGACATTCGCCAAGGTGCATCCGCGTTTTCGCACGCCGCACATCAACACCTGGATCACCGGTCTGTTGGTGGCCTTCTCGTGCAATGTGATGACCCCCGGTCAGGCGATCGGTCTGTGCAACATCGGGACCCTGTTCGCGTTCATCCTGGTCTCGATCGGCGTGATCGTGCTGCGCGTGCGCGAGCCCGAGCGCCATCGGCCCTTCCGCGTTCCGGGCTATCCGGTGACGCCGATTCTCTCGGCGCTGGCCT
>JAYUUV010000067.1:0-27416 GCA_043754695.1 Planctomycetota bacterium
TGAGCGCCGACGCTGGATTCGAACGAGAGCACACCTGCCGTCGCGACGCACTTGATCACTTTCGCGCCGTACTTGAGCTGCGCGCGCACGGCCTTGCGGCATTCCTCGGGGCCGTCGGCGATGCCCTGTTCGGGCCCGCGCGTCAGAAGGCCCGGGCGAAAACCGGTCTCGTCGGCGTGACCGCCGGTGATGCCGATCGAATAGCCGGCGGGCCAGATCCACGGACCGACGATCTCGCCGCGTTCGACGGCGTGCATCAGCGCGACGTCGACGTACTCCGCGCAACCGACGTTGCGCACGGTCGTGAAGCCTGCGTCGAGAGTCTTCTTCGCGTTGGCAACGGCGTGCATCGCGTCGTCGACGGCGCTTTCGTGAACGGTGCGATTGACGAAATCGCCCTCGAGCGAACCGGTCAAGTGCACGTGGCAATCAATCATGCCCGGCAGCAGCGTGACGTCGCCGAGTTCGATGACCTGGCTGCCCTCGGGGCGCACTGCGGCGACTGCGGTGATCTTCCCGCCTTCGATCTGGATCCATGGCTGCTCGACGAGCTTGCCGGTGCGCACGTCGAGCATGCGCTGGGCGTGAACGACGACGATCGCATTACGCGTGCCACGGATCTTCGTGATTTCTTCCCAGAACTCCGGCGACGGCAGCGTGTATCCGGGGCAGAAGAAGCCGTTTTCACCGGGCTGCGGCGCAGTTGCGGGCGAGGAGCAGGCGGCGAGCAAACACGCTGCGAGAAATCGGATCATGATTGCCTCAATGTTCCTTCGGTTCCTCGACAAGCTCGCTCAGCACACCACCCGTCGCCGACGGGTGCACGAAGGCGATGCGGCAATTGTGCGCGCCGATGCGCGGCTTTTCGTCGATCATGCGCAGTCCCGCTGCTTTGCAGGCCGCGATCGCACGCTCGATGTTCTCGACTTGATACGCGAGGTGATGCAGCCCCGGCCCACGTTTCGCGAGGAAGCCGGCCACGGGTGAATCTGGACTCGCCGGTTCGACCAGTTCGATGCGCTGCGAGCCCGCGTGAACGACGAGTACGCGAACTTTCTGATCCGCGACGAACTCGACTTCGCCCGCCGGCATTTTCAGAGCACCTTCATAAACGCCGCGCGCCTTTTCGATCGACTCGACCACGATCGCGACGTGGTGTAGACCGCTGACGACACCCTTCAACGCCGAATGAGCGGGTATCACAGGACCTCCGGCGGTTTGTACGACCCGAAGCGTTTTTCGAGCACGCCGCAGATCTCGCCGATCGTCGCGTAACACTCGACCGCCGCAAGGATCGGCTCACAGAGATTCGACTTGCCCCCCGCTGCGACATCGATGGCGTCGAGCGCGACTTCGACCCTGCGCGCGTCGCGCTGTGCTCGGACGGCGGACAAATCGGCCATGACTTCATCGCGCGCCGCCGGATTCGGACGGAAGATTTTCGGCGGCGCTTCTGGCTCGACGAACTCGTTCACGCCGACGATCGTGCGCTTGTTCTTTTCGACGTCGCGCTGCCACTCGAGTGCGGAACGATGGATTTCGCGCTGCACGAAGCCATTTTCGATCGCCTTGACCGCGCCGCCTTTTTCGTCGACGCGCGCCATCAAAGCCAGCGCGCGCGCTTCGAGTTCGTCGGTCATGCTTTCGACGTAGGGCGAGCCGCCGAGCGGATCGATGACATCAGCGACGCCGGATTCGCTGGCCAACAGTTGCTGGGTGCGCAGTGCAAGCCGCGCCGAAGCTTCGCTCGGCAATCCCAGCGCTTCGTCGCGCGAATTCGTGTGCAGCGACTGCGTCCCGCCGAGCACCGCCGCCAGCGCCTGCACGGTGACGCGCACGACGTTGTTGTCGGGCTGTTGGCTGGTCAGCATCGAGCCCGCGGTCTGCGTGTGGAAACGCAGCATCCAGCTCTCAGGATTTTTCGCGTGAAACTCAGCGCGCATGATGCGCGCCCACATGCGCCGCGCCGCGCGGAACTTGGCCACTTCCTCGAACAAGTGGTTGTGCGCGTTGAAGAAGAAGGAAATTCGCGGCGCGAATTCGTCGACGGCCAGGCCCGCTTCGAGCGCCGCTCGCACATAGGCGCGGCCGTTGCCCAACGTGAACGCCAGCTCCTGCACCGCCGTCGATCCGGCCTCGCGCATGTGATAGCCCGAGACCGAAATCGTGTTCCAGTTGGGCGCCGCGAGCTTGCAGAAGCCCATCAAGTCCGTCGTCAGACGCATCGACGGTCCGACCGGGAAGCGGTAATTGCCGCGCGCCGCGTATTCCTTGAGGATGTCGTTCTGAACCGTGCCCTTGATCGCCTTGGGCGCGACGCCCTGACGCCTGCACAGCGCGACGTACATCGCGAGCAGCACGGCCGCAGTCGCATTGATCGTCATCGACGTGGTGACTTCGCCGAGCGGGATCTTGTCGAACAGTCGTTCGAGATCGCGTAGCGAGTTGATCGGCACGCCGACCAGGCCGACCTCGGGCGCAGCCAGCTCGTGGTCGGAGTCGTAGCCGATTTGCGTCGGCAGGTCGAAGGCCGTCGAGAGACCGGTCTGCCCGCTCTTCAGCAGCATGCGAAAGCGTTCGTTCGTGGCGCGCGCGCTCGAGAAGCCCGCGTACTGGCGCATGGTCCACAGCCGGCCGCGGTACATCGTGGGCCGGATGCCGCGCGTGAACGGGAACTGGCCGGGAAAGCCGCCGTCCTTGGCGCCGCCATAGAGCGGCGCCTGGACCAGACCCGACGGAGTCTTGAACTCCGCCAGCCGCTCGGGGTTCTTGGCGCGCGCCGCGGCCCACGGGCCGTCCCGCCAGGCGGCGGATTCGGCGTCTTGGATCTGGCTCTGATCGGTACGGGTCTCGTCCATGGAGGCCCCTGTCCGAAGGCGGGCTGGCCGCACGGTGCCAGGGTGGAGCCCGGGCGGGGGACGCAGCATTCTATTAAGTGGTGCGGTGAACGCGCAATTCGCGCGACGAATGGGAGCGCGCTTCGCGCTGAGAATGGGGCCACCCTGAATCGCGGCCGCCCGACCGCGTAGCATGCGCCCGAGCCTCGGCTCGGTCCCCCATATTATGAAGACACTCGCGCTCTCCGTTTTCGTCACGGCCCTCGCCCTGCTGGCCGCGGTCATCCTTTACTTCAGTTTCACGACACCTGCGGCGCCCGTGATCCCGCCGGCCCTGAGCGAGGGCAAGTCCGCGACGGAGCTGCCCGTGGGGAGCGCTTCGACCCCGGCACCCAAAGTCGAGCCGGCCCCGCTGCAGCCGCCGACGATCGCCGAGCCAAGTTCCCAGCGCGCGACGATCGCGCCGGCGAGCGCAGCGGAGATCGCGGCCGACAAGCGCTGCACGCTCACGGTGAATGTGAGCATGCCCAAGGGCGTGCCGGCGGACGATGAAACCGAACTGTTCGTGCTCGGCAAGTTTGACGACGAAACCAACGTCGAGTTCGAGCTGGCGCGCCTGCGCCCGGGCGAAGCGAAACCGAAGTGGTTGCTCGCGCGCGCGCCGCTCGGCGCGAACGCCGGCATGGAAATCGCTCTCGAACGCGGGCCGGGAAAGGTGCTCGTCGGCTTGCGCGGCCGCTACAGCTTCGCCGAGCCCAAGCTGGACGTGAGCATTGCGGGCGAGCGCGCCGAGGCAACTCTGGCGGCTCGGCTGGGCGCCTGCGTGCGCGGCCGGCTTGTGCCGCCCGCGGACGCAACGGACCTCGAGCGCGAGTTGCTCGGTGCCAAGCTCGAAGTGAAATCCGATCCCATGGCCGCGACGGGCATGGGCGGAGCCGTCGACGCTGCGAAGTTGGTGCACCGCAGCAGCGCCGCCAACGCCGACGGAACCTTCGAGGTGCGCGGGATCGCGGCGGTCAAGGAACTGACTTTGACCGGAGCTCCCGCGCATCTGGCCGCGTTCAAGCTCACGCTCGCCGAGCCGACTCCGGGCAAGAGCTTGGAAGTCAGCGTGATCTTGACGCGTGGAGCCAACGCCACGGGGCGCGTGGTCGATGCGTCCGGCGCGGGCATTCCTGACGCCAAACTCTCCGCGCGCATGGATGCCGTCATCTTTGGCCAAGGCGGCCGTGTGGTGCGCGAGACGAAGTCGGCGGCGGATGGCGCGTTCACGCTTGAAGCCGTCGCGGCAGGCAAGGCGATGATCGATGTCAGTGCCGATGGCTTCATCAACAAGACGCAGGATCTCGAATTCGTCGAGGGCGGGCGGGTCAACGATCTCGTGCTGACACTCGATGGCGGAGCGCGCATCGCCGGGCGCGTGCACTGGATGGATGGCACGCCGGTAGCCGTTGCGAAAGTCGACGTTTCCTTCGACCAGGCGCATCTCAACGGCATGGAAGCGTTGAATGCCGCGCGCGGCGGCAAGGGCTCCGCCAGCAGCGACGCACAGGGCAATTTCTCGGTCAGCGGACTCGGCAAAGGCCCGTTCAGCGTCAAGTGTTCCGCGCGGCCCGCGGGCCAGGACGAGAGCGCCTCGGAATGGACGGCGCAGGTCGACGGCGTCAAGCCCGGCACGCTCGACGTCGAACTCGTACTCGCGCCACCGAGCGACGTCGTTGGCCACGTGATCGACGACCAGGGCGCGCCGGTACCTGAGTGCACGGTGGTGCTCGGCAGCAAGCGGCGCAATCCCTACATCCCCAGCGAGGATTCGCGCGACATCGAAGTGCGCGACGAACAGGGCGCCTTCACGGCCAAGGGTCTGAGGAGCGGTGCCTACACGGCGCTGGCGCGCGACAAAGCCGGCGCGACATCGAAGTCGGTGGAGTTCCAGCTGCCCATGGAAGCGAGCGCAGCCGCGCTCGTGATCACACTGCCGCGGGCGGCGACGGTCACGGGCCGCGTGCTGCTGCCCGACGGCACGCCCGCCGCGCAGGCGAAAGTCGCGCGACAGATGGGCCTTGCCGATCTGATGGGCGGCAAGCTGCCGGGCAGTGAAGCTAGCGCTACGGCGGGCGAAGACGGCACGTTCACGATGAAGTCGTTGCCGATGGGTGCAGTGCTGCTCGCGGCGACCAAGGAGGGCTACGCTGCCAGCGAAGGTGTGCCGTTGACATTGGCCCCCGCGCAGCAGGTTGCCGACGTCACGATCACGCTGCGCAAGGGCGGCACGATCAGCGGCGAGGTCTACGGCGACGATGGTGTCGCGAAGACCGGCGCGCGCATCCTCGCGCAGATGCCCGACGTGCGTTACGGCCAGCTGTGGGCACAATCGGACAGCTCCGGCAAGTTCGAGTACCTGCACGTCCCGCCGGGTCAGTGGCAAGTCATGTCCTTCGGCGAGGCGATGAATGCCGACACGGCCGGCGACGCTGAAAGTGCCGCCGAGGCGCAGTCCAAACTGCTCAAGAACATGAAGATCGCGATGGCCGACGTGAAGGACGGCGGGAGCGTGCACATCGTGCTCGGTGCGCCGCCGAAGAATCCCGTGCACGTGCGCGCGATCGTGACCAGCGCCAAGGAACCGGTCAGCGGCGCGCTGGTCTCATTCATCGCCAGGGACGGCGCGAAAGCTAGCGGCGGACTCGGCAGCTTGAAGATGAATTCGACGGACAAGGGCGGGCGCTTCGAGCTCGATCTCGACCACTCGGGCAGCTACCTCGTCACTGTGCAGAAAGTCGGCAACGCAGGTTCGCAGCAGTCGATCGAGTTCTCGCGCGTCGTGCCGGAAGCGCCAGAGTACTCACTCGAACTCGAACTTCCGCTCGGCGCGATCACCGGTCGTGTGACCAACCAGGCGGGTGAAGCCGTCGCCGGTGCACGGATCTCGCTCGGCGTCGACGGCCCCGTGCGCGCCGGTACGCTGACCGGCGGACGCTTCAGTGAAGTCACGACCGACGAGCGCGGCGAGTACTCGCTCGACTGGTTGTCCAAGGGCCGCTACACGGTCTCGGCGGGCGGCATGCAATTCACAGGACTTCCGAGCACCCAGGAGACGCTCGGCCGCGAAGTCCGCGACGGCATCGATGTGGCCGAGGGCCAGCGCGTCGAACGTGTCGATTTCCGACTGAAGGCCGCCTGCGAACTCAAGGGCAAGGTGCTCGATGGCGATGGAAAACCCGTCGGCGAGGCCGCGATCTTCCTGCGCGACGAACAGGGCCGGCCCGTCGAACACCTCTCGATCACCAGCAGCGACGCCGGCGGCAATTTCGTGCAAAAGGGCCTGAGCGCGGGACGCTACACGATCCAGGCTCGTTCGGCGGGCCTGGTGAGCGGCGAGGAAGCCTTGGTCGTGCTGCGCGACGGCGAAACGGCCGAGGTCGCACTGCACGTGATCAAGGGCACGCTGCTGCTGGTCACGATCACCGGCGCCGCGGGCGAAGAAGTCGATGTTTCCTGCGAAGTCGAGGACGAAAAAGGCCGTCAGGTCAACAACCTGATTTCCCTCGCGGACTTGATGCGCGCCATGAGCGAGGGCGGCTTCGACTCCAAAGTTCAGCGCGTCGGGCCCCTGGCGCCCGGGAAATACAAGGTCACCGTGACCGACGCCGACGGCAAGGAAACGACGAAGTCCGTGACGCTGCTCGGTCAGACCGAGCGCAAGCTGACGATCAAGCTCGACAAATAACGCTCAGCGTTCGCTCAGCCGGAGCCCTTCCGCCACGCTTCGGGCCCTTGCGTGCGTCGGAAGCCCCGAATAGTCGCGGCCGGGCTCTGGCTCCGTCAACGATTCAACGCGAGAATCAGCGCTCCCCCACTATGGTGAGATTCTGGACTCTCTCGGCCGGCGCGTTGATCGCGCTACTCAGCGCTGCGCTCTTGGCCACCGGGGCCGGCGAAGTAGCTGCGTCGCGCGAAGTCGACTTCGATCGCGACGTGCTGCCGATCCTGGCCGCGAAGTGCCTGGGCTGTCACTCCGGGCCGAGTCCCAAGGCGCGCCTGGACCTGTTGTCGCGCAAGAATACGCTCGCGGGTGGACGATCCGGCGAGGCGGCGGTCGTGCCGGGCAAACCCGACGAAAGCCGTTTGATCGCGGTGGTCGCGGGCGAAGACGGGGAATTGCGCATGCCTCCGCGCGGCGATCTGCTCAGCGCGCAAGAGCTGACCAGGTTGCGCGCCTGGGTCGCGGCGGGTGCGCCCTGGTCGCCGGCGGCGGAGGCGTTGATCGGAAAGCCCTGGCACTGGGCCTATCGGCCGCCGCAGCGCATGCAAGCACCAGCGGCAGCCGAGCCGGCCTGGCAGAAAAACCTGATCGATCCGTACGTGCTCGCCACGCTCGAGCGGCAGAAGTTGCAGCACGCTCCGCAGGCCTCGCGCTCGACCTTGGCGCGCCGACTTGCGCTCGCGATCACCGGCCTCTTGCCCACGCCGCAGGACGCCGACGCGTTCGTCGCCGACAAGGATCCCGCGGCGCTCGAACACTACGTCGATCGCCTGCTCGCTTCGCCCCACTATGGCGAGCGCATGGCGCGCTCGTGGCTCGATCTAGCGCGCTACGCGGACACCAACGGCTACGAGAAGGACGACCGCCGTTCGATGTGGCCCTGGCGCGATTGGGTGATCGAAGCGTTCAACCAGAACATGCCCTTCGATCGTTTCACGATCGAGCAGATGGCCGGCGATCTCCTGCCAGACGCCTCGCTGGATTCGCGTGTGGCGACGGGCTTCCATCGCAACACGATGATCAATGAGGAGGGCGGCACCGATCCGGAGGAATTCCGCGTCGAAGCCGTGCACGATCGTGTGCACACGACCAGCAGTGTGTTCATGGGTGCGACGCTTTCGTGCGCGCGCTGCCACGATCACAAGTTCGATCCGTTCACGATCGAGGACTACTACGGCGTCTTCGCCTTTTTCAACGCCGACCTGGCCGATACGACGATCGTCAATCCGTCCGAACAACGCGCCGGGGGCGCGCTGGTCACGGTGGTACCGCGGGCACAACGCGCGGAATACGCCGACGCGATCGCAAGACGCGATGGCGCCGAGGCCTCGCTCGCGAAGCCGACTGCGGAGCTCGCGAGGGCGCAGCTGGCCTGGGAAAGCGAACGTCCGAAGGCTGCGCAGACGTGGAGCGTCTTGAAGCCCACGAAAATGAGCGCGGAATCGGGCGCCAGGTTGACCCTAGGCGACGACGGTTCGATCACGGTCGGCGGCGGCGAACCCAGCGCGACGGACACGTATCGCCTCGAATTCAGGCTTGACAACGTCGCCGCGCGCGCGCTGCGGATCGAGTTGTTGCCTGAACCGTCGAGCGCAAGTCACGGCGTCGGTCGCGGCCCCGGCGGCAACATCGTGCTCTCGGAAATCAACGCGCAAGTCGTCCCGATCGGCGGCGCAGGCGGCGGCCCGCTGCACTTCACTGGCGCCTTGGCCGACCACGAGCAGCTCGGCAACGGCGAAGCTTGGCTCGCCCCCCACACCATCGACGGCGATCCCAAGACCGGTTGGGCGATCGCGCCGCAAATCGATCGCGCCCACGAACTGGTGCTCGAAGCGGACGCGCCGTTCGCGCTGGCCGAGGGTGCGACGCTCGAACTCGCGCTCGTGCAATCTTACGGCGGCGCGCACACGCTGGCGCGTTTGCGGATTTCCGTCAGCGCGCAGCGCGACGATGCACTGCTTGCGCCGCTGAACTCGGAGCTGGCCGCGATCCTCGCGAAACCCGCGGCCGCGCGCACAGCGGCTGAAAGTGAACAGCTCGCCGCCCACTATCGCGCGCACGCGCCGGAGCTGGCCGGCGCGCGTGCGCAGTTGGCACGGGCCAAGGCAGATATCGCGAGTATCTCCACCGCCAGCACGCTGGTGCTGGGCAGCGCGCCCATGCCGCGCAGCACCCATGTGCTGCGCAAGGGCAACTTCCTCGATCCGGGAGACGAGCTGCAAGCCGCGCTGCCGGCGGTCTTCGGCGCACTGCCCGACGAACTGCCGAAGAATCGCCTGGGTTTTTCGCGTTGGCTCGCTTCGGCGAAAAACCCGCTGTTCGCGCGCGTTTTCGTCAATCATCTTTGGGAGCTCGACTTCGGCCGCGGACTCGTGGCCACGCTCGACGATTTCGGCACGCAGGGCGAAGCGCCGTCCCATCCCGAACTGCTCGACGCGCTTGCTTTGCGCTTCATCGACAGCGGCTACGACGTCAAGGCTTTGCAGCGCCTGATCGTGACCTCGCAGACGTTCCTCCAGGCTGCGCGCATCACCGAAGAAGTCCTGGAGCAGGATCCGGCCAATCGCTGGCTCGCGCGCGGACCGCGCTTCCGGCTGGAAGCCGAAGCGCTGCGCGATGTCGCCCTGTGCGCGAGCGGATTGCTCGAGCGGAAGATCGGCGGCCCGAGTGTCTTCCCGCCGCAGCCGCCGGGCATCTGGACGATGATCTACTCCAGCGACCAGTGGACCGAGAGCACGGGCCCCGATCGCTATCGGCGCGGCTTGTACACGTTCAGCCGCAGGACGGCGCCCTATCCCACCAGCGCGCTGTTCGATGCGCCAAGCCGCGAGACGAGCTGCCCGCGCCGTTCGCGAACGAACACGCCGCTGCAGGCACTGGCTGCGCTCAACGATCCGCAATTCGTCGAGTGCGCCGTGGCCCTCGCGCGACGCATGTTGCGCGAAGCCAGGGGCGACGAAGCCGCCGTCGTTCAGCGCGGCTTTGCGTTGTGCCTATCGCGCGCGGCCGCTCCAGCTGAGTCGAAGACCTTGCTCGATTTGTATCGCAGTCAACTTTCGACCTACACCAAGGATGCGGCGGCAGCGACGCTGCTGCTCGCCAACGGTCCGGCGGGCGCGCCCGTGGACCAGGATCCCGCCGCCGTCGCCGCCTGGACAGTCGTGGCCAACGTGCTGCTCAATCTCGACGAAACACTGAGCCAGGAATAGACGATGGAAGCGCGTAACGATCCTGCCTGCCTGGCCGCGCGCGAACAGCTCCGCCTGCGCGCGCGCCGCGATTTCCTGCGCGGCGCGGGCGCGGGAATCGGCGGCCTGGCACTGTCGACGCTGCTGGCGCGCGACCTTTTCGCTGCGCGACAGAACGCCGCGCCGGCGCAGGACCCGCTGGCATTGCGAGCGCCGCACTTCGCGCCGAAGGCCAAGAGCATCATCTGGCTGTTCATGAACGGCGGACCGTCGCAACTCGATCTGCTCGATCCCAAGCCCGCGCTCGAAGAGCTCGACGGCAAGCCTGTCCCGGAATCGTTCACGCAGGGCGAACGCTTCGCCTTCATCAAGGGCCCGGCGACGATCCTGAAATCGCCGTACAAGTTTGCGCGACACGGCCAAAGCGGCGCCGAAGTGTCCGAATTGTTGCCGCACTTCGCAAAGATCGTCGATGACGTCGCCATCGTGCGCTCGCTCGAGACCGAAGCGTTCAATCACGCGCCGGCCGAGTTGTTCCTCAATTCCGGCCTCGCGCGCATCGGCCGGCCGAGCATGGGCTCGTGGCTCTCCTACGGCCTCGGCAGCGCAAACCGCGACCTGCCGGGATTCGTCGTGCTGCTCTCGGGTGGTGGGCAACCCAGCGGCGGCAACGCCTGCTGGTCGAGCGGTTTTTTGCCCAGCGTCTATCAGGGTGTGCAGCTGCGCTCCAAGGGCGATCCGGTCCTGTTCGTCGACAATCCGCCGGGCCTTGCTCCAGCCGGCCGGCGCGCTTCGCTCGACGCCTTGAACGCGCTCAACGAGTCCCATCGCGACGCGCTCGGCGATCCTGAGATCACGACGCGCATGGCGGCCTATGAGCTCGCCTATCGCATGCAGACCAGCGTGCCGGAGTTGATGAACATCTCCTCGGAGCCCGCACAGGTGCACGAGCTGTACGGCACGAAGCCGGGCGAAATCGCCTTCGCGAACAATTGCCTGCTGGCGCGCCGCCTGGTCGAGCGCGGTGTGCGCTTCGTGCAGCTCTATCACCGCGGCTGGGATCACCATGGCACGGGCACGGGCGACGACATCGTTCATTCGCTGCCGCAGCTGTGCCAGCAGACCGATCAGGCGGCTGCGGCGCTGATTCGCGACTTGAAGGCGCGCGGACTCTTGGATTCGACGCTCGTCATCTGGGGCGGAGAATTCGGGCGCACGCCGATGAACGAGCGCCGCAACGGCTCGACCTTCCTCGGCCGCGACCACCATCCGCGGGCTTTCACGATGTGGTTCGCGGGCGGGGGCATCAAAAGCGGAGTCAGCATCGGCGAGACCGACGAGATTGGCTATCGCGTCACCAAGGACCCGCTCAACGTCCACGATCTTCACGCGACGTTGTTGCATCAGCTCGGTCTCGAGCACACGCGGCTCACCTACCGCTCGCAGGGCCGCGATTTCCGCCTCACCGACGTCTCGGGCGCGCTCTTCGAGCCGCTGATCGCCTGAACGAATCGCCCCTCGATCCGCGCCGTTTTCGCGCGCGGTCCAAAGCGCGGCTCCAGGCCTTTGCCTGGAGTGCCGCGCCGCTATTGATTACCCTGTCGATGTGACTCCTCAGACATCGCCAGGCCCCCTGATCCGCATCGACCGCGAGACCTGTCACAAGCTCGATCTGGTCTTGACGCGCGAGTGGCTGGAAACCGACGGTCGCGGTGGTTTCGCGAGTTCGACGCCGCTGTTCGTGCACAACCGCCGCTACCACGGCCTGTACGTCGTTGTGCCGCCGGGTCTGGAGAAACGTCACGTGCTGCTTTCGCGCTTCGACGAGAGCCTGCACGGGGCCGGACGCTCGTTCGCGATCTCGATGGCGCGTTATCCGGGCCACTTCGCGCCCCATGGACATCAGGCGATCGAGTCCTTCGAACTCTGCCCCTGGCCGCGCGCGACGTTTCGCATCGGCGGAGCGCGCGTCGTGCGCGAAGTCCTGATGGCGCGTTCCAGACGCGCCGTACTGTCCCGCTACAGCATCGAAGGCGACGTTCCGGAACTCGAGTTGCGCCTGAGGCCGCTGCTTCCCTACCGCGACGCGGACGCGCTGACCTTCGAGAACATCGAGCTCGATCCGCGCGTGACGCGGCTCGCCGGTGGCGTGCTGGCGCGTCCCTATGCGGCCTTGCCGGCCATCGCGCTGACGCACTCATCCGGCCCCGTCAACTTCGAGGCCGATCCGCTCTGGTATCGACAGCTCGAATTCAGCCAGGACCTCGAGCGCGGTTACGACGGTCACGAAGACCAGTTCTCGCCGGGTTTCTTTCACCTGCCGCTCTCGCCGAAGAATCCCGTGGTCGTCGCCGCGACGATCGATGAACCGATCCAGGATCCGCAGGTGCTGTTCGAGCGCGAGAGCGGCGAGCGCACCCGCGCTCTGTTCGCCTGCTCCGGCGACCTGCGCGGGCGCCTGGCCCTGACGGCCGACGATTTCCTCTATCGCACGCCCACGGGGCGCCTTGGCGTGATCGCCGGCTATCCCTGGTTCGGCGAATGGGGTCGCGACACTTTCGTCTCGCTGCCCGGGCTCTTGCTCGCGCGCGGCCGGGTCGAGGAATGCGGCGAAGCGCTCGCCGGCGCGCTCGAATATCTGCACGGCGGCCTGTTGCCGAATATCTTCGGCAATTCCGTCGCCACGTCGCAGTACGGGTCCGCGGACGCCGCGCTGTGGTTCGTGCGCGCGGTGCGCCTCTACCAGAAGGCAGGTGGTTCGCGCGAACGGCTGCACGATGTGTTCGCCCCGGCGCTGCTGAAGATCGCAGAGAGCTACCTGAACGGCACGGCGCTTGGGATCCACGTCGACGAGAAGAGCACGCTGTTCGCCGGCGACGCCGGCACGAACGCGACCTGGATGGACGCGCGCACGTCGAACGGTCCGGTGACTTCGCGCCACGGAGCCGCGGTCGAATTGAACGCGCTGTGGTACTTCCTGCTCGCCTACCTCGAGGAACTGGCGCGCGCCGACGGCAACGATGGCGCGGCGCGCGGTTGGGAGACGCGCCGACGGCTGTGCACGCGCTCGTTCCTGCGCCGCTTCTGGCTGGAGAGCGAGCGGCGCCTCGCCGATGTGTGGCGGCCCGAAGCAGTCGACTTGAGCCTGCGGCCGAACATGGTGATCGCCGCCGCGCTCGAATTCTCGCCGCTCTCGCGCGGCAAGCGCACCGACATCGTGCGTCACGCGCGCGCGGAACTGCTTTCGCCGCGCGGTCTGCGCACACTCGCACCGTTCGAGAAGCAATACCTCGGCGTCTATCAGGGCGATCAGGACACGCGCGACGCCGCTTACCACCAAGGCACGGCCTGGCCCTGGCTGCTCGGCTTCTACTGCGAGGCCACGTTGCGCGCCTACGGTCCGCTGCCCTACCGCGTGACCTTGCTGCGCGAGATGCTCGACGCCTTCAGCGACCATCTGGACCAGCAGGGACTCGGCCACCTTTCCGAAGTTTTCGACGGCGATCCGCCGCACCGGCCGGGTGGCACGTTCGCGCAGGCCTGGAGCAGCGCCGAGTTGTTGCGCTCGTACGCAATGCTCGAGGACGGCGTGCCGTGAAAGTCCTGATGCTGGGCTGGGAATTCCCGCCGCACATTTCCGGTGGTCTGGGCACGGCCTGTTTCGGCCTGACTCAGGGCCTTTCGCACTCGGGCGTCGAAGTCCTGTTCATCGTGCCGCGCGCCTATGGCGACGAAGACACGCGCCACGTGCGCATCCTGGGCGCCAACACGATTCCCGTGCGCGGCCTGGATTTCGAACCGCGCTTGCGCGATGCGGTTCAAGACGAATTGTTGCCGACGCTGGATCGCGCGCTCGGCGAAGAGCGCCGCAGGCAGGTCGTGAGCGACCTGCGCAGCGCGCGGAGCACGCTCGAAGAACCGGCGACGGTGCTGCGCGAAGAAAAACTGATCACGCTGCTGCGCACACTCGCGATCGACAGTTCATTGATCCCCTATCAGACCGAGGCGGCCTACGTCGAACGCCTGCGACTGCTCGAGCAGGCCGGCGTGCCCGGCGCCAAGCGCGAGATCGACTCGCTGCGTTGGCAGTCGCGCGAAGTGGTCGAAGCGCTGGCGCGGACTTTGCGCGAAACCCCGCAGCTTTCCGCCGTCGTCGGTCAGATCGAGGAACTGCGCCACAGCCTGAGCGAGGGCCGCACGCTGCATTTCACCGGGGCCTATGGCGCGGACCTGATGGGCGAAGTCGCGCGCTTCGCGCTCGCGGTCGGCGAGGCGGCGCGGCGCGAGCACTTCGACGTGATCCACGCCCATGACTGGATGACCTATCCGGCGGGCATCGTCGCCGCGCGCCTGACCGGCAAGCCGCTGGTCGTGCACATGCACGCCTGCGAGTACGACCGCAGCGGCGAACACATCAACGTCCAGATCCGCGACCTCGAGCAACTCGGCTTCGACGGCGCGGACCGCATCATCTGCGTCTCGCACTACACCGCCAGGATGCTGCGCACGCGCTATCGCGTCGATCGCAGCCGTCTGCGCGTGGTGCACAACGCAGTCACGCACAAGGAACAGGTGGCGGTCGTGCACGCGGAAAAAGCGATTCCCGAGCCGATCGTGCTGTTCCTCGGCCGCGTCACGTTCCAAAAAGGGCCCGACTATTTCCTCGAAGCCGCCGCGCGCGTGATCAAGATCGAGCCCAACGTCAAGTTCGTGATCTCGGGCTCGGGCGACATGCTGCCGAAGATGATCGAGCGCTCGGCGCGCCTGAACCTCGCGCGGCACGTGCACTTCACCGGTTTCCTGCGCGGCAGCGACGTCGAGCGCATGTACGCGCTGGCCGACATCTACGTGATGCCTTCGGTCTCGGAGCCCTTTGGGATCTCGCCGCTCGAGGCCATGGCGCTCGACGTGCCGGTGATCGTCTCGCGCCAATCGGGCGTGTCCGAGGTGCTCGTCAATGCGCTGAAAGTCGACTTCTGGGACGTGCAGGAAATGGCGAACAAGATCTTGGCGCTACTGCGCTATCCCGCATTGCGCGACCAACTTTCGAGCGAGGGCCGCGAAGAAGTCCGCAGCCTGCGCTGGGACGAGCGCGCGCGGGCCGTGGTCGGCATCTACAAGGAGGTCCTGCGATGACGTCGGTCGTCTTCTACTTCCAGGTGCACCAGCCCTACCGGCTGCGGCGCTACAGCTTCTTCGACATCGGCGTGCACGACCAGTACTTCGACGACGCCGAGAACGCGCGCATCGTGCGGCGCGTGGCCGAAAAGTGCTATCAGCCGATGAACGCGCTCCTGCTCGAGCAGATCGAGCGCCATCAGGGCAAGTTTCGCATCGCCTTCTCCGTCTCGGGCACCGCCATCCAGCAGATGGAGGAATACGCGCCTGAAGCGCTGAAGAGCTTCCAGCGCCTGGCGCACACCGGCTGCGTCGAATTCCTCGGCGAAACTTCGCACCACTCGCTGGCCTTCTTGGGCGACCCGCAGGAATTCGACGCGCAGGTCATGGACCAGGCCGCGCGCGTCGAGCGCGTCTTCGGCACGCGGCCCACGACGTTCCGCAACACCGAACTGGTCGTCTCCAACGAAGTCGCGCAGCGCGCGGAAGCCCTGGGATTCACCGGCATTCTCGGCGAAGGCGCCGATCACCTGCTGGGCTGGAGGAGTCCGCACCGGGTCTACCGGCCGGAGAGTTGCGAGCGGCTGAAGATCCTGCTGCGTTCCTACAAGCTTTCCGACGACATCGCCTTCCGCTTCTCCAACCGCGGCTGGTCGGAGTGGCCGCTGCCTTCAGAGCGCTTCGCCTCGTGGATCGACGGCCTGCCCGCCGACGATTCGCTGGTCGGGCTGTTCATGGACTACGAGACCTTCGGCGAGCACCAGTGGCGCGAAACCGGGATTTTCGACTTCATGGCGCACTTGCCCGGCGCCTTGCTGCGCAGCGGACGGGTGCGCTTCGAAACGCCCAGGCAGATCACGCTCTCGCAGGACGCTGTGGCGCGCCTGGACATTCCCTACCCCGTGTCTTGGGCGGATGCGGAGCGCGACTTGACCGCCTGGCTCGGCAATCAGATGCAGCGCGCGGCCCACGACGCGCTCTACGCGATCCTGGCTTCGATCAAGCTGGCGGCCGCCGCCGGTCGACCTGATCTGCTCGAACGCTGGCGCCGGCTCTCGACCTCGGACCACGTCTACTACATGTGCACGAAGTTCTTCGCCGACGGTGACGTGCACAAGTACTTCAGTCCCTATGCCAGTCCGCACGATGCCTTCATCACGTTCATGAACGTGCTCGACGACCTCGCGCGCCGTGCGCTGCACACGAATCAGCGCTCGGCACAGGCAAGCTCCGCGCCAGTCCACTCGCCCCTCGCAGTCCCAGAACGCGTCCTCGCACAGAAAGAAACGCCTTGAACGACAGTCTTTTCGAAGTCAGCTGGGAAGTCGCCAACAAGGTCGGCGGCATCCATACGGTCGTCTCCACCAAGGCGCGCACGCTGGTCGATCGCTATGGCGACAACTACATCGCCATCGGGCCGTGGCTGTTGTCGAACGAGCGCCAGGAAGAAGCCTTCGAGGCCGAAGCTGGCTTCGAGGACTTCGCCGAGAGCTGTCGCTCGCTCGGCGTGCCGATTCGTGTCGGACGCTGGAAGATCCCGGGCCGGCCGCGCACGATTTTGATCGAGTTTTCCAGTCTTTTCGCGCAGAAGGATCCGATCCTGGCCGGCCTGTGGGATCGTCATCATGTCGATTCCCTGACCGGCGGCTGGGACTACGTCGAGCCGGTGCTGTTCGGCTGGGCCGCGGGCCTGGTGATCGAACGCTGGTGGCAGGAGTTCATCGCACCCGGTCGCGGCCGCGCGGTCGCGCAGTTCCACGAGTGGATGACGGGCTCTGGCCTGTTGCTGCTCGAATCGCGCATCCCGGCGATCGGCACGGTCTTCACCACGCACGCGACGATGCTCGGCCGCGCGCTTTCGGCCACCGGGCATTCCCCCGAGGAGGGCCTCGGCGAGAAAACCAGCGAGGAATTCGCCGAGACGCTGGGCGTGCGCTCGAAGCACTCGTTGGAAGGGGTTTGCGCGCGCAGCGCGGACGTGTTCACGACCGTGAGTACGATCACGGCGGCGGAGGCTGCGCTCGTGCACCGGCGCGAGGCCGAGCCGCTCTTGCCCAACGGTATCGATCTCAGCGTGATCGACGAATTGTGCGGGAGCGTGAGCTTCGAACAAGCGCGCGCCGCGCTGATCGATCTGTCCAGCCGTTTCTTCGCCCAGGATCTTTCGGCTGCGTTCTATTTGATCCTGTCCGGCCGTTACGAGTTCCACAACAAGGGCATCGACGTCTTGCTCGCTGCGCTCGCGCAACTGGCGGAGCGTCCCGGCCGGCCGATCGTCGTGCTGCTGACCGTGCCCGCCGGTCACTCGGGCGTGTGCCACTCGCTGCAGAACCGCCTGCGCGGGCCGCTGGATCCTGCCAGTGGTCCGCTGGGTGTCTCGACGCACAATCTTTTCGATCAGGCGGGCGATCCGATCCAGATCGCGACCCGCCAACTGGGCCTGGTGAACGCGCGCGGATCGCGCATCAAAGTGCTGCAGATCCCGATCTACCTGCACGAGCGCGACGGCCTGCTCAACATGCCCTACGAGGCGGTGTTGCGCGCCACGGATTTGTCCGTGTTCCCATCGTTCTACGAACCCTGGGGCTACACGCCCGAGGAATCGCTGGCCGTCGGCGTGCCGACGATCACCAGCGACCATGCCGGTTTCGGACGCTGGGCCAAGGCCAAGGGCCTCGGCGCGGCGGACGGTGTCGTGGTGCTCGAGCGCGTCGGCAAGTCCGACGCACACGCCGCGGCCGATCTCGCCGGCGTGATCGACGAATTCGTCGCGACCGAACGCGACCGCGCCGCCACGCTGGCCACTTGCCGGCGCACCGCGCAGCACACCGCCTGGTCGGACCTGATCGCGCACTATCAAGACGCGTTCAAGCGCGCTCTCGATGCTTCGGGAAATCGTTCGCGCACGGCGCCCGTGCCCAGTTATCGCCCGCGCATCGCCATGCCGGTGGCGGCCGTGCCCGAAGGCCGACGACCGCACCTGTCGACGTTCGAAGTCGCTGCGACGCTGCCGCCGTCGCTGGCCGGGCTGGAGCGGCTCTCGCGCAATTACTGGTGGTGCTGGGATCCCGAGGGCATGGGCCTGTTCGCGGAACTCTCGCCGATCTCTTGGACTGCGACGGGGCACAATCCGGTCAGCACCTTGAGCCAGGTATTCCCCGAAGACCTGGACGAAAAATCGGTCGATCCGCGCTTCGCCGAAAAGCTCGGCCGCGTCTTGAAGCGCTTCGACGAGTACATGAAAGCCGCCGGGCGCGAAGTGGATTTGGGGCAGGGACTGAAGATCTCGCCGGCTCACCCGATCGCCTACTTCTGCGCCGAATTCGGCATCCACGAATCGCTGCGCATCTACTCGGGCGGTCTGGGCATTCTTTCGGGCGATCACCTCAAGTCGGCCAGCGACCTCAACCTGCCGCTGATCGCCGTCGGACTGTTCTACAGCCGCGGTTACATGCAGCAGCGTCTGTCGGCGGCCGGCGAGCAGATCGCGCTCGACGTCGACAACGATCCCAGGCGCTTGCCGATGGAAGCCGTGCGCGACGAGAGCGGCGCGCCGCTCGAGATCACGCTGACGCTGCCGAGTTCGGCGCTCTGCTTGCGTGCCTGGTCGGTGGCGGTCGGACGTGTGACGCTGTATCTGCTCGATTCCAACGTCGAGAAGAACCGGCCTGAGGATCGCGAGATCACCTCGCGGCTCTACGGCGGCGATCAGGAAGCGCGCATTCGCCAGGAGATCGTGCTCGGCCGTGGCGGCGCAAGGCTGCTCGAGCGGCTGAAGATCGAGCCCAGCGTGTTCCACATCAACGAAGGCCACGCGGCGTTCCTTTCCCTGGAACGCATCGGCCGATTGGTGCGCGAGCACGGCATGACCTTCGAGGAAGCACGCGAGATCGTCTGCGCCTCGACGGCTTTCACCACGCACACGCCGGTTCCGGCGGGTCACGATCGCTTCGGCGAGGACCTGATGCGGCGCTACTTCTCGGATGCCGCGAACTGGGTCGGCCTGCCTTGGGAGCGCTTCATCGCCCTGGGCCAAAGCGATGACGAGCGCGTCTCGTTCAACATGACCTATCTCGCGCTGTCCTTCTGCCAGTTCGCCAACGGCGTGTCGAAGCTGCATGGCGAAGTGTCCAAGGATCTGCTGCGGCCGTTCTGGCCGAAGCTCTTGCGCGGAGAGTTGCCGATCGCGGCGGTCACCAACGGCGTGCACCTGCCCAGCTGGACGCACCCCGACATTGCCGCACTGATCGCGCCAAGCGGCAGCTCCGTGCGCGGGATCGATTTCTCCGAACGCGCGATGACGATTCCGCCCGAAGCGCTGTTCGAAGTCAAACGCTCGCTCAAGCGACGCCTGTTCGCGACCGTGCGCAACAACCTGGAGCGCAGTTTCACCGAGCGCCACGACCGGCCGGTGGTGCTGGCGCGCATGCTGGCCGGGCTCGACGAACGCGCGCTGGTGATCGGCTTCGCGCGCCGCTTCGCGCCCTACAAGCGCGCGCAGCTGCTTTTTCAGGACCGCGCGCGCCTGGCGGCCTTGCTGGGCAATCGCGAGCGTCCCGTGCGCGTCCTGATCTCCGGCAAGGCGCACCCGCGCGACCAGATGGGCAAGGACGTGCTGACGAGCGTGATCGCGCTCACGCGCTCCGAAGAGTTCCTCGGCAAAGTGATCTTCGTCGAGGACTACGACATCGAGACCGCGCGCGCGCTGGTCCAGGGCGTCGATGTCTGGCTGAACACTCCGGTGCGCCCGCTGGAGGCCAGCGGAACCTCCGGGATGAAGGCCGCGGCCAACGGCGGCCTAAACCTCTCGGTGCTCGACGGTTGGTGGCCCGAGGGTTACGACGGCAAGAACGGTTGGGCGATCGGCGAAGGCCGCAGCTTCGAGAATCAGGACCTGCAGGACGAGTTGGACAGTTCGGTGCTGTACAGCCTGTTGGAGGAAGAAATCGTGCCGTTGTTCTTCCAGCGCGATGGCGCGGGTGTTCCGCGCAATTGGCTGGAGCGCGTGCGGCACAACCTGGCGACGATCCCGCCCGTGTTCGACACCGGCCGCATGGTCCAGGAGTACAGCGAGCAGGCCTATCAGCCGCTGGCGCGCGCGTACTTCGCGCTGACGGCGAATAACAATGCGCTGGCCAAGAAACGTGCCGGCGACGCGGCAAAGATGGAGCAGGATTTCCGGGCGATTTCGATCAGCGCGCTGCGGCTCTCGGAGCTGTCCAACCTGAAGGTGGGCGACGCTGTCGAAGCGCGTGTCGAAGTCGATCTGGGGACGCTATCGCCCGACGACGTGCTGGTCGAACTGGTGCTCGGGCATTCCAAATCGGCGACCGATCTGCACAACATGATGCTGGTGCGCCTGATGCCGGTCAGCCAGAGCCGTTCGCGGCCAAATGCGCCGTGGATCTTCGAAGGCTCCCAACGCGTCTTGCGCTCCGGCACGTTCGGCTACGGCGTCCGAGTGCGCGCGCGCGCCGGCGCTTCCGCCGGCGCGCGCGGGCAAGACCTGGTGCTGTGGGCCTGACGATCCACTGACAGGCCCGGCGATATCGGCTCAGCGCACCGCGTTCTCACCCATCGTGTGGATGCGCTCGCGCAGGCCTTGCATGCTTTCGCGCAGCGCGCGAATTTCGTCGCGCAACTCGCGCATCGCGTCCTCGAGTGCCCCGCTGTCCGCGAGCGAGCCTGCGCTGTCTTGCTCGACGATCGATTCCGGCGTCGCACTGCGAGGCCAGGACTCTGGTGCCTCCTGCGGCGCGGGCGTGGGCATGTAGAACGGATCGTTGCCCTCGGCCTGCGGCGTGCGGCTCGGACTCGGGGCGGGCGTGGCGGGCACGGCGAAGAACTGCCATGAATCCGCGGAACTCGAATCGGGCGGAGCCGGGGGTGCTGATGGCATGTTGGGCATCGGAGGCATGGGCGGCATTGCGGCCATCGGAGGCATGGGCGGCATCGGGCTCATCGGGCTCATCGGGGCCATCGGGGCCATAGGAGGCATGGGAGCATTGGGAGCCATCGGCGCCGCATGTTTCTGCTTGTTCTTCTTCTCCTTCACCTTGGCGATCGGCTCCGGCGTCGTGAAGCTGAACACGCTCTCAGCATCGGACTCGCCTTCGGCGGATTCCCAGACCGACGGCTCTTCGCTCATGCTCCGAGCCTCGTCGGCTTGGGACCACTCGGGCGCCGCTGCCGAGACGGCATCATCGTCAGTCAACTCAACCACACCGCCCTCGGGTCCGAAGGAGAACCGGTGGACTTGGGCGGGAGCGCGACCTGCGCGGGCCGAGCCGCGAACCTGACCTAGTTGGAGCTCGAGTTCTGCGACGCGGCGCTCGAGTTCGCGCGTGTACTCGTTGCCCTTGCCTATCTTCGCCGCGCGCTCCTGCGAGGCTTGCATGTAGTGTCGAAGCGCTTCCTCGGTCACACGTTGACCCTCTTCGATTGCGGCCTCGATCTTGGGCTGCATCCGCGCGACCATTTCACGTTGGCGTTCGTACATGGGCTGCATCCGCGCGACCGTTTCACGTTGGCGTTCGTACTGTTTGCGCTGGTCCATGCGCTGGGTGTCGCGAACTCGCCCCTGGGCCGAGCGCCCTTGCTGCTCAGCCTCGCGCGCTTCCTGCTGAGCCTCGCGTTCCGCCTGACGGCGTTCCTCCAGCGCCTCTCGATAGCCTTGCTGTGCTTCGCGCCGCGAAGACTCTGCTTCCTGGAAGGCCTCGCGCAGCGCCGATTGGATCTCGCGTTGAGCTTCTTCCTGGGCCTGGCGCGCTTCCTGCTGCGCCTCTTGGATTTCCGTCTGTGCCTCGCGCAGGCGTTCCTGTGCCTCGCGCATCTGCTGCTCGGCTTCGCGCTGCGCTTCCTGGATCGCAGTCGCGTATTCGCGCTCGAGATCGCGCAGCGCCTCGGACTGCTCGCGATCCTGCGGAGTCGTCGAAGAGGGCTCGTCGGCGAGGCGCGCAAGACCGCTCAAGCCGCGGAGTTCACTCAGCTCATCGCCAAGCGTGGCGAGTTTGCCAAGGCTGCCAAGCCCGCCGAGTCCAGTGTTGTTTTCTGCGCTGAGCGTTATGCCCCCGAGCTTGGCGAGCCCGAGCAACTGCGTGCCACCAACGGTCGTCATCGAGGCCGTTCCGTTCGAGGCAACGTGCGCGCTGTGCAGCGAGTGCTGCCCGGCAGGCGTGCTCACGGAGTTCGAGCTGCCGCTGCCCGTGCAAGCAGGCGCAGTTGCGCAAGGCGGGCAGGGCGCGCACGCCCCAGCGCTCGCCACTGCCCCACTGCTCGGGCTGCAGCTGGAACCTGACGACGTGCTCGCGCAAGCCGCGGACAGCTCGGTACCCGTGCCCGCGCGGGCCCAGGCTACGGGTGCAGGATTGGCGCGCGCGCTGGCGGCGGAGCGCGTGTTCAAACCCACGCCTTTCGCCGGCGCCAGCGCTGCCACGGGAGAATTGGACGACGCGTTCGCGCAAGGGGCTGAGGCTTGTGCGCCCGGGCTCTGGCAAATCACCGCCACGGGCGCACAACTGCCCTGCGCGACGCCGCCGGACTGCGAGCTCCAATTCACCGACTTCGCCGGCGCGACAGTCGACAGGGTCGCAGCGCCGGTCTGGTGCTTGCAGCCGTGCTTGTGATCGCAAGGCGTCAGTGCGAGCGCGATCGGAACGCCCGCGCCAAGCGCGGCCAGGAACAGAAAGGGAGTGGTGTTCATTACTTGGTCTCCACGGGAAAGGTCGAAAGGATCGAGTCGGTCTTGTTGGATTGGGTGTTTTTCGCGGATCTCGCGTCCGACTCAGTCGCCGGCCGGTTGTTCGCGCGCGAGCCCGACAGCGCGGACAGGCGCAGTGAATCGAGTCGCGACCCGAGGTCGCGCAGGTGAGCGAGTTTCATTTCGAGCAATCGCAGTTCGCCCGTGATTTCGCGTGCAAGATCGCCGTGAAGTTCGAGCCTCGCGGCCTCAGCGCGCAAGAGCCCGATCTCAGTGGCGAGTGCGTTCAGCTCGATTTGCAACTCGGCGAAGCTGTCGGGCTCCGGCGTCCCGGCGACTTCCGCCGCGCTGTCGCTGCAAACTTCGAGCTTGGGTTCGCACTTCACTTCGCAGGCGACCTCATCCACAGCGGCGGAACCGTCGCGGGAGGCCCGAGTGCGATCGCCACGATCGGGCAGGAACAAGAGTCCGCCGCGATCGCCCGCGTCGAGCAGCGCTTCGCTCGCGCTGACACACGGCACCACCGCGATCAACGTCGCACCGAATCCAAGGCAGGCCACGCCGACCCAAGCCGGACTGCGATCGACTTCCTTGGCCGAGCCTTCGTCGAGCAGAAGTTCCACACGATGGCGCAGGCGCGAACGGCCCTGGGCCATGGCCGGCGCGGGCAAGACGCGGCGTTCGCCGACGATCCATTCGGCGATGCGCGTCAGGCAACTCGCCAGTGAGAAGCGCAAACCCGTCTGGCGCACGGCCCAAGCATCGCTCAGGAATTCGGCGCAGTCTTCGATCTCGCGGCGCGCCACACGATTGAGCGGCTGAAAGAAGAACACGCCTTCGCACAGACGGCAGACAGCGAGCCACAAGGGATCGCGGCGCACGACGTGCGCCAACTCGTGGGCCAGCAGCACCTCTTGTTCTTCCTCGTTCAGTTCCAAGAGCACGCGCGGCGGAACGCAGATTTCCGCCTTGAACATGCCCATGCTGATCGGCGCGCCGAGTGCCGGCGCCACGGACAAGCGCACGCGCCGAGTGATCTTTGCGCGCGCGCAGAGTTCGCGCAATTTGTCGGCCAGCGCGCCGTGTTCGAGCACCACGCGATCGCGTAGGCATCCGTTCAAGCGCACCCACAAGAGCGCGAACAGCAAGAGTCCGCCCAGCGCGCCGGCCAGACATACGGCGAAGGCCCACTGCGTCCATTCACCCAGGCCTGAATCCGGTGCAACGACGGCGGCTGAAAGCAGCGGACCGGACGCTGCTTCGTTCGCCGACGAAGACGCGACCGAATCTTCGAGCGCTGCGCGCGGCTCGCTGTGTGCCGGCTTTGCGTTCGCGTCCGGCGACTCGCCGCGCAGAGGCGCGAGCAAGTTCGCCAGCAGCGCCTGAGCGACGAGCTTGGGGGCCGCCGGCGAATCCGCGGACGCACTCAGGTCAGTTCGCGCTGTCGGCGCTTCGACGGCTTCAGGCACGGAGGCAGCACTTGCGACCGCGCCACGCCGCAGCGGCAAGCGTCCGCCCAGCGGTTCGAAACCCAGGCCGACTTGCAGACTCGCAGTCACGAAAGCCGCCAGCACGGCGAACTTCCAGACGCGCTCGCGCAGTCCGGCGCGCGAGGTAGCCAGGCGCCGTGTGGCGAGCCAGGCGCTGCCGAGCAGCAAGCTCGAATGCAACGCATAGGTCAAGAGCCACGCCAGGCCCGCGAGCGCAAAGAACGACAGGCCCTCGGACCACGTGCCGTCGAAGCCGACCAGAGCCGGCGTCAATAGATCAGCGTGCATTGGGCTTCTCCTTGCGCTGACGTTCGGCGATCAGGGTCTTCAGCCGCGCGAGATCGCTGCGATCGATTTCCTGTTCGGAGATCAGGTGATTGACCAGCGCACCGACGTCGCCGCGAAACAGGCGCTCAGTCAGGTCGGCGACCATGCTGCGGTGCACGTCGCTTTCGCTGACGGTCGGGAAGTAGATGAACTGGCGGCCTTCCGCGCGATGGTCGACGACGCCCTTCTTTTCCATCTTCGTAAGCATCGTCGCGATGGTCGTCAACGCGCGGCGCTGCACGCGCGGCAAGCGTTCGACCACGCGCGCCACCGTGGCTTCGCTCTCGTCCCACAGGACGCGCATGATCGCGTATTGAAGTTCGCCCAAGTGCTGCGATCGGTCCATGATTCGTCTCCGTCGAGGGTGCGGGAAAGCGGACAACTACCGAGGTAGTACGACCACGGTAGTCGAGACCCTGATGCCTGACCAGCCCCGACATGTACGGGTTGTGTGAGCGATCGATCAACGGCCGGACTCGCGAATCGTGAGCGCAAGCTTTGGATTCGGGCGCCGCACGACATTTTGGCCCGCGCTGGAATTTGGAAACCCGCCCGTGAGTACTAGGCCGCTTTCGATCCCCCGGCCCGCGGCGGAAGTCGCCACGCAGCTCAGCTAGAGTAGTGGCTTCCCCGCTCGGCCCGCCGCGCGCCTTTGAATCCTAGAGGGAGAACCCCCGTGTCACGTCGCCCTTCAAAGCTCCTGCCCGTCCTGCTCCTGCTCATTGTGGCGGGTGTCGGCGCGGCCGCCTGGACGTTCCTGCGCCAGCCGGCGCCCAACGCCGCCGACCTGAATCCGGGCGCGGACCTCTCGCTCGGCGCCGGCGCCGGGACGCAAGCCGTCGAGACTCTGGCCGCGAGCGCCACCCAAGCCGCTGCGGAGAAAGCCGGCCAACCCGGCGCGCCGCGCACTGAAAACGAGCGGCGCCAGCAAGCCACCGCCGAAGAGGCCGAGTTGCGCGAAGCGATCTGGCTCGAAGGCCGCGTCACGTTCCCCGAAGGCACGCCGGGCGGAGAAGTGGTCGAGGTGGTCGCGCTCGGCCGCAAGTTCAAGACGCGCGAGATGTACCGCGCCAAGGTCGAGACGGACGGCAGCTTCAAGGTCGCGTTCGCGCCAGGCACGAAGTCAGGACGCCTCGACGTCGACGCGCTGCACCTTTTCCTGGACAAGCCGCAGACCTTTCGCCTCTCCGACGGGAAGGCGCCGAAGGACATCCAGCTCGAGCCCTTCCTCGGCGGCGCGCTGCGCGGCCAGCTGCGCCTCGCCCGCGACGCGGAAAACCTCGCGCAGCAATTGGTCGGCAAGACGGTGCACGCCAACGCCTGGTCGAATCGCTGGAGCGACATGGTCGCGCGATCCTCGAAGATCGACAAAGATTTGCGCTTTGAACTGCGCGGCCTGCCGCCGGAACTCGGGCTCAACCTTTCGTTCGATTCCGACGTCGTGACCAAGCTCTCGGTCAGCGACCTGCGCGCGCCGGCCGGCGAAACCGTCGAACAGGTCTTCGAACTTGCCGTGGGCGCGCGTGTACGCGGCCGCGTGCGCTCCGCCGAGGGCGGATTGCCGAAGAACACCGTGCTCGAAGTGCGCGTCAAGGGCGCCAAAGCCGGCGGCATGGGATCAGGCGACCGCGACAACGGCAAGATCGGCGACGACGGGAGCTTCGACCTGCGCGGCCTGCAGCCGGGCGAAATCACGCTGACCGTCTCCGCTCCGCAGCGCGTCACGGTGAAGAAGGAAATCGGACTGGTGGAGAACGGCGCGGTCAAAGAGGGCGTCGAATTGGTGCTCGGCACCGGCCACGTCGTTGCGGGGCGCGTGGTCTGGCCCGACAAGAGTCCCGCGGTGGACGCGCAGGTCGTCGCCACCGGAGGCGGCGGCGACGACGATCCGTTCAATCCCTTCGACACGCGCTACTCCGTGCGCACGAATGCCTCGGGGGAATTCCAGATCGCCGGCCTGAACGATGGCCCGTATGGATTGCTGGCCCAGGGCAAGCCGCCCGTCGAAGCCGGCAAGCCGCGCCGCAAGGGACAAACCTGGAAGGCGCGACTTGAAGGCGTCGCGGCGGACACGCGCGGCATGGAAGTGCAACTCGTCGCCGGCTACTCGGTCGAAGGTCAGGTGGTCGACGACGTCGGCGCGCCGGTGACGGCTTTCGGCGTGGTGGCGATGGCCAAGGACCAAGGCAAGCGCTCGTTCAACCTCTCGCGCATGGTCAGCGGCATGTACAAGCCGGAGGATGGCCGTTTCGAACTCGGCGGACTGCTCGAAGGCGGTTACACGCTCAACCTGAACGTGCCCGGCCACGACGATCCAGCGCCGCTCGACGTCACGGTCCCGAGCGAAGGCGCCTCGTACACGTTTGTGGCGCCGCGCCGCGCGCTGATCTCGGGCGTCGTGGTCAAGCCCGACGGCAGTCCCGCACCGCGCGCCGAAGTCTTGGTCAACGGCGATCAGAACCGCTGGTCGAACGGCGGAACCGACAAGGCCGACAATCAGGGCAAGTTCGAGATCACGGCCGCGCAGACCGGCAAGATCACCGTCGTCGCGAAACTCGACGGTTTTGCGCCGAGCGAAGTGCTCGAGACGGAAGTCGGCGGCGGCCAGGCGCTGCCCAACCTGCGCATGATCCTGCGCGTGGGCGGTCGCATCACCGGCGAAGTCATGCCCTCGCGCAACGGCGAACGGGTGGACAGCCGCAAAGTGACGGCCGCGGGCGAAGGCGAAAACTACGACACGACGACCGACCGCGGCGGCAAGTTCGAATTCAAGCACGTGGCGCCGGGCGAATACAAGCTCAGCGCCGAGGCCGCGCCGAGCGAACTCGATCGCCTGCGCGATCCTGAATCCAAGCGCGGAAACGATTGGGAGCTGAACGAACTGACCAAGAAACGCGGCAGCGTCAGTGTCAGCGACGGCGGCACGGCGAATGTCGTGCTCGGTGCTCCGCCGGCCAACCCGGTCGTGATTTCCGGCCTCGTGCACCGTGG